>CALMTS010000123.1 GCA_937872685.1 uncultured Desulfomicrobium sp.
CGAACACGATCATGCTGCTGTAGATGTTGTTGATCATGGCCGTGGCCCAGACCAGCCCCATCTCTCCGGGCAGCCCGACCAGAGCCATGACGGGTGCCAGCGGAAGGGCCAGCCAGGAAATCAGGTTGAGCTCCTGCAGGACTTTGACCACGATGATGATGGGGACCATGATCTTGTAGAGCGCCAGGGTGATGCTCGCGGATCGGCGCAGGATGACTTTGGCTTCTTCGAAAAACTTCATGAATTATGCCTGAATTGAGGTCACTGGCCCGGCCCCGGTCGCCCGTGCGAGCCGGAGCCGGACCAGTCTGTTCCGGTGGCTAGAAGATCTGCTTGAGCAGGCTTTCCCCGCCGGCGTTGGATGAACCGGGAGCCGCGTCAAGCTCGTCCGATCCGGCCGACTGGAGCGGCTCGGTGCCGTTCTGGAAGGGAAGCATGTACGCTTCGGCCGTGCCCGGGCCCGCCAGCAGGCCCGTGCGGGCGTCCACTCGGGCCATGACGATGCCGGGGGGAACCGTGAAGTTCTCCACGGGATACCCAGGCTCGACCTTGGCGCGGTAATCGATCCAGATGGGCAGGGCGGCGCGGGCGCCGGTCTCGTACTTGCCCATGGGTCGAATCTGATCATAGCCGACCCAGACGCCTGTCAGCAGATACGGGGAGAAGCCCATGAACCATGCGTCCTGTTCGTCGTTGGTGGTGCCGGTCTTGCCGGCCAGGGGCCGCCCCAGAACCTTGGCCCTCACGCCGGTCCCTTCCTGAATGACCTGCTGCAGCAGGTGGGAGATGATGTACGCCGTCTCCGGGGACATGGCCTGGCCGGTCTCCGGGGCGGAGGTGAAGAGCTGTTCTCCCCACGGGGACGCCACGCTCTCGATGAAGCGGGGCTTGATGTAGGAGCCGCCCCGGGCGAAGGCCGAGTAGGCCTGACACATGTTCAGGGGGCTGAACTGCCCCGAACCCAGGGCCAGGGAGAGGTTCGGCTCCATGATGCCGGTCAGGCCCATGGCCTGGCCGCGTTCGATGATCTTTCTGATGCCGACCTGCTGGGCCACGCGGATGGTGACCAGGTTGCGGGACTTGACCAGGGCCGTGCGCAGGAGCGTCGGCCCGTAGAAGATGCCTTCGAAATTCTCGGGCTTCCACATCTCCCCGGTTCCGTCCTCATAGACGATGGGCGCGTCCAGGACGATGCTGGCCGCCGTGAAGCCGTTGTCCAGAGCCGCCGAGTAGACGATGGGCTTGAAGGCCGAACCGGGCTGCCGCAGGGCCTGGGTGGCCCTGTTGAACTGGCTGCGGAAAAAATCGTACCCGCCGCACAACGCCAGGACCTCCCCGCTACGCGGATCCATGGAGACCAGGGCCCCCTCGACCTTGGGCTCCTGCTCCAGGGCAAGCTTCCAGGGCTTGTCTTCGGAGGTTTCGACCACCGAGGCCCAGATGACTTCGCCGGGTTTGAGCACCTTGCGCGCATCGCTCACCTTGCCGGCCTCCTCGGGGGCAAGCTTGGGGTTGGGCTGTCTGGCCCACTCCATGGAAGCCACGGGTATGACGCCCGAACGCGTCCCGAAGCGGACCTTGGCTCCGGCCTTTTCCACACCTGTGACCAGAACCTGCGTCCAGTCCCCGGCCTTGAGCCCGTCGACACGCTGCCCCCGCAAAAATTCCTCGTACCCGTCAAGCTCGAGGTTCATGACCGGCCCCTGCCATCCGTGACGCTTGGAGGTTTCGCGCAAACCCTCACGCAGAGCCTGGTCCGCAAAGGTCTGATGGTCGAGGTCCACGGCCGTGCGCACCTGCAGGCCGCCGGCATAGACCCTGTCCTCGCCGTACATCTCCACCAGCTGCCTGCGCACCTCTTCCAGATAGTACGGCCCGATCTTCCAGGACGGGTCTTCCTGCGCCCCGTACACCAAAGGCTCGTTGACCGCGGCCTCGTATTCCGGGCCATTGATCCAGCCCAGATCACGCAGCCGACTCAGCACATAAAGCTGGCGCTCCCTGGCCCTTTCCGGGTTGCCATAGGGGGAGTACCGCGAAGGAGCCTTGGGCAGGCCTGCCAGGAGGGCTGCCTGGGCCAGGGTCAGCTGGGAAGCGCTTACGCCGAAATACTCCCTGGCCGCCGCCTCCACGCCGTAGGCCTTGGCGCCGAGGTAAATCTGATTGAGGTAGATGGTCAGGATCTCGTCCTTGGTCAGGTACTTCTCCAGGCGGTAGGCCAGGATGATCTCCTTGATCTTGCGCTCGTAGCTGCGTTCGGGAGTGAGCAGCATGGACTTGATGACCTGCTGCGTGATGGTGCTGCCGCCCTGGACGATGCTCCCGGCCACGACGTTCTTGACCGCAGCACGGAAGATGCCCGGCAGGTCAACGCCCTCGTGCTGGTAGAATCCCGAATCTTCCGCAGCCAGGAAGGCTTTGACCGTGATGGGGCTCATCATGGACAGGGGAATGAGAAAACGCTTCTCACGATAGAAATAACCGAGAATCCGCCCATCCCGGGCGCGCACGGTCGTCGCCAGGGCAGGGGAATAGTCGCTGAGTTTCGTGAATCCGGGCAGGTCCTCCTGGGCCCAGTAGTACAGCCCCACTCCAGCGCCTGCAGCCAGAAAAACGCCAAGAATGAAAAGGACCAGCAATATCTTAACTATTTTCATAAATTCACCTTGTTACATACTCTCCAGGCCAAGCTTCGCGCACATGTCCGCGAACAGGGACCTGACCTCGTCGGCATCCGTGCCCATGGCCCGGATCATGGCCGCCAGGGAGGCGCACTCCGCGTTGGCCAGGCACTCCTCGGCCGTGAACCAGGTCAGCTGACCGTGAAAGGACCACAGCGGGAATAGCCTGCAGTACAGGGGCCGGACCTCCCGGTCCAAAATGCAACCGCCCCCGCCAAGAAAGACGCAGCAACCCTCCGCCGTGGTGGCCAGGCGCCAGTGGGAACCCTTGGCGGGGAAAGCCTCTTCGATATTGCGCTCAGGCATGAGATGGGCCAGCTGATCGACGAAGCCTTCCGTGTTGGACACGAGAACGAAGGATTCCTCCCCGCCCTGCCCGGCGGCGCGGATGGCCGCCATTTCGGATACGGAAATCGGGAAGCAGAATTCCTCGTCGCCGCTTGTCACGGTGCAACAGGTCCGGCCTTTGGCCGCGCAACGGCGACAGACGTCTGGATGGATGATGGATGATTCGTTCATGGCGCTCGGGAAAAATATTTCGTGATGGGCCCGCAACCACTTCAGGAGCGGGAAAACTTGACCCGGCCCTTGCCGAGCACGTCGTGCATGTGCACCATGCCGGCCAGGGTCCGATCCGGAGCGACCACGGGCAGAACGGTGATGGCACGGGACTCCATGAGATCCAGCACCTCGGCGGCCTGCTGGCCGGGCTCGGCGTGCAGGGGGGAGGCGTTCATGACCGTGTCCACCGTGGCGTCCATGTCCAGTCGGCCCGCGCACACCAGGCGACGCACGTCGCCGTCGGTCAGCAGGCCCAGCAGACGGCCGTGGCCGTCCAGCACGCAGACGCATCCCAGTTTCCCGGCATTGAGAACCTCCAGGGCCTGTCCCAGGGACGCCCCGCTGGGCGTAACGGGCAGTTGCGAAGCGCGCATAAGCTCCTCTACACGCCGGGCCAGGCGCTGCCCCAAAGCCCCGCCAGGGTGGAAACGGCGGAAATCATCCAGGGCGAAGGACTTCCACTCGATGAGGCAGACCGCAAGGGCGTCGCCCACCGCCAGGGTCGCGGTGGTGCTGGCCGTGGGCGCCACTCCCAGGGGGCAGGCCTCGCACGGCACGGACGTGTCGATGACCACGTCGGAAAGTGCGGCCATGGTCGAACGCGTCCCTCCCGTCAGGGAGATGACCGCCCCCGCCAGGGACTTGAGGCTCGGCAGGACATTGTTGAGTTCGTCGGTCTCCCCGGAATTGGAGATGGCCACGACGACGTCCTCGCGGCGGATCATGCCCAGATCGCCGTGGGCGCCTTCCACCGGATGCAGGAAAAAGGACGGCGTGCCGGTGCTGCTCAGAGTCGCGGCGATCTTGCGCCCGACCAGCCCGGACTTGCCCAGGCCCGTGATGACGACACGCCCCGTGCAGGCGGCCATCAGCTCCAAGGCGCGCACGAAAGCCCCGTCCAGCCGGTCACGCACGGCCTGGAGGCCCCGGGCCTCGATGTCGAGCACCTCGCGGGCCTTGGCCAGCCAGTCTGTCTGCATGTTTCCGCCGCTCATCTAGCAGCACTCCAGGGACAGCTTGCCCACGCCCTCGTCGGGCAGCACCGGATAGGCGCCGTTGAAGCAGGCCAGGCAGAAGTTCTCAGGGGCGCGCACGGCCTTGAGGAGCCCTCCGATGGTGATGTAGTGCAGGCTGTCCAGACCCAGGTAACGGCCGATGTCGGCCACGGAATGGTTGGCCGCGATGAGCTCGCCTTTGGAAGAGAAGTCGATGCCGTAATAGCAGGGATAGCGGATGGGCGGGCAGCTCACGCGCATGTGGATCTCCTTGGCCCCCAGCTCCCGGAGCTGCTTGACGCGGGTGCGGATGGTCGTGCCGCGCACGATGGAGTCCTCGACGATGACGACGCGCTTGCCCTTGATCATGGTTTTGACGGGGTTGAGTTTCACGCGCACCGAAAAGTCGCGCATGCCCTGAGTCGGTTGAATGAAGGTCCGGCCGACGTAATGGTTGCGGATCATGCAGGCCTCGAAAGGGAGGCCCGACTGCTGGGCGTAGCCAACGGCCGCGTAAACTCCCGAGTCGGGGAAAGGCATGACGAAATCCGCGTCAACGGGACATTCCTGGGCCAGAATCTTGCCCATGCTCTTGCGGGCGTTGTAAACTTCCTGGTCGAAAACCAGGGAGTCGGGGCGGGCGAAGTAGATGAGCTCGAAAATGCAGGAGCTCTGCTTGTCGGCCGGCTCCATGAAGCGGTGCGACATCATGCGGCCGTCCTCGATGACGAGCATCTCGCCCGGGTCGAGGCAACGCAGGTACTCGGCCTCCAGCAGATCGAAGGCGCAGGTCTCGGAGGCCAGCACGTAGGCATCGCCGACGCGGCCCAGGGACAGGGGCCGGAAGCCCCAGGGGTCGCGCACGGCTATGAGCTTCTGGTTGACCATGAACAGCAGGCTGTAGGACCCCTGGATGCGGCTGCAGGCCTTGGCGATGGCCTCCTCGGGCGTGCCGCCGTTCATGTACTTGGCCACCAGGTGCATGATGACCTCGCTGTCCATGGTGGTCTGGAAAATCGTGCCCTGGTTTTCCAACTCCTCGCGCAGGGTTATGGTGTTGACCAGATTGCCGTTGTGGGCCAGGGCCAGGTTCATGCCCTTGTAGGTGACCTTGAAGGGCTGGGCGTTACGGATCAGCGACGCCCCTGTCGTGGAGTAGCGGATGTGGCCCATGGCCACGCTGCCCTTGAGCTGATGCCCCAGGTGGCGTTCCTCGAACACGTCCGCGACCAGCCCCATTCCGCGCTGTTCACGGATGGTCTGCCCGTCCCAGGTGATGATGCCGGCGCTCTCCTGCCCTCTGTGCTGGAGGGCGTACAGACCGAAATAGGTCATGCGCGCCGCTTCCGGGTGGCCGTAAATTCCAAATAATCCGCAAGCTTCCTTTTTCATATCGTTTCACGTTCCGTGTAGGTGTTCCTGAATGTGTAAAAGCCCAGGACCGCCGAAGGTCCTGAGCTTTGCACCAAAAATACGCGACTCCGGATCTTCGGAGTCTAATAATCGCGACCGGAATCCCGGTAATACTCCTGCAGGCATTTGACGTCGAGCCCCGCGGCGCTGCGCTCCTTGATGGCCATGGCCAGCGCTTTGGCCGCGGCAAGGTTGGTCGTGTAGGGCAGACCGTACATGACCGTGGTGCGGCGCAACTCGGAGGAGTCCTCCTTGGTGCGCTTGCCCGACGACGTGTTGATGACGAGCTGGATGTCCCCGTTCTTGATGTGATCGATGACGTTGGGACGGCCTTCGTAAACCTTGTTCACCACCTGGCACTCGACCCCGTGCCCGGCCAGGAAGGCGGCCGTGCCCCGGGTTGACATGATTGTGAACCCGAGCTTCTGGAAGGTCTTGGCGGGGATGATGATGCCGCTCTTGTCGTGATCGTTGACCGAGATGAACACGCAGCCCGAGGCCGGCAGGAATTGCCCCGCCGCCAGCTGTGCCTTCATGAAGGCCAGGCCCAGGGACGGGTCGATGCCCATGACCTCTCCGGTGGAGCGCATCTCCGGCCCCAGCAAGGCGTCGACGCCGGGGAACCGGTTGAACGGCAGGACCGCCTCCTTCACGGAGTAGTAGCCGCCCTTACGCATGGCCCAGGGCTTCAGATCCGCAAGCTTCTCGCCCATCATGACCCGTGTGGCCAGTTTGGCCAGGGGCACGCCCGTGGCCTTGGAGACGAAGGGCGAGGTGCGCGAGGCGCGCGGGTTCACTTCCAGAATGAAGATCTGTTCGTCCTTGAGGGCGAACTGGATGTTCATGAGACCGACCACGCCCAGCTCCCTGGCCAGGGCCTTGGTCTGGCGCTCGATCTCCTGAATCCACATCATCCCCACGGTATGCGGCGGCAACACGCAGGCCGAGTCCCCGGAGTGGATGCCGGCTTCCTCGATGTGCTCCATGATGCCGGCCACATACGTATCCTGGCCGTCGCTCAGTGCATCCACATCGATCTCGATGGCGTTCTCCAGAAACTTGTCGATGAGGATGGGGTGCTCGGGCGCCACGGTCACATGCTTGTCAAAGTATTCGCGCAGGGACTTGTCGTCATAGACGATGTCCATGGCCCGGCCGCCCAGCACGTAGGAAGGCCGAACCACCACGGGGTATCCGATGCGGGCGGCCACGACGATGGCCTCCTCCACGCTCATGGCCGTGCCGTTGTTGGGCTGCAGCAGGTCGAGCTTCTTGAGCAGGGCCTGGAAGCGCTCGCGGTCTTCGGCGCGGTCGATGGAATCCGGCGATGTGCCCAGAATGGGCACGCCCTCGCGCAGAAGCGGCACGGCCAGGTTCAGCGGCGTCTGCCCTCCGAACTGGACGATGACGCCCTCGGGCTTCTCCTGCTCGATGATGGCCAGCACGTCCTCGCGGGTCAGGGGCTCGAAGTAGAGGCGGTCGGAGGTGTCATAGTCGGTCGAGACCGTCTCCGGGTTGGAGTTGACCATGATGGACTCGATACCCATCTCGCGCAGGGCGTAGGAGGCGTGCACGCAGCAGTAATCGAATTCGATGCCCTGCCCGATGCGGTTGGGCCCGCCGCCAAGGATGACGACCTTGCGCCGGTCGGAGACGCGGGCTTCGTTCTCGGTCTCGTAGGTGGAGTAATAGTAAGGAGTGTACGCTTCAAACTCTGCAGCGCAGGTGTCGACGAGCTTGTAGGTCGGGAGTATGCCGGCCTCCTTGCGCATGTTGCGGATGTCGATCTCCTTGCGCTTCCACAGGGTGGCCAGCTGGCGGTCCGAGAAGCCCATGGACTTGGCCTGCCGCAGCACGGTGACGAAGTCGGGATTGTCCACGGTCAGGTTGCCCTGCAGCCCGACGTTCTTGAGCACCGCCTCGAAATCCACGATGTCCTTGAACTGGCGGATGAACCAGGGATCGATGGCCGAGGCTTCGAAGATCTCCTCCTCGGTCAATCCGGCCAGCAAGGCGTGCCGGAGTTGGAAAAGCCGCTTCGAGTTGGGCTTGCGCAGCCCGGCCAGAATCTCCTCCGTGTCGGGGAGGTGGCCGTCGAAATTCTTGCCAAGGCCGGGGTAGCCGATCTCCAGGGAGCGCAGGCCTTTCTGCAGGGCCTCCTTGAAGGTGCGTCCGATGGCCATGGTCTCGCCCACGCTCTTCATGGCCGTGGTCAGGTAATCCTCGGCGCCGGGGAACTTCTCGAAGGTGAAGCGCGGGATCTTGATGACCACGTAGTCGATGGTCGGTTCGAAGGCGGCGATGGTCTCGCGGGTGATGTCGTTCTGCAGCTCGTCCAGGGTGTACCCGATGGCCAGCTTGGCCGCGATCTTGGCGATGGGGAAGCCCGTGGCCTTGGATGCCAGGGCCGAGGACCGCGACACGCGCGGGTTCATCTCGATGATCATCATGTCGCCGTTGGCCGGGTTCAGCGCGAACTGCACGTTGGAACCGCCGGTCTCGACGCCGATCTCGCGCATGATGGCCAGGGAGGCGTCACGCATCTTCTGGTATTCGTCGTCGGTCAGGGTCTGGGCCGGGGCCACGGTGACGGAGTCGCCGGTATGCACGCCCATGGGGTCGAGGTTCTCGATGGAGCAGATGATGACGCAGTTGTCCTTCTTGTCGCGGACGACTTCGAGCTCGTACTCCTTCCAGCCCAGAAGCGACTCCTCCAGCATGACCTCGGTCGTCAGGCTGGCGGCCAGGCCTTGTTGGGCGATGCGCTCAAGGTCCTCTTTGTTGTAGGCTACGCCGCCGCCCGTTCCGCCCAGCGTGAAGGCCGGACGGACGATGATGGGAAACTTGAGCTTCTCGCCCCATTCCCGGACGTCTTCCAGGGTACGGGCGATGCCGCTTTTGGGGACCTTGAGGCCGATCTTTTCCATGGCCTTGCGGAAGAGCTGGCGGCTCTCGGCCTTCTTGATGGCCGGCAGGGACGCGCCGATAAGCTCGACCCCGAACTTCTCCAGGACCCCGTTCTCGGCCACGGCCACGGCCGTGTTCAGGCCGGTCTGGCCGCCAAGGGTCGGGAGAAGGGCGCAGGGGCGTTCCTTTTCAATGATGCGGGCCACGGTTTCGGGCTCGATGGGTTCGATGTACGTCCGGTCGGCCAGGTTCGGATCGGTCATAATCGTCGCCGGGTTTGAATTGACCAGGATGACCTCGTATCCCTCTTCCTTGAGGGCCTTGAGGGCCTGGGTGCCGGAATAGTCGAACTCGCAGGCCTGTCCGATGACGATTGGGCCCGAGCCGATGAGCATTATTTTCTTGAGATCTGTTCTCTTGGGCATGGATGATTGGGGGGGTTATATGTTAGGAATCCCATCAAAAGCACGGGCGGCAAAGCAGCCGTCATGCCCGTACCGATGAGGCCCCAGCACTCTAAACACAGAGCCTGCGAAGGTCAAACACTGCGTTCTTGCAAAATCCTGCCCAACGCCGGCCAGATCATGACGAAAAGAAGCACGTCCCGGTTGGTATTCCGCACAGTTGACAAATTTCGGATGCCGACCGCACCCCTCTGATAAAAATTTACACGCAGGCTGAGGATTCCGGATTTTTGCCAGCTTTATTCTTTTTCTTGACCAAAGAATCGAATGATATTCATATCCGCGTTTCCGACTGCCCCGGCAATCGGACCCGGTGTTTCTTGGGAAATGGACAAAACCCGCCATTTCCCAATAATGGCAATCTTCATTGACGAAGATTTTATTTAGAATTATATTTCCAAAAAGAGAGACAACGCACCATGTTAGACAGCACAGACATCCAGATCCTGAACATCCTTCAAGAGAACGGAAAGATCACCAACGCCGAACTGGCCCGCCAGATCGGCATGGCTCCATCCGGCGTCCTCGAACGCGTCAAGAAGCTTGAACAAAAGGGCATCATCGGGGGCTACGAGGTCCGCCTGAACCCCAAGGCCCTCGGAATCTCCCTCTCGACGTTCATCCAGATCAAGACCGCCGACGCCGTGGGGAGCTCGGACATAGGGCGGGAACTGGCCAGGATGGACGAGGTTCAGGAAGTTCACTGGACCGCCGGAGAATACAATTATCTGGTCAAGGCCCGGGTCAGCAGCACCGAGACCCTGGCCCTCCTGATGAAAAAATTCGGCGAAATACCCGGGGTGCGCGACAGCCGGACCACGCTGGTCCTCGACACCCTCAAGGAAACGCAGGCCCTTTCCCTGCAGTTCATAGAGTGCAGGCAACCCAAGAAAACGACAAAATAACATTCCTTAAAACCAGGAGCACGGCATGGACAGTTCAGCTTTGGACAAAAAGATCCGCGAACGCGGCAAGGAGTTCTTTGCCAGCATTTCCGGCGAAGCGCCTTCCATCTTCAACAAGGGCTGGTGGACCGGCAAGGTCATGGACTGGTCCATGAAGAACGAAAACTTCAAGATCCAGCTCTTCCGGTTCGTCGACGTCCTGCCGTACCTGAACACCTCCGACTCCCTGACCAGACACATCGACGAATATTTCGCCGGTGACGACCAGGACGTCCCCAAGGTCCTCAAATGGGGCGCGGGCGCCATGGGCTCCGGCCTGGGCGGCAAGCTCGCCGCCGGCCTCATGGCCAAGACCATCCGCGCCAATATCGAGGGCATGGCCAAGCAGTTCATCATCGGCGAGAACACCTCCGATGCCATGAAGAACCTGAAAAAGATCCGCAAGGACGGCTTCGCCTTCACCGTGGACATCCTGGGCGAGGCCTCGGTCAGCGAAATCGAGTCCGAAGCCTATCTCAATGAATACATGGAACTCCTGGACGCTCTCAAGAAGGAGCAGGCCGCCTGGCCCGCCCTGGGCGTGGGAGCGTTGGACTGGGGACACGCCCCCAAGGTCAACATTTCGGTCAAGCCCACGGCCCTCTTTTCCCAGGCCTCGCCCAAGGATTTCGAAGGGTCGGTCCGCGGCATCCAGGACCGTCTTGCCACCATCCTGCGCAAGGTGAAGGAAATGAACGGCTTCATGCGCATCGACATGGAGCAGTACAAGTTCAAGGACATCACTCTTGAGGTCTACCGGCGTCTGCGTTCCAGCGAAGAATTCCGCGATTATCCGCACCTGGGCATCGTCCTGCAGGCCTACCTCAGGGATACGGACCGCGATCTGGCCGACCTGCTGGCCTGGGCCCGCGCCCAGAAGCTCCCCATCTCCATCCGCCTCGTCAAGGGCGCCTACTGGGATTCCGAGACCGTCATCGCCAAGCAGAACGGCTGGGAGATCCCGGTCTGGACCGTCAAGGCCGACAGCGACGCTGCTTACGAACGTCAGGCCCGGATCATCCTGGAAAACCACGACATCTGCCACTTCGGCTGTGCCTCGCACAACATCCGCACCATCGCCGCGGTCCTGGAAACGGCCAAGGACCTGAACGTGCCAGAGGACCGCTATGAGTTCCAAGTGCTCTACGGCATGGCCGAGCCCGTACGCAAAGGCCTCCTCAACGTCGCCAAACGCGTCCGCCTCTACGCCCCCTACGGCGACCTGCTCCCGGGCATGGCCTACCTGGTCCGGCGCCTCCTGGAGAACACGGCCAACGAATCCTTCCTGCGCCAGTCCTTCGCCGAAGAGGCGGAAATCGACCGCCTGCTGGAAAACCCGGTCCTGACGGCCGAACGCGAAAAGTCCTGCCGCACTCCCAAGGCGGAGCCCGAGGCCTCCGGCCTGGCCCGCTTCGAGAACGAGCCCTTCGCCGATTTCACCAAGGAAGCGGTGCGCAAGGCCTTTACCGACGCCGTCGCCGAGGTCCGCGGCCAGCTCGGCAGGGAATACCCGCTCATCATCGGCGGCAAGGAAGTGCGCACCGCTGACAAGCTGGCTTCAGTCAACCCGGCCAATCCGGACGAAATCATCGGCACCATCTGCCAGGCTTCGACGAAGGAGATCGACCTGGCCATCGACGCAGCCAAAAATGCCGCCCCGGGCTGGAAGGCGCTGAAGCCCGAGGAGCGCGCCGAGTACCTGCTGAAGGCGGCCGCCATCGCCCGCAAGGAGATCTTCACGCTCTCGGCCTGGCAGACCCTGGAGGTCGGCAAGCAGTACGATCAGGCCCAGGCCGACGTGGCCGAGGCCATCGACTTCCTCGAATACTACGCCCGCGAGATGATCCGCCTCGGCAAGCCCCAGCGCATGGGCCGCGCTCCGGGTGAAATGAGCCAGCTCATGTACCAGCCCAAAGGCATCGCGGCCGTCATCGCGCCGTGGAACTTCCCCCTGGCCATCAGCTGCGGCATGAGCGCGGCGGCCATCGTGACCGGCAACCCGGTCCTGTACAAGCCGGCCGGCCCGTCCTCCGTGGTGGGCTTCACCCTGGCCGAAATCTTCCGCAAGGCGGGCCTCCCCGCCGGCGTGTTCAACTACGTCCCGGGCCGCGGCTCGGTCATGGGCGACTACCTCGTCCAGCACCCGGACATCGCGCTGATCGCCTTCACCGGGTCCATGGAAGTCGGGCACCGCATCATCAACAAGGCATCCGAAGTCCAGCCCGGCCAGAAGCAGAACAAGAAGGTCATCGCCGAACTGGGCGGCAAGAACGCCATCATCATCGACGACGACGCCGACCTGGACGAGGCCATCCGCGAAGTGCTGCATTCGGCCTTCGCCTTCCAGGGACAGAAATGCTCGGCCTGCTCACGCGTCATCGTGGTGGAGCCGATCTTCAACAAGTTCATCGAACGCCTGGTCGAGGGATCCAAGTCCCTGGCCATCGGACCCGCCGAGGATCCGACCTACTTCATGGGACCGGTGGTTGACGACAAGGCCCAGGCCAACGTCCTCAAATACATCGAGATCGCCAAAAGCGAAGGCAAGCTTCTGGTCTCCCGGCCCACTCCGACGGGCGGTTACTACGTGCCCCTGACCATCGTCGAGGGCATTACCCCCGAGCACCGCATCGCCCAGGAAGAGGTCTTCGGCCCGGTCCTGGCGGTCATGAAAGCCAAGAACTTCGACCAGGCCCTGGAATGGGCCAACTCCACCCGCTACTCCCTGACCGGGGCGGTGTTCTCACGCAGCCCCAAGCATCTGGACCGGGCCCGGACGGAATTCAACGTCGGCAACCTGTATCTGAACCGCGGTTCCACCGGCGCGCTGGTGGAACGCCACCCCTTCGGCGGCTTCAACATGTCCGGCGTGGGCTCCAAAGCTGGCGGACCGGACTACCTGCTGCAGTTCATGGACCCGCGGCTGGTCTGCGAAAACACCATGCGCCGCGGCTTCGCCCCCATCGAAGCGGACGACGACTGGGTCATCTAGCGCAAACACCGCGTCTTCACATCGCAGGCTTGCCGGAACCAACTCCGGCAAGCCTTTTTTTCACCCCGCGACAGCCCATTCGCATGCCCCTTTTTACGGATCGCCTGAACGATCCCGGCGCCTTGAGCCCATAATTCCTGATTTCTCCGGAATCTGCCCCCGCCCATGCATTGATATCGAATAAAATTTGGAATATCTCACATCGGCCGAACATTCACCGGATCAAACACGACTCGTCCGAGCACTTTTCTCTTTTTGGAAAGAAATTGATTTCCCGGCAGTTCTCATGTAGTCGTTTTTTACATTTTTTGCATATTAGTCCCTTCGTTATCGCTTCCGACCCTTGTTTTTTCCCTAAGGGGGTAATCCGGATTCTCCGGTTCCATATCTCATCAACAACCGGTCCGCCGCCCGCGGACCCAAGGGCTCTGCAACCTGAAGGAGGACTTCATGAAGAGAAAACTGTGTACACTTGGATTCCTGACCCTGGCCCTCGTAGCGTTGACCCTGGGCTCGGCCTGGGCCAAGACCATCCGCATCGGCCTCATGTGCCCCCTGACGGGTTCCTGGGCCAGCGAAGGCCAGGATATGAAGCAGATCGTCGAACTGCTCGCGGCCGAGACCAACAAGGCCGGCGGCATTAACGGCGATCAGGTCGAGATCGTGATCGAAGACGACGGCGGCGACCCCCGCCAGGCAGCCCTGGCCGCCACACGCCTGACCACCAAGGAAATTTCCGCCGTTATTGGCACGTACGGCTCCTCCGTGACCGAAGCCTCCCAGAACATCTACGCCGAGTCCAACATCCTGCAGGTGGCAACCGGTTCCACGGCCATCCGCCTGTCCGAAAAGGGACTGCCCCTCTTCTTCCGCACCTGCCCCCGCGATGACGAGCAGGGCATGGTCGCCGCCAAGACCCTGGGCACCCTCGGTTACGGCAAGATCGCCATTCTTCATGACAACACCTCCTACGCCAAGGGCCTGGCCGACGAAGCCAAGTCCCTGCTCGAAAAAGAAGGCAAGACCATCGCCTTCTACGACGCCCTGACCCCCGGCGAGCGCGACTACAACGCCATCCTGACCAAGCTGAAATCCGCCGCCCCCGACGTCATCTTCTTCACCGGCTACTATCCCGAAGCCGGCATGTTGCTGCGCCAGAAGATGGAAATGGGCTGGAACGTGCCCATGCTCGGCGGTGACGCCACCAACAACCCCGACCTGGTCAAGATCGCCGGCAACAAGGCCGCCGAAGGCTTCATGTTCCTGAGCCCGCCCGTCCCCGCCGACCTCGACACCCCCGAGGCCAAGGACTTCATGGCCGCCTACAAGGCCGCCTACGGCAATGCCCCCGGCTCCGTCTGGGCCGTGCTGGCCGGCGACGCCTACCGCGTCATCGTCGAAGCCGTTGCCAAGACCAAGGACACCGCCAGCGACAAGCTCGCCGCCTATATGAAGGGCGAAATGAAAGACTTCTCCGGCCTGACCGGCAAGATCTCCTTCAACGACAAGGGCGACCGCGTGGGCGACCTGTACCGCGTGTACAAGGTCGACGCCGCCGGCGCCTTCGTCCTGCAGCCGTAATTCCAGGGGCCCCTCCCCGGGGAGGGGCCCCTTTTCTCCAACACCTTGCCCTGGCGCACATCATGGAAGAATTTTTTCAACAACTGACCAACGGTCTGGCGGTCGGCGGCATCTATGCCCTCATCGCCCTGGGCTACACCATGGTCTACGGGGTTCTGAAGCTCATCAACTTCGCCCACGGCGACCTCTTCACCATTGGCGCCTACCTTGGACTGACCCTGCTCGTTTCGATGGGCCTGTTCGACAAGATCGGCCCGCTCCCCGCCGTGATCCTACTGGCGGTCATGGTCATGATCCTGGTCGCCATAATCGGCGCGATCCTGGAGCGTGTGGCCTACAGGCCCCTGCGCCAGTCGCCCAGGCTCTCGGCCGTGGTCTCGGCCCTGGGTGCGTCCATCTTTTTCCAGAACGCGATCATGGCCATCTACAGCCCGAAATTCCTGGTCTATCCTCACGATATCCTGCCCAAGACGGTCATCAACATCATGGGGCTCGACATTCCGGTCATGCGCATCATCATGTTCCTGACGTCGCTCGTGCTCATGCTGGCCCTCTATTTCTTCATCCAGAAGACCAAGATCGGCACGGCCATCCGCGCCGCCGCCATCGACCAGGGCGCCGCCAAGCTCATGGGCATCAACGTGGACCGCGTCATCATGCTCGTCTTCTGCATCGGCCCGGCCCTTGGCGGCGCGGCCGGACTCATGGTCGGCCTCTACTACGGGCAGATCAATTTCAGCATGGGCTGGATGTACGGCCTCAAGGCCTTCACCGCCGCCATCCTGGGCGGCATCGGCAACATCCCCGGGGCCATGGTCGGCGGGCTGCTGCTGGGCGTCATCGAAGCCCTGGGAGCGGCCTACATCTCCATTGCCTGGAAGGACGCCATCGCCTTTTGCGTCCTGATCCTCATCCTCATTGTCCGGCCCACGGGCCTGCTGGGAGAAAGGGTGGCTGAAAAAGTATGAAATCGACCAACATCCGCTATCTCGCCTTTGCCCTGGCCATGGCCATGTGCCCGCTGTTCCTGAACGCCTACTGGACCGACGTGTTCAACAACGTCGGGCTCTACGCCATCCTGGCCTTGAGCCTCAATGTCATTCTCGGGCACTGCGGGCTCTTCCACATGGGACACGCCGCGTTCTACGCCATCGGCGCCTACACCGCGGCCATCATCAACACGACCTACGGAATCCCCGTATTGTGGATCATGCCCCTGGCCGGCATCCTGGCCGGCGTTTTCGCCATGATCGTGGCCCGGCCCATCATCCATCTGCGCGGCGACTACCTGCTGATCGTGACCATCGGCATCGTGGAGATCGTACGCATCGCGCTGATCAACAACGTCTTCGACATCACCGGCGGGGCCAACGGCATTTTCGGCATCAGCCGCCCTTCGGTCTTCGGCTTCAAGATTTCCAAACCGGACCACTTCTTCTACCTGATCTGGGGATTTGCGGCTCTGACGATTTTCCTGCTGTTGCGCCTTGAGCATTCGAGGTTCGGTCGGGCGCTGCTGTATATCAAGGAAGATGAAGTGGCCGCAGGCGGAAGTGGCATCAATGTGGCCCATCACAAGCTCGTGGCCTTCATAATCGGAGCGGTATGGGCCGGCATGTGCGGCACCATCTACGCAGCCAAGATGACCATCATCGCACCGGAATCCTTTTCCTTCGCCGAATCCGTCATCCTCTTCACCATCGTCATTCTTGGCGGTTCAGGCAGCATCCCCGGGGTCATCCTGGGCTCCTTCCTGCTGGTGGGCCTTCCGGAAATCTTCCGCGGTCTGGCCGAATACCGCATGCTGGTCTTCGGTGCGGCCATGGTCCTCATGATGATCTTCCGCAACCAGGGCCTGCTTCCGCCCGGCCCCAAAAATTACAACGTCGCGAAAATGCTCCAGGCGGGAGGTGCAAAATGACACTCCTGGCTGTTGACAACCTGAGCAAAAGCTTCGGCGGCCTCATGGCCGTCAACGACGTCTCCTTCGAGGTGGAAAAGGGCAGCATCGTGGGTCTGATCGGCCCCAACGGCGCAGGCAAGACGACGGTCTTCAATCTCATCACGGGCAACTACCAGCCCAATACAGGCACGGTGCTCTTTGACGGCGACAACCTTGTAGGCCTGCCGACCCACACCATCGTAGAGAAAGGCATTGCCCGTACCTTCCAGACCATCCGTCTGTTCCAGAACATGAGCGTCCTTGAAAACGTCCTGGCCGGGGCCCACTGCCGCATGCGCTCAGGAAGCATTGCGGCCATGCTGCGGACACCGGCCCAGCGGCGGGAAGAACAGGCAGCCATGCTCCAGGCAATGACGGAACTCGAATTCGTCGGGTTGTCCAAGGAATGGCAGAACAAGGCTAAAAACCTGTCTTACGGTAACCAGCGACTCCTCGAGATCGCCCGGGCCCTGGCAACCCAGCCCAAGCTTATCGTCCTGGACGAACCCGCAGGCGGCATGAACGACCAGGAGACCCAGGATCTCATTCGCCTCATCCGCGCCATCCAGGACCGCGGCATCACCGTCCTGCTGATCGAACACGACATGGGACTGGTCATGCGCGTCTGTTCATCTCTGGTGGTTCTGGAACACGGGGCAAAGATCGCCGCCGGGACTCCCGCCGAAATCCAGACCAACCCCCGGGTCATCGAAGCCTATCTTGGCGCCGACTCCGAATAAGGGAATTGCCATGCTGCTCAAAATCGAAAACCTGCGCGTCAACTACGGCAATGTCGAAGCCCTGCACGGCATCAACCTCGAAGTGAACGAGGGCGAGATCGTGACCATTCTCGGTGCAAACGGGGCGGGAAAATCCACGACGCTGAATGCCATCAGCGGCCTGGTCAACATCACCGGCGGCGGCATCTTCTTTCAGGACAAGGCACTGCACAAGCTTCCGGCCCATGAGATCGTGAAGCTCAAAATCACCCAGAGCCCGGAGGGCCGGCGCGTGTTCACCACGCTGACCGTCCAGGAAAACCTCATGCTGGGTGCATTTACCTCAATCAACTCCGAACGCATCCAGAAGAGCCTCAAATGGATCTACACGCTGTTTCCCCGCCTCGAGGAAAGACGCCGGCAGCTGTCTGGAACCCTGAGCGGCGGCGAACAGCAGATGCTTGCTATCGGCCGTGCGCTGATGGCCAACCCCAAGATCCTGCTCCTCGATGAGCCAAGCCTCGGCTTGGCCCCCATTCTAGTCAAATCCATCTTCGACACCGTCAAGGAGATCAACAGGGCCGGAGTCACAGTGATCCTCGTCGAGCAAAACGCCAAAGCCGCCCTGAAGCTTGCCAACCGCGGATACGTCATGGAGGTCGGCAACATTGTCCTGGCCGACACTGCCGCCAACCTGCTCCAGAACGAACAGGTCCAGCAGGCTTACCTCGGCGGCGGACACTAAGTTCCCTTAGAATACAGCAAAAGCCACGGCGGATGTTCCGACGTGGCTTTTTGCTTTGGGGCCCCGTTCTCAATACGTAGCCGAGGGATTCACCAGCCCCAAACCGATCCCTTCACTTTTCGAAAAAGGCATTCGCGCACGCGGGCACCTCATTCTCACCCTCGTGTCCCCTAACTTCTTCAAAGCTCATGCCCTGGGCAGGGGCGTGCGAATGATCTCCAATAAACTCAGCTTCTTCCCAAGCGGCTGACGATTTCGAATTCCTCTTCCGTAACGGGCATGACTGACAGGCGTGAGCCCTTTTTCAACAGTTCCATTCTCTCCAGTCCCTTGACGCCACGCAATGACGCGAGCGGCACTGGCCGTTCGAATTTTTCCACAAACTGAACATCGACCATGAACCACAACGGCTTCTCGGGTGTAGACTTGGGATCGAAGTGTCTGTCATCCGGATTCCAGGCCGTATGATCGGGATAACTCTCGCGGGCCACCCTGGCGATTCCGGCTACACAGGGATCTTTCACGCTGTGATAAAAGAGGATCAGGTCGCCCTCGCTCATTCCGTCTCGCATGAAATTGCGAGCCTGATAGTTGCGAACCCCGTCCCAACTGGTTGTCCTGCCGGGCAGCGCGGCCAGATCGTCAATGGAAAAGCATCCGGGTTCGGTTTTCATCAGCCAGTATTTCATTCCTGCCTCCAATGCTTTTTGACATGAAGCACTCTTCCAGAATTGTTCTGGGTTCGCAACTCAAACGCCTGAAGACAAAAAAAGGCTTCCCCCAGGAGAGGAAGCCTTTGAGAACCAATGGATTGAGCGATTCTACCAGTTGGAATCGGCGAAGGGATCCTGAGATCCACCGGAAAAGCCGAAATCGGAACCAGCGGAAACCTCGGCGGGAGCGCCGGCAGACTCGGCGGCAGGAGCGGCAGCGCCGGCAGCAGCGGCAACACCGGCCACGCCGGCAACCACGACACCGGTCTTCTTCACTTCCTCGACTTCCTTCAGCAGGGCTTCGAGCTTGCCGGTGAATTCGACAATGCGGGCTTCGGTGGTCACGAACAGGGCTTCGGCTTCACCCTTCTTCTGGCCTTCAAATTCCTTGACCTTGGCGGTCAGGGCGGCGATTTCGGCGTCCTTGGCAGCCAGGGCCTTGGTCAGTTCCTCGACCTTGGCAGCCTTGGCATTGATCTGGCCCTTGTAGTCGGCCAGCTTGGCGAACACTTCGTCCACTTCGGTCTTGGCCTTCACGGGCATGGGAGCGACGGAAACGGACTGGCCGAGTTCAACCACCTGTCCCTTGGACATCTTGGTCAGCTCGGGGTGCTGCTCGTAAATCCAGGCCTTGGCCAGGGCAGCGGCGAAGGGCACCGAATCGGCGTCAAGGTCTTTCTGGGTCAGGTAGCCCAGCATTTCGGCAACATTGGCGCTGCCATCACCCTTCAGATAGGCCACAAACGTATCCATAGGAAAAATCTTGCGAGCTTCAGACATGGTGTCCTCCTTTAATTAAATAACAAATATTTTATCGTCTTCGATGAGCTTTTCGCCGATGGGCAAACGACCTACGTACCGGGCGTAAATAAGCGCCGTGGTACGGTACACCAGATGCCCCAGCTTGGACCAGGGCAGATATCCGATCAGCATGAAAATGCTGACCAGATGCACGTAGTAGGTGAAGAAGGCCAGGGGAGCCACGCCCGCCAGGCGAAACACTTCCGATCCGATGCCGGTCAGGGCCACAACCCAGATCACGCCAAGCAGATACCAATCGTAGTAGTTCGAGCGCGACTTCTTGGTATCAGCGTTGAGGCGACGGCGGGTCAGCAGGGTCAGGCCGGTCAGCAGCAGCACGGCTCCTACGTTGGCCAGAATCTTGACCGGATGCCACAGGGGCATGGGCGTATGGCCGATAGGCGCGAGGAAGTGCACGACCTTGCCGCCCCAATGGGACACGGCCACGATCGACGTGACGATGGCGCAGGCAATAAACCCGTAGAACAGGATCATGTGGCCCTTGACTCTTTCCTCGTCGGCAGGGCTGTCCACGCAATTCTTGAAGCGGCTGTGCTGCAGGAGGTCATATTTGACCGTGTCGATGATGGCATCCTTCAGCGAAGGCTTCTTGTAACCGAGGACAAAGGTCTCGGGCACGTTGGCCTTGAACCCGTCGATCATGTTCTTGATGCCCATGGCGAAGCACAGACAAACACACAGGAAAAGCAGCACAAACACCGGGTCGATGGTGAAATCGCCGGGGAACAGGTTGCCATACACGATCTTGCCGCCTTCTTCCACGGGGAAGAAGGTGCCGAGCATGGCCGCCCTGATCATCCAGATGATCGCGAAAATACCAGCCGGGATGCCTGCCAGGATGGGCAGGTGCTTGGGTGAACTCATCCAGGTGCCGATAATGGTCGGCGGCACCAGCTTACGATACGTCATGTTGCGCAGCGCCGACATCAGGTCGCCGGGCTTGGCACCGCGAGGACAAAGGTCGGAACAGTTCCCGCAGTTGTGGCACAGCCAGATGTCGATATCGTTGACGAGCTTGTCTTTGAGGCCCCACTGCGCCCATACCATTTCCTTGCGCGGATACGGGTTGTCGGCGGGAGACATGGGGCATGTGACAGAGCAGGTCGCGCACTGGTAGCACTTCTTCAGATCCGCACCACCCACCTCCTGCAGTTCCTTGACGAACTGCAGATTAGGCTCGATTTTTACAGTTTTGGACATACATGCTCCTCCTAGTATCCCTTGAACGGGTTGGGGCCGAGCTTGGTGATCGCATCGACAAAGTCATCAATCATGCCGGGCACCTTGTCGTATTCGTCGATGGCGACCTGCAGCTGCTGCACCCGTTCGGTTTCAATGCCGAGTTTGCCCAGAGTCTCGCCGATGTTGGCCATGCGGCGGTTGCACAGTTCTGATCCCTTGACGAAATGGCACTGGTAGTCCTCGCCGTATTTGCAGCCCAGGAGCAGACATCCGTCCGTACCCTTGGACATGGCGTCGGCGATCCAGATGGTGTTCACGGAACCGAGGCAGCGGACCGGCACGATGCGGACATACGGGCTCCACTTCTTGCCGCGCAGCGCAGCCATGTCGAGGGCCGGGTAGGCGTCGTTCTCACAGGCCAGGATGAGCATGCGCGGGCCGCCCACGGCCATGTCGTCAGGCACTTCGACCTGCTTGATCATGGAGCCGATCTGGTCGACGTTGTAGTTGTCGAAGTAGATGACGCGCTCAGGGCAGGCGCCCATGCACGTTCCGCAGCGACGGCAGCGAGACGTATTGGGCAACGGGTTACCCTTTTCATCCTCGTCCAACGCGCCGAAGGGACATTCTTCCGTGCAGCGCTTGCACTGGGTGCAACGTACCAGGTTGAACTTGGGGTAGGACAAATCGCCCGAACGGGGATGGACCGCCATGCCGCGGTTTGCGGATTCCAGACACTGCACGGCCTTCAGGGCCGCGCCGGCGGCATCGACCTCGGCCGTGGCCATGGTCATGGGCTGACGCACGGTGCCGGCAGCATAGATGCCGGTCCGGCGGGTCTCATAGGGGAAGCAGATGTAGTTGGAGTCGGCGTACCCGTTGAACTGATCCAGGTCGGGCATGGCCGGACCCTGCCGGTACTTGAGCTTGAGGATGGGATCCAGGGCCGTCGTGGGGACCATGGCCGTGGGCAGCACGAGCATGTCCACCTCGACCTCGACCTTGGCGCCAAGGAGGGTGTCCTCGAGGACCACGACGATATCGCCGTCACCGCCGTCGCGAACTTCGCGAATCACGCCCTTGGTCATCATGACGCTGGCGTCGTTCTGGGCAGCCTTGTAGTAGAGTTCGTTCAGCCCGGGGACCATCATGTGCTCGTAGACAACCATGGCCAAGCCGCCGGGAATGAACTCACGTACGTAGTTGGCCTGCTTGAGCGCCGTGAGGGAGGTCAGCTCCGAGCTGAAGGACAGGTGCTTGCAGGTGTCCTGCTTGATGAAGTTGGTCTTGGGAGTGTCGTCGACTTCCTTCTTCTCCGCGGCGACAAGAGCAGCGGCGCGGGCCTCCGCTTCCTTGGCAACAAACGGCTCGAGCGTGTCGCCGAAGCCCAGCAGGAACATGACCTTGGAGGGCTTGGCGCCGTCTGATTTGCGCTTGATGGCCCCGTCCTTGGCCATGGCCTCGAACTCGCGCGAAGTGACCACGTTCTTGAGCTTGCCGTACCCCAGGGGTTTCAGGAAAGCAGTGTCCTGCGGCACCCAGCCAGTGGCCACGACCACAGAACCGATCGCCATGACGCGTTCTTCGCCGTTTACGGAAACGGTCACTTCATAATTTCCGGGTGCGCCGGCTATGGTGACGACTTCGCTCTTCAGCAGGACCTCGACCTTGTCGTTGGCCACAACATCGGCGATCTTCTTCTCTACGCCGGTGGCATGCGCTGCGTCGTAGGGGTAGGTGAACGGAACGGTCTTGTACATCCCGGCAGCGGCGCCGCCCAGGACATCCTTCTTTTCCACCAGGGTCACGTCGTATCCGACGCCCGCGACATCCATGGCAGCGCTGAGGCCAGCCCATCCGCCGCCTATGACCAGCACCCGGTTGACAACCTCGATGTTTTCGCCTTCAGGAACCGCGGCCTTCTGCAGTTTGACCACGCCCATGTTCACATAGTCGTTGGCCATCTTGTGAAGGAGTTCCGGGGTCTGCCCAGGAACGACCTTTTCGCCGCTGGGATCGCCGTAGCACAGGACGCACTGTTCGCGGAGGTTGACGCGTTCCACCAGGATATCCTTCCCGAACTGGTAGAAATCCCAGTCCACACGGGGGGATGAACCGCACACGCATACCGCGTTGATCAATCCGGCGTCGATATCAGCCTGGATTGCGGCACGGCCGTCCGAGCTCGCAAGCCGGGGATGAACCTTGACCACCGGGCAGAGCGCGCTCCATTTTTTCTGAACGCCCTCGCAGAGCTTCTGAATGTCGAGAACCCCGCCGAGGCTAGATTCGTCAAAATATACACCAATCTTGTCGGCCATGTCCTACCTCCCTCTCACCGTCTGGATCGCTTTCATCGCCGCCCCTGTGCCAGACTGGGCAGACTTCATTACGTCCAGAGGTTGTTTGGCACAGCCCGCGGCAAAAATACCTTTTTCTTCCCCGCCAACAATGAAGCCTTCGGCATCCACCGGGACATCAATGGGCAGGGAAGCGCCGGCCAGGCTGGGCTGCATTCCTGTGGCCAGAACCACGAGATCGAACCGTTCGACAGATTTGGTGCACGACACCGCATCTTCAACGGTGACCCACACGTCATCGCCAGCCTTGTCCTGATCGACTGCTGCGACCTTGCCCTTCACGGCAAAGATCTTTTCATCGGACAGAATCTTCTTGGCGAAGTTGTCGTACCGACCGGGCGTACGCAAATCAATGTAGTAAATTGTCACTTCAGCATCAGGATACTGCTCCCGGACATATTGAGCCTGCTTCAAAGAAGCCATGCAGCAGATATAGGAGCAATAGTGCAGATGATTTTCATCGCGTGACCCTGCACACTGTACAAACGCAACCTTCTTGGGAGCGCGTCCATCCGAGGGGCGCAGAATCATACCGTTGGTAGGACCGAAGGGAGAAGCCAGTCTTTCCATCTGCATGTTGGAGATGCAGTTCTTGATCGCACCGGCACCCAGGTTGGTCAGGTTGGTCACATCGTAAGGTTTCCATCCCGTCGCGATAATGATGGAACCAACGCTCAGAGTGATGGTCTTTTCCTCTTCGTTCAGATCAAAATATTCGCACTTCTGGACCTTGCCTTTGTCTGTGTCGCTCAAGTTCGCCTTGTCAACGACATAGCGCTGAGGAAATGCAAACGGCGCATCCATGTACACAGGCTTGCGCGTGGAAAGCCCAAATTCGAAATCGTTGGGCACTGCCGTGTCAAGGTCTTTGCACAGGTCGGAAAGATCGGGACTGCTGGGGCCAGCGTAGCGCGGCTTTATCCGGACGGTAACTTCGTAATTTCCAACGCAGCCATCCACCTTGGTGACTTCTGCCAAGGTGAAAAACTTAACTTTGGGGTTGTTCTTAATCCGCTGATACTGAATTTCCAGGCCGCATGACGGTGGACACAGCTTCGGAAAATACTTGTTCAGCTGCATAACACGTCCACCCAGAAACGGGGTCTTCTCTATGATGAAGACCTCATGACCGACTTCAGCGGCCTCAAGGGCGGCGGTGAGTCCTGCAAAACCACCACCTATGACAAGTATGCTGTTGCTAGCCATTAGATTCCTCCCAGAACACTCATGTTGAAGGCCATAAAAATGAATAGAATGGCCCAAGCATGATCTATAACTACCAGAGGTTACAGATCATGCATAGACCATTCTATATCCTGATACAGAAAAAAGGCTGCGGGATGGACCCGCAGCCTTTTGGCCCATAAACTAGTCAGGGATGATCTGGTAGTAATGTCTCTTGAAGATCTCGGTTTCACCAGTGGCCGGGTTGAACTTGGAGTTAACAAAGCACTTCCACTTGGCATCGTCCAGACCCATGAAGTCTGCGCGATAGTAGAAACCGGGGTAGCGGCTTTCCTGACGGAACCGGATGTGCTGCATGTGCAGACGGACGGTCCACAGTCTGTGGTACTGTTCCCAGCAACGCAGCAGTTCGTGCAGGTCGCGGGCAGCCAGCTTCTTGGAGTCTTCTTCCAGCATGTCGAGCAGCGTGAAGCCGGTGTCGAGCAGTCTGTCGGAAGTGGTGTACAGGGTCGCAACACCGCCGCCGTATTCATCGGTGGCCTTGATCAGGCGCATCATGAAGTTGTTGGGGCTGATGTAGTTCGGGTTGACGACCGGGTCGGTGGAAGCGCCCTTGAACTGCTCGTAGGTGTACCAAGGCTGGTAGATTTCCTTCTTCAGCTCTTCGGCGGACAGGTTCAGCGTGGGAGTGAAATCCTTGTGATCCACAACGTAGCGAACCATCTGCTTGCCGACGATGCGGCCTTCAGCGTGGGAACCGGAAGAGAACTTGTGACCGGAAGCGCCGACGCCGTCCGCACAGGTGAACAGACCGTTGACCGTGGTCATACGGTTGTAGACCTTACCGTTGGCAGCCTTGACCTGGTATTCTTCAGGAACCCAGGATTCAGCCGGACCGGAAACCCAGATGCCGCAGCAGCCGGAGTGGGAGCCGAGCAGGTAAGGTTCGGTGGGCATGATCTCGGAGCCGCGTTCTTCGGGCTTGATGTTCATGGCTGCCCAAAGGTTGGCCTGGCCAACGCACATGTCGAGGAAGTCTTCCCAAGCTTCGGACTCAAGGTGCTTCTGCTCGGACTTGGACAGTTCCTTGAAGGTGGTCTGCAGGGCAGTGGCGGTGTCCATGTAGATGGGGCCGCGACCTTCGCGCATTTCACGCAGCATCATGTGGTTACGCAGACAGGTGGGGATGACGTGACCCTTGGCGTAGCCGCGATCCTCGTAAGGCTTCAGCATGGCGCGGTTGGTGACACAGTAGTCTTCACCCTTGGCGTTGGTGGCTTTGGCCTTGAACAGCAGGAACCAAGCGCCGACCGGACCGTAACCGTCCTTGAAGCGGGCGGGGACGAAACGGTTTTCCATCATGGTCATTT
>CALMTS010000124.1 GCA_937872685.1 uncultured Desulfomicrobium sp.
AAGGAAGTGCTTGGTGCCGCAAAAATAATCCCAGTCCCATTTCCCGTCGTTGTCGTTGATGTGCACGTAGAGCCTGTAGGGGCTCTGGGTGATGAGGGCCACGGCTTCGGCCGGGTGCTCGCCGCCGTAGACCGAGTGCCCGAAGTCGAGGGTCACGCCCATGTTCACGGGCCGGATGTCGTTCAGGAGGCACAGCGTCTTGGCGGCGTTGTCGAGGAAGCAGCGCCCGCGCGTTTCGCTGGGCTTGTACTCGATGTGCAGGGGGATGTGGGACTTGTAGTCCCCGGCCTCGCCGAAGGTCTCGACCAGCCGTTTCCAGGCCGCGGCGTAGTCGTACTGGAAGGAGAACTCGAAGCCGTCGCCCAGGGGGCAGCAAGTGACCTTGCCGGCCCCGATGGACTCAGCGAAATCCTTGGAATTCTTGATGAACTGTACGGCGCGGGCGCGCACGCCCGGATCGGGCGAGGTCAGGCCCCCGTTGACGAACTCGGGCTCGGCCTTGACGTTGACGTTCACCGCGGCCACGCCCAGTGCGTACGTGTCCAGCAAACTCTTCACCTCGGCCGCGTCGCTGGCCTCGTAGGGGTAGATGAGCTCCACCCCGTCCTTGCCCTCGATCTCGGCCATGAGGGCGAACTTCTCCTCCAGGGATTTGGGCACGTTGTACTCATGGAAACGGTCCCGCGTCCTCCCCAGAAACGCCGTGATGATGCCCAGTTTCAGCATGCCCGTCCCTCCTTCCTGCCGATGATTTCCTTGGCCGCGCGCACGATCCAGTCCGCGGAGAAGCCGTACTTGCCGAGCAACTTCTGGTAGTCGCCGCTCTCGGCGAAGGTGTCGTCCAGACCGAGATTGGCGAAGGGCACGGGGTTGTTCTTCAGGCACCACGCGGCCAGCTCGTAGCCCAGACCGTTGCGCGCCTGGTGGTTCTCGGCCACCAGCAGCGCGCCGGTCTTGGCCAGCGATGCGGTCAGGCGTGCGGCGTCGAAGGGCTTGACGCTGTACATGTCGATGACCTCGGCGCCGATGCCCTCGGCCGCAAGGACTTCGGCCGCCTGCAGGGCCTGGAAGACGATGTCGCCGTAGGACACGATGGTGATGTCCCGGCCCTCGCGCAGCTGATGGGACCCGCCGACATGGAACTGCGTGGAGGCGTCGTAGATGTCGAAGAGCGGGTCGCGCATGAGGCGCACGAAGACCGGGCCCGGCGTTTCGAGGGCCAGGTCCAGGGCCTGGCGCGCGGCCGCCGTGTCGGCGGGAACCAGGACCTTCATGTTGGGCAGGGTGGTCATGAAGGCGATGTCCTCGGTGGCCTGGTGGGTCACGCCGTCGATGGCCGCGGTGAGCCCGCCGTGGGAGGACAGGAACTTCACGTTCAGGTTCGGGTAGCAGATGAAGGTCCGAACGGACTCCACGGCGCGCATGGTCAGGAACACGCCGTAGCTGGAAACCACCACGGGCCTGCCGTCGGCGGCCATGCCCGAGGCGGCGCTGACCATGTTGCCCTCGGCGATGCCCATGTTGAAGTATCGTTCGGGGTGGGCGCGGCCGAAGAGGTTGGTGTAGGTCGAGCCGCCGATGTCGGCCTCCATGACCGCGAAGTCGGTGTTGACGTGCGCGTATTCCACCATGCGTTCGGAGAAGGCGCGGCGGGTGGGAATGGTCGCTTTTTTCAGGTTCGTCTCGTTCATCTAGGCCCCCTTGATCTCGTCGAGCGCGCAGCAGAATTGTTCGCTGTCGGGACATTTCCCGTGCCATTCACAGACGTTCTCCATGTAGCTGACTCCCTTGCCCTTGACCGTGCGGGCCACGATGCACAGCGGTCCGGCGGTGTGGTCGCGGGCCGTCTCCAGCGCTTCGAGGATCTCCTCCATGTCGTGGCCGTCGATTTTCAGGGTGGTCCACCCGAAGGCGGCGAACTTGGCCGCGATGTCGCCCATGGGCATGACGGTCTCGCAGGGGCCGTCCATCTGCAGGCCGTTGCGGTCGACGATGGCCACCAGGTTGCCCAGCCGAAACTTGTTGGCGGCCATGGCAGCCTCCCAGACGTGACCTTCGTTGAGCTCCCCGTCGCCGAGGATGACGTAGACCTGCGAATCCCGCCCGGCCAGGCGCGCCTCCAGGGCCATGCCCACGCCGATGGACAGGCCGTGGCCCAGGGAGCCGGTGGTCATGTCCACGCCGGGCGTCTTGTGGATGGGGTGCCCCTGCAGGATGGACTCGAAGCGGCGCAGGGTTTTGAGTTCGTTCAGGCCGAAATAGCCGCGCTTGGCCAGGCAGGCGTAGAGCACGGGGCAGGCGTGTCCCTTGGAGAGGAGCACGCGGTCGCGTTCAGGCCAGCGCGGGCGCGAGGGGTTCGTGCGCATGATGTCGAAGTGCAGCGCGGTCATGATGTCGGCGGCCGAGAGGGAGCCGCCGGGGTGCCCGGAGTTGGCCGTGTGGATCATGTCCAGGATGAGGAGCCTGATCTCTCTGGCGGTCTCCCTGAGCATGTCGGCGCGCTCTGCGCGCGTGCCCGTGGTGTTGCGTGTCATGGTCACTCCTTGTTTCGACGCGGGACGCCCTGGCCCGCGCGGTTTGTGAAGGCGGTTGTCATTGGTTGTCGCCGAAGTCCGCGGCCGTGTCGCACGCGACCTGCCGCGTCTTCCTGGCCGTCCATTTGTCGGCGAGGCGGGTGCGCAGGCGTTTGTAGACGGGCAGCTGGCTGACGAAGGTCAGGATGATGACGAAGAAGAGAATGCAGGCCACGGGCCGCGTGAAAATGGGCATGAAGTCGCCCTGGGAGACCATCAGCGCCCGGCGCAGGTTCTCGTCGGCCATGGGGCCGAGGATCACGCCGATGACCAGGGGGGCGATGGGGTAGCCCAGTTCGGTCATGGCGTAGGCCAGGATGCCGACGGGCAGCATGAGGTAGAGGTTGAAGACCGAGAGGCCCAGGGAATAGGAGCCGATGATGCACAGAAGGCCCACGATGGGCATGAAGAGCATGGGCGGCAGGGTCAGCACCTTGACCACGTGGCGGGCCAGGGAGATGCCGACGATCCACATGGTCACGGCGGCCAGGAAGAGGATGGCCGTGACCTCCAGCAGGAAATTCGGGTGCTCCATGGCCAGCATGGGGCCCGGGGCGATGTTGTGCAGCATGAGGGCCCCCAGAAGCATGGCCGCGGGCGGGCTGCCGGGGATGCCCAGGGTCAGCAGGGGTACGATGGCCCCGCCGATGCATGCGTTGTTGGCCGTCTCCGTGGCCACGATGCCTTCGTCACAGCCCGTTCCGAAGCGTTCGGGGTGTTTGGAGGCGTTCTTGGCGGCGCCGTAGGAGACCCAGGCCGCCACATCTTCCCCGATGCCGGGCAGCGAACCAATGCCCACGCCGATCAGGGCCGAGCGTACGATGTTGCCCATGCTCCGCACGATCTTCCCGAACTCGGGGACGACCCGCTCGAGGGGTTTGGCCTCGCCGGGTTTCATCTGATTGACCATGACCTGGATGATCTGGGGGATACCGAAGGCGCCGATGAGGACAGGCACGATGTCGATGCCGCCGTCGAATTCCGAGAAGCCAAAGGTGAAGCGGGGGTAGAACTGCAGCCTGTCGCGTCCCACCAGCGCCAGGAAGAGCCCGATAAAACCTGAAATCCAGCCCTTACAGACCAGGTCCGGGCAGGCCAGCGTGCCGCTGATGAGGATGCCGAAGAAGGCCAGGAGAAAGAACTCGAAGGACGTGAACTGCAGGGCGAAGGCCGAGACCAGGGGGGAGAGGCAGACCATGAAGAGCATGCCGATGATGGTGCCTATGGCCGAGGCCGTGGTGGTCAGGCCGATGGCCCGGCCGGCCTCGCCCCGGCAGGCCATGGGGTAGCCCTCCATGGCCGTGGCGGCCGCCGCGGCCGTGCCCGGGATGTTGATCAGGATGGAGGAATACGATCCCCCATAGATGGCGCCGACGTACATGGACAGAAGGGCCGTCAGGGCCAGGTCTGTCTTCATGCCGTAGGTCAGGGTGGTCAGCAGGGCCACGCCCAGGGTGGCGGTCAGACCAGGCAGGGCGCCGAAGATGATCCCGAGCAGGGTGCAGGAGAACAGCAGGGCGATGTCCATGGGGGTGACGGCCATCTGGCCCAGGATGCCGAAAAAGGTCCCCAGTCTTTCCAGAATGAACATTGCGGCGTCTCCGGCGGCTTAGAATTCGTTGTAGCGGATGCGGTCCATGAACTCGATGACCGAGCCCTCGGTGGGCAGCGGGACGAGCAGGAAGAACCGGAAGCAGACGGCCAGGATGACCGTCGCGGCGATGCAGAGGCCCAGGGTCCGCCAGAATGGGGCTCCGGAGCCGTGCAGTGCGGAAATTTTTCGGGCGCGCAGGACGAAGACGACGGTGCAGACTGCGGTGAGCAGGTCGCCGGCATGGGGCATGGCCTCGCTCCAGAGTCTTCCGGCGACGATCAGGGCGGCGCAGAGCAGGGCCGTGCCCAGGGCGAAGACGGCGCGTAGCCCCACGAAGCCTTCCTCGTCGACGAGGTAGAAGAGCATCATGTACGACCACAGGAACAGGATGGATGCGATGCAGAAATCGACCCTGGGGATCAGCACGTATATGTACATGGCCGGGATGGCCACCGCGGCCACGAAGCGCTGGACCGGCAGGGAAAACAGGGTTCCGGCCGCCAGGGCGGCGCCGAGAACGCGCCTGATCTCCCCACCGCCGGCCTCGCGCAGCCCGATGGAGCAGAGGAGGGCGCCGAGAAGGATCAGACCCACACCGACAAAAATGGGCGACAGGGCGGGCGAGACGTACCACACGTTCTGGACGCCGCCCCAGGAATCTTTGAGGGGCATGCCGAAGCCTTCGAAGACCACGAATGCGCCGAAGATCATGATGCCTATGCCGCAGTAGAAATCCACGCCCCGCAGCCAGTTTTTCTTTTCTTCCATGATCGGGCTCCCTGTAATGCGATCGCCCGGCGAGCCAGGGCCCGCCGGGACACGGTGATGCTAAGGCTTGGGAATTCCCAAGGCCTCGGGGCTGACCTTGGTCGTATTGAGTTCGAGCAGGGTCCAGGCGAACAGGGATTCGAGCTTGGCGAATTCCTTGCTCGCCTCTTCACCGGTCTTGCCGTTGATGACGTAGTAGTTGTCCTTGGCCCACTGCTGGACCTTGTCGGTGGCCAGGGCCTTGGTGAAGGCGTCGGACAGGGTGGCCTTGACTTCCTCGGGCACGTCGGCAGGAACGGCCATGCCGATGGCCTGCATGATGGGCAGGTACTGGGACAGGCCGGGGTAGTCGGCGAAGGCCGAGGGGATGGCGATGGCGTCGATGGTGAACCCGTCGGGCGTCAGCATGGCCAGGGGACGCAGCTTGCCGCCGCGGATGAGCTGGGCCTGCTCGGCCAGGGAGGTGACAACGCAGCTGATCTCGCCGGTCATGGCCGCATTCTGGCTGGGGGCGGAGCCGGGGTAGGGGATGAAATTGAACGCGGCACCGGAGCCTTTCTCCATGGCCAGAAGGTTCAGATGGTGGATGGAGCCGGATCCGCCTGCGCCGGCCTTGATGGTCTTGGGCGCGGCCTTGGCGGCTTCGAGAAGCTCTTTGAGGGTCTTGTAGGGAGAGTCCGGAGTGACGGAGATGACATCGGGGGACCCGGCCACGATGAAGGGGTACCAGACATCCATCTTCTTGTCCCAGCCGCCCTGCACGCCGGCCGTGACGCAGGACTCGGACAGGCCGCAGATGGTGTAGCCGTCGTGCTTCATGCCGTAGGCCTCGGCCATGCCCAGGGAGCCCGCAACACCGCCGGGCTTGTTGACCACGTTGATGTTCACGCCGAGGATGGCCGCCATTTCGGCCGAGACGACGCGGTTGCAGACGTCGGTGCCGCCGCCGGCGCCCCATACGACGATGTTGGTGATGTCCCTGCTGGGATATTTCTTGGCCATGGCCATGGGCGCCGCGACAAGCAGGACGAGACAGATCAACACGAGCTTTTTCATGCATTCCTCCAGAACGGATTAAATGAAAGGATGAACACGACCAGCCTCCGGCATGTGACAAGGTGATGCCACGAGTGGCCAAGAGCAACGGCCGTGCCGAGGGCGGGCAGGGAGCCTGAGGGGTTCGGCTGCTCCCGTGGAGCGGGGATTTCAGGAGGAATACGGGGGGAAGGGAGAGGGTTTGTGCAGGTGTAACATGTTACACTTTGTAACGGACAGAGTGTAACATGTTGTCATGGAACAGTCTGGTCAATTGAGGCCGAACTCGTCCATCTTGCGGTAGAGGGTGGTGCGGCTGACACCCAGGGAACGGGCCGCCCTGCTCTTGTTCCAGCGGACCTTGTCCAGGGCGTCGATGAGGAGTTCCCGGGTCAGGACGCCTTCCGCCTGGTCCTGGCCGTTGCCCTTGCGGCCCTGGGCGGGCGGCGTGACGCGGGCGGCCATGACGTCGGGGGGCAGGTGCTCGACCCGGATGGAGCCTTCGGGGCAGATGATGCAGGCGTGTTCGATGACGTGCTTGAGCTCGCGGACATTGCCGGGCCAGTCGTGGTTGACCAGGGCGTTCACGGCCTCGGGCTCGAAGCCGCGGATCTCCTTGTGGAAGCGCTTGCCGTACATCTCCGCGAAGTGCCCGGCCAGCAGGGCGATGTCCGCGCCGCGGCGACGCAGGGGCGGCATGTTCACGACCATGACCTTGAGGCGGTAGTAGAGGTCCTCGCGGAAGTGGCCCTGGCGGACCCTCTCGGCCAGGTCCACGTTGGTGGCGGTGATGACGCGCACGTTGGCCTTGCGCGTCCTGTTTTCGCCAACGCGTTCGAATTCCTTCTGGCCCAGGAAGCGCAGGAGCTTGAGCTGGATGGCCGGTGAGATCTCCCCGATCTCGTCCAGGAAGATGGTCCCGCCCTCGGCCGCCTCGAAGCGGCCGACCTTGTCGCGCACCGCACCGGTGAAGGCGCCGCGCACATGGCCGAACAGTTCGCTCTCCAGGAGGGTTTCTGGCAGGGCCGAGCAGTTGACCTTGACGAACGGGCCGTCCTTGTTCTGGCCGCCGTAGTGGATGGCTTCGGCCACGAGCTCCTTGCCCGTGCCCGACTCACCCTGGATCAGGACGGTGGCGTCGTAATCCATGAATTTTTCGACGGCCGCGAAGACGCGCTGCATGGGTTCGCTCGCGCCGATGAGGTTGCCGAAGCGCGAGCGCTCGTGAAGCTTGTTTTCGAGTTCCACCAGCCGGCTGATGTCGCGGACTTCGAGCACCGCCCCGGAGATGGTCCCTTCGTGGTCCAGGAAGGGCGCGGTGCTCAGGATGAAGGTCGAGCCGCCGTGCTCGGCGTCGCCGCAGTGCACCCGGCGCTCGGTCACGGGCTTGCCCGTGGATATGGTCTGTTGGATCATGCCCAGGCTTGCCGCGACGCAGGGCAGCCCCGTGTCCGTGAGGTGGCTGCGCAACAGGCGCACCCGGGACTGGCCGCAGTGGCTGACGAAGGATTCGTTGACCTCGATGATGCGCATCTGGGTGTCCACGGTGACGATGGCGTCGGGCAGGCTGTCGAAGATGGCCTGAAGGTTGCGGTAGTATCGTTTCTGGTGGCCTTCGAGCATCTCCAGGGTGCGCTTGTGGTCCTGGATTTCGCGCACCAGGCTCTGGTTGGCCGAGGACAGGGCCGCCGTGCGGTCCTCCACGCGCTGTTCGAGCTCGCGCTGCGACTGGCGCAGGGCTTTCTCGGCGGCCTTGCGGTCGCTGATGTCGTCCAGGACCCAGATGACGCCCTTGTCCAGCACCGGCGGCTCCAGGGCCTTGCCCGAGATGAGGCACCACACGGGCGAACCGTCCTTGCGCCGCAGCCGGTATTCCACGTGGATGAGCTCCTTGCGCCTCAGACGTTCGTAGTAGAGCTCGCCGAAGCGGTCGTAGGCCCGCTGCGAGAGGTGCATCACGGATGCGTCGCTGCCCGGCATTTCCCCGGGTCCGTAGCCCAGGAGGTCGCGCACGCGCTGGTTGACCTTGGCGATGCGGCGCCCTTTCTTGAGGAAGACGATGCCCACCAGGGAATTGGCCAGAATGGCCTCCAGTTCGCCTTCCGTGCGGCGGCGGTGGGCGATGTTGACCCCCAGGACACCGATGACCACGGTCAGGAAGATGAAGAGCCCGGAAACGCCCCAGATGAGGTCGCGGTGCCGGTAATAAAAGGTTTCGGGCTTGTTGATGACGACGCTGCCCGCGGGCAGGAGCCGCTCGTCGATGCCGAAACGCTGCAGCTGGGCATGGTCGAACATGTAGACGTTGGAGCTCTCGCGCTGGATGGGGATGGATTCCGCCTGCTCCCCGTGCAGGATGCGCAGGGCCATGGCGGCGGAAATTTCACCCTGCCTGTGGCCGCTGACCACGAGCCCTCCGACCACGCCGTGTCCCATGTACCAGTCCCAGGCCGTGAACATGGGGCGATCGGTGGCCTGGCCCACGAGTTCGATGGACTCGCGGTAGTTGAATATGCGCCCCCGGCTGTCGCGGAAGAAGTTGAGGTGCAGGATGATGCTGTCGTCCGGCAGCCGGCTTACGGCGGAACCCAGTTCTTCGGCGGTTATGTTCGAGAGTTCCGTGAATTCGACCCGTCCTGCGTACAGGGGCATGATCTCGCGCAGCCGGTAGATGTTGGCCAGGCTCGACTCCGTGGAGTCGTTGATGGAATAGACGCGGGTCGTGCGCGGCAGGAGTTTCAGGGCGATGTCGAGGGTGCCTCTCAGGTCGAAGTCTTCGATGACGCCGGTGGTGTCGCTTCCGGGGCCGAGGGGATAGATGGAGGTGTCGTTGATGCCGCAGAAGACGAGGGGCGTGCCGGGGAAGAGCTCGCTGCGCAGGGAGAGGACGAAGGCCAGGGCGTTGTCGTCGGAGGTGATGATGACGTCGAAGCTGCGGTCGCGGTATTTGGCGCGAAAAAGGGGCTCCGTCACGGAGAAGAGACGCTCGGGCAGGAAGCGTTTGGTGTCGAGGTACTCAACGGAGATTTCGGCCTGGGGCGCTTCGGCTGAAAGCACGGCGCGCAGGCCGGCGTCGATGTTGTCGGTCCAGCGGTTGCCCTGGTGGTAGGAGTGGACGATGAGGATGTGCGGGGCGAAGGTTTCGGCCGAGGCAGGTGGCGTCAGGGCGAGGAGGGCCAGCAGGAGCGGGAAGAGGCTCCGGCAGGCGTGAATGAGAGCTCCTCGGACAAGGCTCGGCATGGATCTCCTGTCTGGACGCGGTTTTGCGGCTGTCCACCGCAAACAGAAAAAGAGCGTCGTGTCAAGGAGGCCGCGGGATCAGATGAGGCCGGTCAGCCAGTGCAGCA
>CALMTS010000125.1 GCA_937872685.1 uncultured Desulfomicrobium sp.
GCGGCAAGGCGGTCTATCCGCGGGAGGAGAACGCCAAGGCCCTGCATGTGGAGTTCGGCGACGGGGAATACGTACGCACGTTCACCATCTCAGACGGCGTGGACCGGGAAGGCATCCGCGCCAGCCTGAAGAAGGGCCTGCTCGAACTCTTCCTGCCCAAGGCGGCCCGCTTCAAGCCGCGGCGCATCGAGATCCAGGCCGGCTAGGCCAAGTTTGAAAGGCCCGGGATGTCCGGGCCTTTCCTTTTTCTGCCGTTCACGGTGCGGTCGGCAGTTCGCACCCGATTTCCCTGGTCGACCCGGGCCCTGCCAGGGGCCGGAAGCAGCGCTTCGTCCCCCCGCAGATGGGGCATCGCCACTCGTCGGGCAGGTCCTCGAACTTCACTCCGGGAGGGATTTTCCCCTTCCGATCCCCCTTGTCCGGGTTGTACATGTATCCGCAGTTCACGGTCTGGCACTGATAGATCTCTTCGGGTGCGGCCATGCTCTCCTCCTGGTTGCGTTGCGGCTCATCTCAGCAGCTAACTCTTCGCAGGCCGGCGTCAATGCGGGAGCCTGAAGACCGTCCATCCAAGCCTGTCGAAAAGATCCAGCATCTCCCGCGCCGGGGGGCACGTCAGGCGCATTTCGAGGCCGCTTGCGGGGTGGTGGAAATGCAGTTCCACGCTGGCCAGCAGCAGCCTGCGGATTTCGAAATGTTCACGAAAGAAGCGATTCTGGCGACCGTCGCCGCGCAGGACGTCGCCGATGAGGGGGTGGCGGATATGGGCGAAATGGCGGCGGATCTGGTGGGTCCGGCCTGTCCTGGGCTCCACCCGGACCAGGCTGAAGCGGGCCGTGGCGTGGGGACCCACGGGAACAGGGAGTTCCACCGTGGCCAAGCGCGCGTAATCCGTCAGGGCGGGGGCCTCGCGCCCGGATTCGGATTTCAGTGGCCAGTCGATGGCCCCGGCCTCGGGCACGAAACCCCGCACCACGGCCACATACGCCTTGCGCACCTCGCCGGCCGCGAACTGGCGGGCGAGGGCCCTGGCCGCCCCGGGCGAGAGGGCCATGATCATGAGGCCGGAGGTGGGGCGGTCGAGCCGGTGCACGGGATAGACGCGCTTCCCGATCAGGTCGCGCAGGAGCTGGAGGAGGAAGGGTTCGCGGCCGGCATGGGCGTTGCGGTGCACCAGAAGGCCGGCCGGCTTGTGCACGGCGACCAGGTCGTCGTCCTGGTAGAGGATTCCGATTTCAGGTTCGCCCATGGTTTTCGGTCAGCTCGCCGCGCAGGTTCCTGGTCATGCGCTCCCGGATGTCATCGGGCGCAAGGCCCAGGCTGAAGAGGTAGATCATCTTGGTCAGGGCGGCCTCGGCCGTCATGTCCGCCCCTGAGACAACCCCTGCGCGGGCCAGGGCCGACCCGGCCTGGTAGCCGCCCTGGTCCACGGTGCCGCGCAGGCACTGGGTGCAGTTGACGATGACCACGCCGCGCTGGCAGGCCTCAGCCAGGACGTCCATGAGGTCGGCGTCGTTGGAAGGGCCGTTGCCCATGCCGTAGGTCTCCAGCACCAGCCCCTGCAGGGGCGAGCGCAGCACGTTGGCCACCAGCTCCGCCGAGATGCCCGGGAAGAGCCGCAGGGCGCCGACCCTGGCGTCGGACAGGGGGTGCACGGTCAGGCCGCTGACGGGGCGCGCCGGCAGGATGAGTTCCGGGTGCGTGCGGATGGCCACGCCGATGTGGCCGAGGTCTGGGTAGTTGGGCGAATCGAAGGCCTGGAACCCGGCCGCGTCGACCTTGGTCGAGCGGCAGCCGCGCAGCAGCCGGTTTCCGAAGCACAGGCAGACCTCGGGGATGGCTGTCTGGGCCACGACCATGAGGGATGTGACGAGGTTCTCGCGGCCGTCGCTGCGCACCCGGCACAGGGGAATCTGGGACCCGGTCAGGACCACGGGCTTGGCCAGCCCCTCGAGCATGAAGGGCAGGGCCGAGGCTGTGTAGGCCATGGTGTCGGTGCCGTGGATGACTACGAAGCCGTCGAAGTCTTGGTAGGAGTCGGCGATGTCCCGGGCGATGGCCAGCCAGTGACGGGGTCCCATGTTGGAGGAGTCCAGCAGGGGCGCATACTCGCGGATGACGTAACCCGGCATCTCGGGGCTCGAGAAGTCGGGCATGGAGGCCATGACGCGGCCGAGGTACCCGGCTTCGGGCGCGTATCCCTGGGGGCCGGGCTTCATGCCGATGGTGCCGCCGGTGTAGAGGATGCAGACCCGCTTTTTCATGCCGTTCTCCAGGACATGAGTTTCCAGTGGATGAACTCCATGATCTCCTCGTGCTCGTTTTTGCCCGCCCCGCGGACCGTGACCGGCTCCCCGAAACAGAAGCGGGCCGGTAGTTCCGGGCGGATGTACCCGTAATCCTTGATCAGGGACCCGACGCCCCAGGCGTCGGTCTTGAGGGCCAGGGGCATGACCGGCACACCGGCCTTCTTGGCCAGCTTGATGCCGATGCTGTTGAAGGCCGCGCGGTCGAGGCCGGGCGTGCGGGTGGTCTGCGGGAAGACGATGACCGAGATGCCCCGTGACAGACGCTCCTGACCCTCCTCCATGACGATCTTGAAATCTTCACGCGGGTTGACGCGGTCCACGGCGATGGGTTCCATGGCGTTGGCGACCTTGCTGAACACGGGGTACCTGGTCAGGCTGCGCTTGAGCACGAAGGAGATGGGCCCGTAGGGGACCAGGATGCCCGGCATGCAGAAGGTCTCCATGGTCGACATGTGATTGGCCACGACCACGCAGGGCCCGTCCAGTCGGGCCAAAGCCCGGGTGTTCTCGATGTGGAAGCGCACTCCGGCGGCCTCGGCACGGCGCATGAAGGTCCGGCTATCCACCGCCCACTGCTCCATGGAATAGCCGCCGCGGGTTCGCCAGGCGGCCTCGCAGACGATGGCCAGGGTGCGGGCGTAGAAGCCGAGACTGGGGAAGAGCCTGGAGACCGGATCGATCTTGATTTCGGGCGAATTGTAGGGATCGTCGAAGGGGGCGATGTTCATGTTGGAATCCACCGGTTGTTTGGGCGGGCCGTGCCCGCGATGCTCACGTGCCGGGGAACGTAGCCCAAGTGCCCCCGGGCTTCCAGAGGTTTTTGCTCCCTTCTCGCCCCGCCTCCCCTTCACAGCGTCTGGGTCAGCTTTGCCAGGATGGCCGCAAACTGTGCCGTCTCCTCGGGTGTCAGGGCCGCCTGCAGCTCCCGGGTCAGATGCAGGTGATGATCGTGATGCACCCGGTGCAGCTCCTCCCCTGCCTGCGTCAGGGCCACCAGGATGGAGCGGCGGTCCGTTTCGTGGGGGATGCGCGCCAC
>CALMTS010000126.1 GCA_937872685.1 uncultured Desulfomicrobium sp.
AAAATCGAACAAGATGCAAGAAGATGCTTATTCCTCAAAGTCCGGCACCATGGCGCAGAGGTATTCGGCCAGGATGGGGAATATGTCATCGTTCCTATGGTTGTAGCGGAATTCCAGTTCCTTGATGTAGAGCGGGAAGTTTCGGGGCGAGATGCCCTTGAGACGGCGGAACCAGTCCTTGGAAAAGGACCAGAATCCTTTGGACGAGTCGATGAAGAGGCCCTTGTCGGCGTGGCGGATGTTGTAGATCGAGGAAAGCTGGCTGCCGCCCGTCAGCAGGGCTGCATACTGCTTGAAGCGGTCGGTGTAGATGATCTTGCCCAGGCTTGCGGTCTTGAGGTGGAAGTTCATCTTGAAGTGGACAATGCTGTCCCCGTCGAGTTCGGGGATGAGGTCGGCAAAGACATGGCTGCCCCTTTCGACGATTCCGAAGACGGGCATGCGTCCGCCCCCCTTGGGGCTCATGTCCAGGTGAAATTTGCCCGATCTGGAAAAGCCCAGGCCCTCGATGGAGCGGATGATCAGGGCGGCATCCAGGGAGTGGGCCAGTATGGCCATGCGCAGGGTGGTCACGGCCTTGTAGGCGGTGTTGTAGGTGATGCCCAGTTGTTCGGCCATGCGACCGGTGGGGACCTCCAGTTCGAAGAGCTTGATGAGGCGCAGCCACTGCCGGGGGGAGAGGTTGCCGTTGTTCAGGAAGCGCTGGCTGAAGTCGTGGAAGGTGTAGGAGCAGCGTGAGCAGCGCCTTCTTCCACCCTGCAGGGCGTACAGTTTCCGGCTTCGGCATTTGGGGCAGAAACGCTGATGGTTTTTCCAGCAGAATTGCAACAGATATTTTTTTGCAGAATTTTCATTTTTTATAAATTTTTCGAATGTTTGAAAATCCATTTTAAAAAATTCCTGTGCAAAAGTTTGGGCAATGTAGTGTTTGTGCTCTTTGGGCTAGTTCTCGTTTAGGCTCGGCTTGACTAGGTTTCATTATGTCTAAACAGGCATAATGAGAGTGTCCCTTTGAGTCGTAATTCATGTTTTGGCACAGGATATTGCTTTCCGCGGCCGGAAGCAAGCATCCGGTCGGAGTGGCGCATGTCTCATTTTTCGCGTACTCGGGGTCTGCCACGAAACGTTATCCTCAAGGAGGCTGCTGTGCGCCTACGGCTCCGCTTCGCTCTGGCCGTCCTTTGCACCCTCGTCCTGGCTTCCTGCCAGGAGGCCGAAGTCCAGATCCCCCTCGCCCCGGTGGGCATGGGCGTGACCGACACGGAGGTCACCTTCGGCTCGTCCCTGGCCTTGCAGGGGCATGCCGGCTACCTTGGGCAGGAGACCCTGCGCGGGGCCATGAGCTATCTGCAGTTCGTCAACGAGCAGGGGGGGGTGCATGGCCGGACCGTCCGCATCATCACCCGCGACGATTCCTACGATCCCCCCAAGTGTCTGGACAACACGCAACGCTTCCTCATCGAGGACAAGGTCTTCGGGCTCTTCTGCTACGTGGGCACGCCGACAACGGTCAAAGCCCTGCCCCTCGTGGAGGAGGCCAAGGTGCCGCTTTTGGGCATGTTCACCGGCGCCAACGCCCTGCGCGAACCCTTCACGCCCTACCTCATCAACGTCCGGGCCTCATACTATGAGGAAACCAGCGCCGCGGTGGAGCACATGGTCCGGGATCTGAAGCTCACCCGCATCGCGGTCTTCTATCAATATGACGCCTACGGCTTCGACGGCCTGACCGGGACGGAGCTCGCCCTGAAGAAATACGGCCTGGAACCCGTGGCCAGGGGGAGCTACGTGCGCGGAACCCACGACATCCGGGAGGGGCTGGAGCGCATCCGGGAGTCCGGGGCCGAGGCCGTGGTCATGATCGGGACCTCCGACCCCTGCGCGAATTTCATCCGGAAATCCCTGGAGAACGATTTCTCTCCGATTTTCTACATGGTCTCCTTTGTCGGCGCCAAGGAGCTTTCTCGCAATCTGCTGGAATCGGAAACCAGCCAGGTCAGCGTCATCATGTCCCAGGTCGTGCCGCCGCCCATACGCAGGGACGGGACCGTGGCCGAGAGCGCCAGTGAGTTCGTGCGGCTGCTGGAGCGCTACTACCCCGGCGAGGAGCCGAATTTCGTCGGCTTCGAAGGCTACATCAACGCCAAGGTGCTGGTGGAGGGCCTGAACCGGGCGGGTCGGGAGCTGACGCGGGAATCCTTCCTGGCGGCCATCTCCTCCATGTCGGATTTTTCGCTGGGGGGCGGCGTGAACCTGTCCTTCGGACCCGACGACCACCAGGGCATGGACACGGTGTATTTCACCCGGTTGCACGAGGGGCGCTTCGTCCTCCTCGAGGACTGGGCCGAGCTGGCCGGAGAGGTGACGCCATGAAGCCCTATGCGCGCATCTCCCTCAAGAACAAGATCTTCGTCTCGATCCTGGCCGTCATCCTCATCATCAGCGTGACCATCGCCCTGCTGGCGCGCTGGATTCTCATCTCCGGCCTGACCAAGGAACTGGAGCAACGGGGCATCGCCGTCGCCCACTCCATCGCCGAGCGCGGGGGCGGGCTGGTCCTGGACAAGAACTACCCCGAGCTCCTGAACCTCATCTTCGATGAGGCGCGCCTGCGGGAGCGCCAGCACCTCATCAACTACATCTTCGTCCTCGACCGCAGCGGACAGGTCCTGTCGCACACGTTCACCGTGCCGTTTCCCACGCCACTGAGCGCTGCCAACCCCATCCCGGAAGGGAGCCTGCACAGCGTCCGCCTGGTGGGGGTCGGCTCCCAGACGTCCTACGACATCGCCGTGCCCATGAACGAAGGCCTCTACCGCATCGGCACCGTGCACGTGGGCCTCAGCAAGGAGCACATCGACAAGCTCGTGGCCAAGCTGCGCTTCATGTTCCTGGGCTTCATCTCGGCGGTGATCATCATCATTTTCTACGTCAGCCACCGCATCTCGCGCTACATAACGAGCCCCATCTCACGGCTGACCAACATCTCCGACGAACTCAGCCGCGGCAATTTCGACGTCCATCTCGACCTCGGCGAGGGCCTGGACTGGGCCGTGACCAACTGTCCGGCCTACAAGGACACCAACATGCCCTGCTGGCACTTCGACGAGCAGGGGCGCAAGTCCCGCAAGGCCGAAGGCAAGACCGGGCAGGTCTGCGCCACCTGCCTCTTCTACCGCAAGCGCGAAGGCGACGAGGTCATCCAGCTCGCCGACTCGTTCATGAGCATGGTCTGGTCCATCCGGCTCTACCGCAAGCGCCTGCAGGAGTCGGAGATGAAGTACCGCTCGCTCTTCGACTCCGGGCCCGACCCCATCTTCGTCGTGGATTGCAACACCGAACTGATTCTGGATGCCAACCCCCGGACCGAGGAGCTCTACGAGTACTCCAAGTCCGAGCTGCTCGGGCTGTCCTTCGCCCTGCTCGGCCACGAGCAGGTCCGGGAGTGCCTGGCCTCCCTGGAGGACGGGCGGACCAACACCGGCTGCGTCTATTACCCCAAGGTCCTGCATTACAAGAAAGGCGACCGCCCCTTCTACGTCAACATGCACGCCTGTCCCATCAGCTACGGCGGGACGCGGGCCATCATCGTGGCCGTGACGGACATCACGGAGATGATGGAGAAGGACGCGCAGCTGGTTCAGGCGGCCAAGATGAAGACCCTGGGCGAGATGAGCGCGGGCATCGCCCACGAGATCAACCAGCCCCTCAACGCCATCAAGATGGGCAGCGAGTACCTGAACCTGCTCATCGAGCAGAACCGCGAAGTGAGCGTGTCCCAGATCCGGGACATGGCCACGGAGATCAGCCAGCAGGTGGACCGGGCCACGGACATCATCAACAACCTGCGCGCCTTCGGCAAGAAGTCGGGCCTGGTCATGGAGCGGGTGGACATGAACGAGCCCATCCGGGGCGTGCTGTCCATCATCGGCCGCCAGTTCTCCATCCAGCGCATCACCATACGCCTGGAGCTGGGCGAGGACCTGCCCCTCGTCAAGGGGCACAACAACCGGCTGCAGCAGGTCTTCTTCAACCTGCTCAACAACGCCCGCGACGCCATCCAGGAAAAGATGGAGAAGGAGCCCGGCATGTGGGGCGACATCCTCGTGCGCACCTACGCCCGGGAGGGAAGGGTCTTCGCCTCCTTCTCGGACAACGGTCCCGGAATATCGGAATCCGTGCGCAACAAGATCTTCGAACCCTTCTTCACCACCAAGCAGACCGGCAAGGGCATGGGGCTCGGGCTGGCCATCACGTATGGGATCGTGCGCGACTATGGCGGGACCATAACTATTGACAGCCGTCCGGGAGAGGGGACAACGTTCGTTCTCAGCTTCCCCAGCGCCGAGGCCTCCCAGGCATCAGACACCAGCCGGACGTTCCAGATTCCGGCCCAACCTGACAGGATACCTGAATGACGCGAGAAAAAATCCTGGTTATCGATGACGAGAAGGCGACCCTCAAAATGTTCAGGCTGTTTCTGGATGTCTATGGTTTCGACATCCTGACGGCCGAATCGGGGGAGGAGGGGCTTGAGGTCTTCGAGCGCGAACGGCCCGACATCGTCCTGACGGACATCAAGATGCCCGGCATGGACGGCATCGAAGTCCTGCAGGAGATCAAGCGGCGCTCCCCGGCCACGGAGGTCATCGTCATCACCGGCCACGGGGACATGGACCTGGCCATCCAGGCCCTGAACCTCGACGCCGCGGACTTCATCAACAAGCCCATCCAGCGCCAGAGCCTCGAACAGGGTCTCTCCCGCGCCCGCGAGCGCCTCAAACTGGCCAAGAGCCGGCAGAACGAGGTCAGCACCCGTCATCAGGGCCGGGCCCTGGTCGTCGAGATCCAGGGCAGCGTCAGTTCCCACAGCGAGCCCTACCTGCGCGACGCCTACGCCAAGGCCAAGGCCGCGGGTGCACCCCGCATGGTCCTGCATTTCGACCCCAACACATCGGTCAACGGCGCGGGGATCGCCATCCTGACCCAGCTCGTGCTCGAGAGCGAGAAGGACGGGATGGAGATCGTCATGGCCGGCCTCTCGGAGAATTTCCGCAAGGTCTTCGGCATCGTGGGCCTGAGCCGCATGGTGCAGATCTTCGACACCCTTGACCAGGCCTGCGCCTAGGGCCCTGACGGGCACAGTCCGCAACAAGGAGGGTTCATGTCCGTTTTCATCCGGTTGGCAATCTGTCTTTTCCTGGCCCTTGCGGCCGCTCCCGCCCTGGCCGAGCCCCCCGGGGCCGGCGGGACCATGCCCGCCCTGACCCTGCCCGTGCCGCAGGATGCCGCCGCCCAGGAGATGCTCGGAGTCGCGGGGAAGAGCGCCTTCACCCTGGCCGAATTGCCCGGGGACCTCGTCTTTCTGGAGGTCATCGGCGTCTATTGCCCCCAGTGCGTGAAGCAGTCGCCGGGCTTCAAGACCCTTTTCAACCGCCTGAACAAGGGCAAGTCCAAGGGGCGCGTGACCATGCTCGCCCTGGCCGCCGGCGGGACCGACGCCGAGGTCCGGCAGCTCCTGAAGACGGGCCAGTACCTCTTTCCGGTCGTCAGCGATCCGGAGTATGCGGCGCACAAGCTGCTGGGCGAACCCCTGACGCCCTACACCATCATCTGCAGGCCGGACGGCAGGATCGAGTATGCCCATCTGGGCGTCATCGACGACATCGACGGCCTCTACCAGCAGATCAAGGCCCTGCTCGAATAGGCGCCGGGGAATGACAGGCACGGCACGCCACGTCAGCGACATGGATCGCGCCAGGTATCAGTTCCGGATCCTGTCGGATACGGCCGCCGAACTCAGCGGCGCCCGCTATCCGCGCAGGATTCTCGAATCCTTCGTGCTTTCCGCCCAGGGCGGAGTGGGCGCGCGGGGATCCTTCGCGGCCATCCTGGGCGCCGGCGAATTCGAACTGCTGGCCCATTCGAGCCTGTCCAAGAATCTCACACCCGAATACGCGGCGGTCCTGCGGAGCCACCTCGACGCCCTGGAAGGGGAGAGGAAGGGCCCGTATTTCGTGCCGTCCCTGCAGGGCGAACTCTGCCCCGGGCGGTGCGAACTGCTGCTGGTCTGCCCCCTGGACGAGGGGCGCGACGGCGTGCTCGGCCTGGAGGCCAACCTCGCCGGCCGTCCCTACGACGAAAACGACCGGCAGCTCGTGGCCAGCCTGGGCACCCTGTTCCAGACCAGCCTGCGCTTTTCCCTCTTCGCCGCGCGCGTGGAGCTTCTGAACGCGGAGATGGCCAAGCGCAACGACGCCCTGGACCGCCAGATCTTTCACCTCAGCGCCCTGCGGGAGCTGTCCCGGGAAATCATCCGCGTGGACATGGCCGATGTCATGGACAGCCTGCTGCTGACTATCCTCGGCCATTTCGCCCGTCCCCAAGGCATTCTGGTGCTGCACGACCGCGCCACGGGGGGCGTCATGACCAGCGCCAAGGGCGGGGCTGAGGCGCCGGCCCTTGCGGCCTCCGACGTGGACCGCCTTTTTTTTCTCTGCCTGGCCGGGGCCCGCGAAAAGCGGCTGCAGCCCCTCAGCGCCGAGCCCGTGGACCAGCTGCATGCCCTGTCCGAACTCCCACTGGGCTTCCCGCCCGACAGGGCGTTCATTTTCATGCTGCGCGACAACCTGTACGGCGTGCTTCTGCTGGGCCGGACCCTGGACCCCTCGACCGCCGTCGAGGACGAGTTGCTGCAGGCCTTCGTGTCCCAGGGGGTCATGCATCTCAAGAACGCCGATTCGTTCGCCACCATCACTGCCCTGAACGAGGACCTGGCGCGGCAGAACGAGGAGCTGCGCAGCACCATCGCCGAACTGACACGGGCCCGGGACCATATCAGCGTGCTCGAGGCCGCGGGGAGGCGCATCGCCTCCATCGTTCACAGCAAGGCCCGAAGCCTGGACCGCGTGCGGGCCTTCGATTTCCTGCTCATCGTGCTCCTCAGCCTGGGCATGGCCCTGGCCTTCAACCTGCACAACCCCCGCGGAATCCCTCTGGTCGAGCCCCCCGGCGCCGAGGTGGAGGCCATCACCAAGGCCAGGGCGCAGGAACTTGTCGCCATGGAGGACGCCCTGCTCGTGGACGCCCGCCCGCGGGAGTTCTTCGAGCGCGAGTCGGCGCCGGGAGCCATCAACGTCCCCGCCCAGCTCTTCGACCTGGTCTACATGATGCAACTGGCTTCCGAGGACCCCGAACGGCCCATCGTGGTCTTCGGCCGCAGCGTGAGCCGGCGCTACGATCTCACCGTGGCCCGCAAGTTTCTCGGCCGGGACCATGAGCGGGTCTACATCGTCACGGGCGTCGAGCCCCGCGACCTGCAAGGAGGCTCGAAGTGACGCCACGCCTGCGGCACATCCTGGCCCACCCGGCCCTGGCCCTGGTCCTGCGCCTCTACCTGGCGGGGGTCTTCATCTACGCCAGCCTGCACAAGATCAATTTTCCGGCCGAGTTCGCCGACAATATCGCCGGCTACCTCATCGTGCCCTACTGGCTGGTCAATCCCGTGGCCGTGTTCATGCCCTGGCTGGAGCTGGTCTGCGGCCTGTTCCTGCTGGCCGGGGTGCGCGTGCGGGCCGCGAGCATGCTCGTCTCGGGCATGCTGGCCATGTTCACCCTGGCCGTGATCGTGGCCCTGCTGCAGGACACGCCCATCAACTGCGGCTGTTTCCAGAGCGTGGGCGAGGCCATTTCCTGGTGGACGGTGCTGCGGGATCTGACCTGGCTCTGCATGGCGGCGCACGTCTATCATTTTGACCGGCTGGTGCATCTTGACCGACTGTTCATGGTCAAACCCGAGGAGCTTGGACTGTGATGAAGAAGATGATGTGGCTGCTGCTTTTCGTGTGCCTGGCCTGTTCCGGCCGGACCGACGCCGCCGGGAGCTACGAGGCGCGGCACGAGGGCCCCGGCGGGTCCGTGAGCGCTGTCATGGTCCTGGGTGAGGATGGAAGCGGGAAATGGGAGATAGGGGGCGAGGTTCTGCCCTTTTCATGGTCTGCGTCCCCGGACGGCGTGCAGGTGTACACCCGCGACGGGGCGGTGGTGGTTGGGACCATGGAAGGCGGGAACGTTCGTCTCGACGTGCCGGGCGTGGGCCGGCTGCTCTTCGTCCGCCGCTAGGCGCGGTCTCCCGTGCCGCCGTGCAGGCGGCGCAGGTCGTCGGGGTAGTTGACGTTGAAGAAGAAGCGCCGCTCCTCGCCGGTGTAGGTCAGGCAGTGGCGGCGCTCCGGGGGGATGAGCCTGCCAAGCTTGTAGAGCCCTTCGCTGATGCCTTTCTCCAGCAACGGCAGGGCTTCGGGCTCGTAGATGGCGACCAGGTTTTCGACGAAATCGGAATTTTCGAGGCGCCACGTGGTCAGCACGCACCCCTGAGGCCGTTCTTCCCGCGCGGCCAGGAGGCGGGTGACGAAGCGGTCCTCCATGAAGGGCAGGTCGCAGGCCAGGACGAAGACCGGACCGGACAGCTTCCTGAGGGTCGTGATGATCCCTCCGGCCGGGCCGATGCGCTCCGTTTCGTCGACGATGACGGGCCAGGGAGCGGGCACCCGCTCCGCGTGGCGGCAGGAGATGAAGACTTCGCGGACATGCCTCTGCAGCAGTTCGGCCGAACGCACGAGCAGCGTGCGGCCTTCATGAACGACAACCGTCTTGTCCTGTCCGAGCCGGGAGGACTGCCCCCCGGCGAGCACCAATCCATACATGGGTGTTCCCGATGCCGTGCGCCGGAACGCACGGCTCCCTATTCGTTGATGGATGCGACGTCCCGTTCGAAAGGCATGGGTTTGCCCCGTTGGGCGGCCCAATGCCTTTCCGGACATTCCGCGGAAACCGGCCTGCCGGGATGGCGGCCTGGCCGCCGTCCCGTCAGAACCCCCACGCCGAGAGCGAGGGGCGTTTGTACTTCTTGTCCCGGGCCACGATATCCAGGGCCAGGGACTCCAGGTCGTCGATCAGGGGCAGGGCGCGGCGGTCCAGGTTCCGGTAGTCCGTCTGCTTGATGTACATTTTGCACGTTTTGCAGGCGTTGATGCGCACGCCGGGTTCTTCCTTGGCTTCGTAGTATTCGAGCTTGGCCGCGTCCTTTTCCAGGCAGAAGGGGCACTGCAGGCGGGCGACGTGGTATTCGGCGTGGCAGAAGCCGCAGATGTTGTAACGGAAGCCTTCCTTCTCGCGCAGGTCGGACATGATGGGCATGCTCCCGCACAGGGGGCAGTGGCCGTGGGACCAGGTTTTGCCCAGGTCGGTCCGTGCCTCGAGTATCGTGGCTGCGTGCTCCAGGGACGGTGTCATGGCCGCCTGCACGAGCATGGGCAGGATGCGGGGCGCGGAAGGGGTGGCCTCGGCCCAGGTCGAGAAAAAGCCTTCGTCGCCGTTCAGATGGGCCTGCATGGCCTTGTCCAGGTCCAGGGATGTGTCGGCGACGGCTTTGGAGACGACCGCGGCGGCCTCGGCCAGGGCAGGGCTGCAGTCCGCGACGAGGCCGAGAAATTCTGTGAAGAGCGAGGCGGCCTGCTCACGGTCGAAGGGGAAGCGGCTTCTCTCGATCAGGGGCGCGCCCTGGGAGTGTTGCAGGGCATCGGCTGTCTGCATCGTTTCGGCCGAAGGCGTTTTTGCCAGTTCACGGGCTTCGAGTTGGCGCGCATAGATTTTTTCGATCAGGTCGAGAAGTTCCGCGGGGAGAAATCCGCGCTTTTTGCACGCATCGATTTTTTTGACGAGCAATTCCTGGGCTTTCTGGGCTTCGAGCATGGTCGGTCTCCGTGGATGGGGGGCTTGAGGTGCACTTCGGAACGGGTCCGTTCGTATCGTGTCTCACCGCACATCACAATGCTTGTTTTGCTTCCTGCTTTGATTTAGAGAATTATCCGTTTGATTTTTCAACACTTCATCCGAAGCCAAGGCGAAAGCCGAAGGGGGGGGTATGACCGATTCCGTCACCAAGGAAACCTTGACCATGCGTCTGCACCTGTGGTTCGAACGCGACGAGAAGATTTTTCTGGGTATCGGCAGGGCCCTGCTGCTGGAGAAGATCGAGGAATACGGGTCCTTGCGGCAGGCGGCCACGGAGATGAAGATGTCCTACCGCGCGGCCTGGGGCAAGCTCAAGGCCGCCGAGGAGAGCATCGGCAAGCCGCTGGTCCAGAAGGTCAAGGGCAAGGGGCAGCGCTACGAGCTGACGCCCGTGGGACGGCAGCTGGCCAGGCAGTTCATGCAGCTGCAGCATGATGTCGAGACCTTTGCCAAGGCCAAGGCTCAGGAGCTTTTCGGGGAAAACGTGCAGTACTATGCCGATGCCTACCCCGAGCATAAACTTTCAGCCCTCAAACCGGAGTAGGGCATGGATCATGGTTTTTTCCGGGTCATAAGCCCGGCGCGCTTCGCAGAACTGCTGTCCGCGAACGCCCCTGTCGGGGAGGAGAAGGCCGCCCTGGACGACTGCCTGGACAGAGTCCTGGCGCACGACCTTCTCGCCGCGGAGAACATTCCCGCCGCGGACCGCTCCTGCATGGACGGCTACGCCGTGCGCGCGGCCGACACCTTCGGGGCGAGCGAGGGCAATCCCGGCTATGTGGAACTCATGCGCAGCGCGGCCATCGACGAGGTCGTCAGCCAGCCCCTGCGGCCGGGCGAGTGCATGGGCATCGCCACGGGCGGCATCCTGCCGCCCGGAGCCGACGCGGTGATCATGGTCGAGCACACCCAGATGCTGGGCGAGACCACCGTCGAGATCCGCAGGACCGTGACCCCGGGCGAGAACGTCATGCTCACGGGCGAGGACGTGTCCGCCGGCCATGCGGCCCTGCCTGCGGGCCGCCGCCTGCGCCCCCAGGACGTGGGCCTCATGGCCGCCCTGGGCCGCACCTCCGCCCGGGTTTTCCGCCGGCCCCGCTGCGGCATCCTCTCCACCGGCGACGAGCTGGTTCCCGTGGACGCCGTCCCCAGGCCCGGCCAGGTGCGCGACGTCAACTCCAGTACCCTGGCCTGCCTGGCCCGCCAGGCGGGGGCCGAAGTGCGCTGCCACGGGCTGGTTCCGGATGTCCGGGACGCCTTGCGCCGGGCCTTGGCCGCGAGTCTGGAGGAGAACGACGTGGTCTTCATTTCCGGCGGCAGCTCCATCGGCACCCGCGACCTGACCATCGAGGTGCTCGAATCCTTCGCCGACTCCGAGATCATCGCTCACGGCGTGTCCATCAGCCCGGGCAAGCCGACGATCCTGGCCCGGGTCGGCGGCAAGCCCGTCCTTGGCCTGCCAGGCCAGGTCACCTCGGCGCAGGTCGTCATGCTGGTCTTCGGGCAGCCGCTGCTGCGGCATCTGGGAGGCGAGAAGGGCGCGTTCGACACGGCCTCGCGGATCATGCGCCGGGCCAGGCTCGGGGCCAACCTGTCTTCCAAGCCCGGCCGCGAGGATTATGTCCGGGTCCGCCTCGAAGACCGTGACGGGACCTTGACCGCCATGCCGCGCCTGGGCAAGTCCGGCCTTCTGCGCACCATGCTCGACGCCGACGGTCTGCTGCGCCTGGATGCGTCCCTGGAAGGCATGACCGCCGGCCAGGACGTGGACGTCTGGATTTTCTAACCACAGAAGCATCATGAACAAGCGAAACATCTACCTGAAAACGGTGCCCGTGGCCGAGGCCGTGGCCCTGGCCCTGGACGCCCTGGACCGCGACGCCCTCGTCCGTTCCGAGACCATCCCCTCCCACCAGGCCTGCGGGCGGGTCACGGCGGCTCCGGTCCATGCCGTGTGCTCCTCGCCGACATTCCACAGTGCGGCCATGGACGGCTATGCCGTGCGCGCCGACTCGACCTTCACGGCCCGCGAGGGGCGCCCCGTCCGGCTGGCCAAGGGCAGCGCGTGCGTGGCCGTGAACACGGGGCATCCGCTGCCGGAAGGCATGGACGGGGTGCTCATGATCGAGAAGGTCGTGCGCGAGGACGACGAGGCCATCGAGATCGAGACGCCGGTCTTCCCCATGCAGCACGTGCGCCGCATCGGCGAGGACATCGTGGCCACGGAACTTCTCCTGCCCCAGAACCGGCTCCTTTCGCCCTATGACGTGGGCGGCCTGCTGAGCGCGGGCATCTGGGAGGTGCCCGTCTGGGAGCGGCTGCGCATGGACTTCATCCCCACGGGTGACGAGGTGCTGGATTTCAAGGCCCGTCCGGCGCCCCGGCCCGGGCAGGTCATCGAGAGCAATTCGCAGGTCTTCGCCGGCCTGGCCGCGGCCCAGGGCTGCCTGTTCACCCGCGTGGACCCGGTGCCCGACAACGAGGAGGCCCTCACGGCCGCCGTGCGCGCGGCCGTGGACGGCCCGGCCCATGTCGTCGTCGTGGGCGCGGGCTCCTCGGCCGGCTCCAAGGATTTTTCGCGCTCCATCATCGCGGGGCTGGGGCGGGTGCTGGTCCACGGCATCGACGTCATGCCCGGCAAGCCTTCCATTCTCGGCGTCATCGACGGCAAGCTCGTGGTCGGCGCGCCGGGCTACCCGGTTTCGGCCGTGGTCTGCTTCGAGGAACTGCTCATCCCGCTGCTTTCCTGGCTTTCGCGCAAGACGCCGCCCGTGCGGGCCGTGGTCGAGGCGGAGCTGGCCCGCAAGGTCCCCTCCAAGCTCGGCACCGAGGAACTGGTCCGCCTGGCCATCGGCCGGGTGGGCGAGAAGTACGTGGGCACCCCGCTGGGGCGCGGCGCAGGCATGCTGACCACCCTCATCCGCGCCCAGGGCGTGACCCGCATCCCCTCCGATTCCGAGGGGGCCGAGGCCGGGTCGGCCGTGCGCGCCGAGCTGCTGGTGCCCGAGGCCGAGCTGGACCAGACACTGGTCATCGTCGGCAGCCACGACAACATCCTGGACGTTTTGGGCAACGAGCTCATGGGGCTGCCCAGGCCGGTGCGCATCGCCTCCAGCCACGTGGGGTCCATGGGCGGGCTCACGGCGCTCAAGAGCCGCTCGGCCCTCATGGCCGGGACGCACCTCTTCGACGAGGCCAGCGGGGACTTCAATTTTCCCTTTTTCCGCAAGTATCTGCCCGGCCTCGACGTGTCGTGCATCAACCTGGCCATCCGGCACCAGGGCCTCATCGTGGCCAAGGGCAACCCCCTGGGCATCCGCGGAGTGGAGGACCTGGCCAGGGCCGACGTGCGGTTCATCAACCGCCAGCGCGGGGCCGGGACACGCATCCTCCTCGACTACCACCTGAAGCAGGCCGGCATCGACCCCCGGCAGGTGCAGGGCTACGAAAAGGAGGAGTTCACGCACATGGCCGTGGCCGTCAACGTCCTGACCGGGACGGCGTCCTGCGGGCTGGGCATCTTTGCCGCGGCCAACGCCCTGGGGCTGGACTTCGTGCCCCTGGCCCGGGAGCGGTACGACCTGGCCTTTCTGCCGGAACTGTCCGACTGGAAGACCGGGGTGGTGCTGGACCTGATCCGCTCCGAATCCTTCAAGGCGCGCATCGCGGCCCTTGGCGGCTACGAGACCACGCTCACGGGCAGGATCATGGAACCCGGAATGGGGCTGGGCTAACCCCTTATTTTTGCTTGACGGTGATGGGCAGCATGCAGTAGCTGCAATGTCCTCGCGGGCGGGAGTAGCTCAATGGCTAGAGCATCAGCCTTCCAAGCTGAGGGTTGCGGGTTCGAGTCCCGTTTCCCGCTCCACGAGAAAAGAGGCGGCATAGCCAAGTGGTAAGGCAGAGGTCTGCAAAACCTCCATTCTCCAGTT
>CALMTS010000127.1 GCA_937872685.1 uncultured Desulfomicrobium sp.
TCAGCTAGGCGTTCCCGCAGAAATCCCGCATGGCCGCCAGGGTCTGGTCGCAGACAAGGACCAGGTCCTGGCGCAGCCGCTCTAGCTCATCCCTGGAGCCGGCCTTGGCGGCCTTCTCGGCCTCGGCCGCGAGTTCGCAGAGCCGGGCCGCACCCACCGTGGCGGATGCGCCCTTGAGGGAATGGGCGTTGCGCTCGATGCCGTAAAGATCGCCCTCGCGCGCGCAGGACTCGATCTTCTCGAGTTTCCTGGGGGCGTCGCTGACGAAAAGCTGAAAAAGGCTGGCCAGCAGGTCCCGGTCCCCGGACATGCGCTCCAGGGTCTCGTCCATGGACAGAATCGGTGCAGTGCTCACTCGTGCGCTCCTCTATTGGGCTGAATCAAAACACGAATATAACGTTACGATTTTTTCCCGCTTCTGAAAAGCGCTAATCCTTCCCCGCCAGGTTGTCCGCAACCCCGCCGCGCATCATCCGGTGCTTGCCTCTTCACAACGTTGGCTGTAGTCTTATCTAACTTTTTTTGATCCACACACTCAACAGGACGCCGACAAAAATGGACCACATGTCCTCCAACCTGGAAGACTACCTCGAAGTCATCTTTTCCCTGGAATCCGCCCACTCCGAGGCACGGGCCAAGGACATCGCCGACGCCATGGGCGTGCAGAGGGCCTCGGTCACCAACGCCCTGCAGAAACTGTCCCAGCGCGGCCTCATCAACTACCAGCCCTACAGTTCGGTGACCCTCACTCCCGAAGGTTTCCGCACGGCCACGCGCATCGTGCACCGGCACAAGGTGCTCTTCGACTTCCTGCACACCTTCCTGCAGATCCGCCCCGAGATCGCGGAGACCACGGCCTGCAAGCTCGAACACGACATCGACGACGAGAGCCTGGAGACGCTGACCCGGTTCGCCCGCTTCATCATGACCTGCCCCCGCACGGGCAAGGACTGGCTGGAAGCCTTCACCCGGACCTGCAGCGAGCGGGGAACCTGCACCAACTGCACGGAATGCATCCGCTCCTGCCTCGAACGGCAGGACGACAAGTGCACCAAATCATCCTGACACACCGCGCCCCCGCGACCGGACGGAGCTCGAAAAGAACGGAAATCCGGCATGTTGAGACACTTTGGGGCCCTTGCGGCTTGACAAATTAGACGTAGTTAATAATCTTCCCCGGCGTAAACCCGTCCGTACGGGATTTTTTTCAAGGAGTACGTGTGCCTAACATCGTCAATTTGCGACAAATGAACGTGGACCAGTGCGGCATCATCAAGACCATCGCCGCCCAGGGCGAGCTCGGCCGCAGGATCAGGGACATGGGCCTCGTCCCCGGGACCGAAGTCCGGGTCATCGGCCGCGCCCCCCTGAAGGACCCCGTGGCCCTCCGCCTCAAAGGGTTCACCCTGACCCTGCGCAACAGCGAGGCGGACTTCATCACCGTCGAACTCCCGGATGAATGCCTTGACTGATCCCGCAGTGACCATCGCCCTGGCCGGAAACCCCAACGCCGGCAAGACCACGCTCTTCAACGCCCTGACGGGATCGCGGCAGCACGTGGGCAACTACCCCGGCATCACCGTGGAGAAGAAGGAAGGTTTCGTGGACATGCCCGGCGCGGTGATCCGCGTCATCGACCTGCCCGGCACCTACTCCATGACGGCCTATTCCCAGGAAGAGCTCGTGGCCCGGGACTTTCTCGTCAAGGAGCGCCCCCAGGGCGTCATCAACGTCCTGGACGCCACCAGCCTGGAGCGCAACCTCTACCTGACGGTGCAGTTCCTGGAACTGGGCATCCCCGTGACCCTGGCCCTGAACATGGTCGACGCCCTGGAAGCCAAGGGCATGCGCATCGACTCGGACCGCCTGGCCGCCCTCATGCGGCTGCCCGTGGTCCGCACCGTGGCCCGCAGCGGCCTGGGCGTGCGCGAGGCCCTGCAGGCCGCCCTGACCCACCCCCAGAAGGACTGGGAACCCCTGTCCATTTCCTACGGTCCGGACCTCGACCCCGTGCTGCAGGAGATGACGGACCTCATCGCATCCGAAAAATTTCTGGCGGACATGTATCCCCCGCGCTGGCTGGCCCTCAAATTCCTGGAAAACGACCTCGTCGTGCGACAGCTCTTCGAGGCGGACTACGAACTGCACCGCCGCCTGCGCGACATGGCCGACGAGGTCTCGCGGCACTGCGAGAAGACGCTGCACACGCAGCCCGAATTCCTCATCGCCGACTACCGCTACGGCTACATCTCCTCCATCCTGCGCCAGGGCGTGCTGACCATCCTGCCCGACCTGCAGGGCCGCGCGGACCTCTCGGACAAGATCGACTCCGTCCTGACCCACCAGGTGGCCGGGCCGGTCATCATGCTCGGCATCCTCTACGGCCTCTTCAGCCTGACCTTCGCCATCGGGCAGGTCCCCATGGGCTGGGTCGAGACCTTCTTCGCCTGGCTGAGCGAACTCGCGGGCCAGTTGCCGCCCGGCCTGGCCCGGTCCCTCATCGTGGACGGGATCATCGCCGGGGTGGGCGGGGTCCTCGGCTTCGTGCCGCTCATCCTCATCATGTTCCTGGGCATCACCTTCCTGGAAGACTCGGGCTACATGGCGCGCATGGCCTACATGCTCGACCGCGTCTTCCGCATCTTCGGGCTGCACGGCAGCTCCGTGGTCCCCTTCATCATCTCCGGCGGCATCCCCGGCGGCTGCGCCGTGCCCGGCGTCATGGCCGCACGCACCCTGCGCAGCCCCAAGGAGAAGCTGGCCACGCTGCTGACGGCCCCCTTCATGGCCTGCGGGGCCAAGGTGCCGGTCTTCATCCTGCTCTCGGCCGCGTTCTTTCCCCGGCACGGCGCGCAGGTCATGTTCGTCATCACCCTCGCCGGCTGGGCCGCGGCCCTGGTGGTGGCCCGGCTCCTGCGCTCCTCGATCATCCGCGGGCCCTCGACGCCCTTTGTCATGGAGCTGCCGCCCTACCGCATGCCCACGGCCCTGGGACTGGTCCTGCACACCTGGGAGCGCGGCTGGCAGTACGTCAGGAAGGCCGGCACCGTGATCCTGGCCATCTCCGTGCTCATCTGGGCCATGATGACCTTTCCGGGCCTGCCCCAGGACAAGGCCGAACCCTTCGCCTCCGAAATCGCCGGCCTGCAGGAACGACTTGCCGCCGAGACCGACGGCGCGGCCCGGCAGGATATCGAGGCGTCCATCGCCACGGTGGAAATGCGCCTGAAGGAACAGGCCCTGACCCACTCCCTGGCCGGCCGCCTGGGCCAGGCCATCGAGCCCCTGACGTCCGTCGCCGGCTTCGACTGGCGCACCAACATCGCCCTGCTGGGCGGCATCGCGGCCAAGGAGGTCATCGTCTCCACCCTGGCCACGGCCCACGCCCTGAGCGACGATGAAGCCCAGGGGTTTTCCAGCCGCATCGCCTCGGCTCCGGGCTGGAACGCCAGCGTAGCCGTGAGCCTCATGATCTTCGTGCTCCTGTACTCCCCCTGCTTCGTCACCGTGGTGGCCATCGCCCGCGAGGCGTCCTGGGGCTGGGCGGCGTTCAGCATGGTCTTCAACACCGCCTTCGCCTTCACCCTGGCCACGGCTTCCTATCAACTCGGCATGGCCATGGGGTGGTGATGTTCTTCTGCAAACACAAGGAATCGGCTGACGGGGTCCGCACGCTGTGCGACCTCAAGGACGGCCAGAAGGCCACGGTGCGCTGCCTGTCCCGGTCCCAGGGCTGCCACCTGAGCAAGCTCACGGCCATGGGCATCACCCCGGGCACGGAGATCGAGATGCTCTCCAACTCCGGCGGGCCGCTCCTCATCCTGGTCCGCTCCAGCCGGCTCTGCCTCTGCCGCAGCCTGGGGCAGGCCGTCGTGGTGGAATGAAGGTCTCCGTCGTCATCCCGGTGCATGGGGAGGAGGGCATCGCCACACTGCTCGACGACCTCCTGTCCCGGCCCGATGCCGACAACGCCGAATTCATCGTGGTCGACGGCGCCCCCGCCCGGGACACCCTGGGCCGCGTCCGCGCGGACCAGGCCGCGGACCCGCGGACCGTCCTGCTGGCGTCCCCGCCCGGACGGGGCGTACAGCAGAACGCCGGGGCCAGCGCCGCCGGGGGCGATATCCTCCTCTTCCTGCACGCCGACACCACCCTCCCGGAAAACGCCTTCACCCTCGTCCGCCAGAGCCTGGCATCCCCAACCCTGGCCGGCGGGGCCTTCAGCCTGCGCTACGCCGAACCGTCCCCCGGCCTCTCCTTCATCGCCGCGGCCGCCAACCTGCGCTCCAATTTCACGCGCGTGCCCTACGGCGACCAGGCCATTTTCGTACGCCGCGACATATTCCACGGGCTGGGCGGGTTCAGGCCCATGCCCATCATGGAGGACCTCGACTTCATGACCAGGCTGCGCCGGGCCGGCCACGCCATCCGCATCCTGGCCATGCCCGTGCGCACGTCGGGCCGCAGGCAGCTGCGCGAGGGCCTCGTGCGCTGCACCCTGCGTAACCTGCTCCTGCGTTTACTCTTTCACTGCGGCGTCCCGGCCGGGCTTCTGGCCGGGTTCTACCGCAGGCACAGGGGATGACCATGCGCGTCCTGCTCTTCACCAGATACCCCCGGCCGGGCGCGGCCAAGACGCGCCTCGGCGCGCGCATCGGCATGGACCGGGCCGCCGCCCTCCAGACCGCCTTCATCCGTGACGAGTTGTGCATGCTCGCAAGCATGCAGGCCGCCACGACCCTCTGCTGCGACCCTGCGGCCCCCCTCGACGACTACCGCCGCCTTTTCGGCGAACGCCTGCCATGCCGGGAGCAGCGCGGGGCGGACCTGGGAGAGCGCATGCTCCACGCCCTGCACACGGCCCTGGGCGAAGGCGCCCGCCGGGTCGTGCTCATCGGCAGCGACCTGCCCGACCTCCCGGCCCGGCAGGTGCAGTCGGCTTTCGCCGCCCTGGAGGGCGCTCCGCTGTGCATCGGCCCGGCCCCGGACGGAGGCTTCCACCTCCTGGGGCTCTCCGCGCCGCTGCCTCCCGGCATTTTCGCCGGCGTGGAATGGGGCGGCGCAGGGGTCCTGTACAGGGTCCTGGGCACCTGCCGCACCCTCGGGCTCGCCCCGGCGCTCCTTGAACCGTGGCCCGACGTGGACACGGCCGAAGACCTGGCCGCCTACGCCCGCCGCAACCGCGACCGGGACACGCACACCATGGCCCTCGTCCGGGCCTTCAACCTGGCGCCCGAAGCATGGAAAAGCTGATCCGCTCCTTTCTGCTCGACCACGGCTGGGTCCGGGACGAGCCCGAAATTTCCTTCCTCGCCGCCGGGGAATACAACGAGAATTTCCTGGTGCGTTGCAACGCCGGTCCCCTGGTCTTCCGCATCAACCGCGGCAGCCAGCTGGGCCTGGCCAACCAGATCGGCTACGAGTTCCGTGTCCTGGAGTGCGTCGCGCCATCGGGCGTCACGCCGCGCCCCCTTGCCGTGCATGGGGACCCGCACCCCTTCGGAGGCGGCGTCATGCTCATGGAATTCCTGCCGGGCGCCCCCCTGGTCTACGAGCGGGACCTGGCCGCAGCCGCCGGCATCTTCGCCCGCATCCACTCTCTGCCGCCCTGCCCCGGGCTGGTGGTGCAGGAAGACCCGGTCGCGGCCATCGCCGCCGAAAGCCTGGCCCTCATCAACCGCTACCCCGGCCATGCCCTGACGCGCCAGCGCGCCCTCCTGCTCGGCTACCACGAACGCATCGTCCGCCTGGGCGAGGAGCACCGCGCCCTCTTCGCCGCGGACCGCCCGTGCGTGGTCAACACGGAGGTCAATTCCGGGAACTTCCTCATCGGCCCGGACGGCGCCTATCTGGTGGACTGGGAAAAGGCCGTGGTTTCCAGCCGCCATCAGGACCTCGGGCACTTCCTGGCCCCGACCACCACCCTGTGGAGGACCGAGACCGTCATCGACGCCGCGGACAGGAAAGCCTTCCTCGCCGCCTACCACGCCGGCCTGGACGGCGCACCGCCCCTGGAATCCCTCGATCGCCTCTGCGCGGTCATGGAACGGGTCATCATCCTGCGCGGCCTGTCCTGGTGCTTCATGGCCCACCACGAATACACCCACGCCGCCAAGGCCCTGACCGACGACGTGACACGCGGCAAGATTTTGCGCTACATGCGCGACATGGACACACTCATCCCCCGCAGCCCCTGACCTGCCGGGCAGCCGTATGACAATCCCCTTGTCAGCGGGCGAACTTTGACGCAATGTCTGACGCCGGCGCCGGGTCAAGGGGCCTGGCAAGGATCATCTCATGTCCAAAGATTCCTACAGAACCGTCTATTCCACCGAAAAAACCGTCTGCCGCAAATGCGGGCGGGAAGCGTGCGTCTGCGGCCGGCCGGCCGCGGCCAAAGGCGCGCCGGCAGACGCCCCGCAGCGCGGCGGCCAGGTGCGCGTCGGCCGCGAGACCAAGGGCCGCAAAGGCGCAGGGGTCACGGTCGTCACCGGCCTGGCCATGACCGAAGACCAGCTGCGGGCCCTGCTCACGGCCTGCAAGAAGCGTCTCGGCTGCGGCGGGACCCTGCGGGACGGCGTGCTGGAGTTTCAGGGCGAGCATCGCGACACCCTCGTGGCCCACCTCGCATCCCTCGGAATCAACGCCAGGAAGGCGGGGGGCTGATGACGTCCGCCGGGATGATCTCCCTTCAGCGTCAGCTCGACCATTTCAACCGCGCCCAGCGCCACGCGCGCATCGGGTCCTTCGAGCACGACCTGCGCACGGGCCAGACCTTCTGGTCCGACGAGCAGTACCGCCTGCTGGGCTACAAGCCCGGGCAGGTCACCCCATCCCTGGATATTTTTCTGATGCTCCTGGACGCGCCGAGCCGGGCCCGCTTCCTGCGCAAGGTGCGCGTGTGCTCCGTCACGGGCCGCGCCTTCCGCATCGACCTGCGTTACACGCCGCGAGCCGGTTCCCCGCGAGTGGCCCATATCCGCGCTGAATTCGAGGCCGACGACGGAGGGGAGAACCGCATCGTCTCCGGCACGTTCCAGGACGTGACCGGCAGACGGAATACGGAAAACGCCCTGCGCCAGAGCGAAGCGCGCTACCGTTCCATCTTCGACAACGCCCTGGAAGGCATCTCCCAGACCACCATGAGCGGCGCCTTCCTGAGCGCCAACGCATCCATGGCCAGGATCCTGGGCTACGACAGCCCCGAGGACCTTGTCGCCGGAGTGCGGAACATCGACCGCGACCTGTACGTCCAGCCCAAAGACCGGGAGCGCTATCTCGACCTCCTGCGCGAATACGGCAGCGTGCGCGGCTTCCAGACCCTGATGCGGCGCAAGGACGGCGCGGCCATCTGGGTCTCCCTGAACGCGAGCCTCATCCTCGACACGGCCACGGGGGAGCCGTGCCTCCTCGGCACAGTGGAGGACATCAGCCGGCGCAAACAGTTCGAACTGGCCCTCATCGAATCGGACAAGCGTTTCCAGAACCTCCTGCAGCGCATCAACGTCATTGCCGTCTCCCTGGACCTCGAAAGCCGCATCATCTTCTCCAACCCCTTCCTGCATCAGCTGACGGGCTGGAGCCGCCAGGAGCTGGAAGGGCAGAACTGGTTCGACCTCCTGGTGCCCTACGACGGCCGCGACGCCATGCGCGCCGCGCTGCATGCGGAAAACGGCCGGGAAACCGACCAGGGCCTGGACGCCGAGATACTGACCAGAAACGGGGAGCGCCTGCTCATCCGCTGGAACACGGTGACCGACATCGACATCCACGGCGAAATCAGCGGCGTCACCTGCATGGGTGTGGACATCACGGAGATCCGACGGGCCCGGGACACCCAGGCCGCGAGCGCGCGCATGCACGTCATGCGCCTGCGCATCGCGAACGCCATGCACGAGACGAGCGGCTTCAGCGCCCTCATGCGCACGGTGCAGAACGTCCTCTGCGAGGCCATCGAGGCCCGCAACCTGATCATCGCCGTCATCAACCCCGAGACCAAGACCCTGGAATTCCCCTACTGGGTCGATGAACGCATGGATGTCTCCCAGGCCGCGCCGCGCATCGCGAACATCGACGATCCCGAGAACCGCCGGCTGACCCTGGAGCTGCTGCGGGGCAACATCCCCAACATCATGAGCGGCCGGGCCATGCGCCATCTCGCCGAGACGGGGCGGGTCCGGATCGTCGGGGAGATCCCCCAGAGCTGGATGGGAACGCCCCTCAGGATTCGCGGGGAAGGCATCGGGGCCATCATCGTCCAGAACTACGCCACAGACACCCAGTACACGGCCGAGGACCTGAACATCCTGCTGGCGGTATCCGAACAGATCGCCATGGCCATCGACCATCAGCGCCACGACGAGCTCGCCAGGACGGCGGAGGAGATCTTCCGGGACATCCCTTCGGGCCTGTTCATCTACACGTTCGAGGAGCCGGACAGGCTGATCCTGGACAGCGCCAACCCCGCCGCACTGCACATGACAAGGCGCAGACTGGCCGAAATCAAGGGCCGCGAGTTCAGGGAAATATGGACCTCGGCGCCCCGGGAGCTTCTGGAGGAATTCCTGCACTGCCTGCAATCCGGCGAACACCTGGACCTCGAGTCGCAGTTTTACGAGGATGGTCTCATCCTCGCCTATTTTCGCATCCGCGCCTTCGTCCTGCCCCGCCGCAAGCTGGCCGTGGCCTTCGAGGACGTCACCGAGAGCCGCAGGGCCGAACAGGCCGTCCTGCGCGCCAGGGACGCCGCCGAATCGGCCAACCGGGCCAAGAGCGAATTCCTGGCCAACATCAGCCACGAGGTGCGCACGCCGTTGAACGGCATCATGGGCATGCTGCAGCTGAGCCTGCAGTCCGAAGTGCCGCAGGAGCTGGGAGCGTACCTGCGCACGGCCCTGGAGTCGTCACGCAACCTGCTGCGGGTGCTGAACGACGTCCTCGATTTCACCAAGGTCGACGCGGGCAAGATGGAGCTTCTGGAGAGGGAGTTCGACCTGGACGGGATGCTGGGACAGGCGGTGAACTTCTTCAAGGCCCTGGCCATGGACAAGAAGATCGCCCTGAACCTGGAGAAGCCCCCTTGCCTGGGGCGCTTCATCGGGGACGAGGGGAGGCTGCGCCAAATCCTCTTCAACCTCATGGGCAACGCCCTGAAGTTCACGGACAACGGGTGCGTGACCCTGGAAGCATGGCCCGTGGGCGAGGAGGACGGGACCATCCGCGTCCTGTTCGAAGTCCGGGACGAGGGCATCGGCATCCCGGCCGACAAGCTGGACTACATCTTCGAATCCTTCACCCAGGTGGACGGCAGCTACTCGCGGCGCTACCAGGGCACGGGCCTGGGCCTGCCCATCGTCCGGCGGCTGGTCAACCTCATGGGCGGGCACATTTCCGTGGAGAGCGCGGAGAACGAGGGCACGTCCATCTTCTTCGTCCTGCCCCTGCGGCGGGGCGAGGGCGAGTGTCTGACTGAAGGCGCGCCCCTGTTGGCCGATCCCGCAATGGTCCGCCCGCTGCAGGTGCTGCTGGTGGAGGACGACGTGGTCAACATGACCATGGCCAAGCGCATGCTCGAAAAGATGGGGCACAGCGTCATCTGCGCCCGCACGGGCGTGGAGGCCCTGGACTGCCTGCTGGTGCCGGGGGTGGACCTCGTGCTCATGGACATCCAGATGCCGCAGATGGACGGCATGGAGGCCACGCGCATCATCCGCACGGACCCGCGTTTCGAGCCCTACGCCCGCGTGCCCGTCATCGCCCTGACCGCCCACGCCATGACCGGCGACATGGAGCGCTTCCTGGCGCAGGGCATGGACGCCTACCTCTCCAAGCCCTTCGACCACTCCCGCCTGCAGGAACTGCTGGCCCGGTTCTTCGGCTGACCCGCGCCCCGGACGGCGCGCGCCGCAGTCTGGAGACCGCGGTTTCCGGAAAAATCGGGACCATGTCCCGCCTTCGCGGGGATGGCGCTTGTGCCGCACGGGTGGCCGGTGCCGGAGGTGCGGCGATCAGGTGGTGAGGCCGCCGGTACGACGCCGTTGCCGCAACGATGCGAATTCATGGTCCGCGCCCCGAGTCTTCCCGGCAAAAAAAGCCTCCGCAGGATACCCTGCGGAGGCTGTCTTCGTTCATGCGAAACGGGCAGGTTACTTCAATCCGGCCGTGCCGTTGAAGGTGACGCTGATCACTTCGTAATCGACGCGCCCCTTGGGGACCTGCACGGAAATCTCGTCGCCCTCCTGCTTGCCCAACAGGGCGCGGCCGACGGGTGATTCGATGGAAATGGTGCCCTTGGTGTGGTCCGCCTCGTCGGCGCCCAGGAGGGTGTAGGTCTTCTGTTCGCCCGTCTCGACATCCTCCAGGGTCACGGTGGCCCCGAACACGGCCCGGTCGCTCTGCAGGGTGTCGATGTCGATGACCTCGAAGCGGATCATGCGCGACTCGATGTGGCTGATCCGCGCCTCCAGCATGCCCTGGCGCTCGCGGGCGGCGTCGTAGCCGGCGTTTTCGCGCAGGTCGCCCTCCTCGCGGGCCTCCTTGATGGCCTGGATGACCGCGGGGCGCTCCTTCTTCAGTTCCTCAAGTTCCTTTTCCAAGCGCTTGTAGCCTTCGACTGAAATGGGGATCCTGTTCATCGTCGTCCTTACTGTGCAGAAATTGTCTTGTGCCAATAAAAAAAAGATGCTTTGCCCGCCAATTGGCTTGTGGCGGGCAAAGCGAAATCGACATTTTCAAATGCAAAACTGCACCCTTGGTAGTTCATCCCGCAGGCCGGGTCAAGGGTGTGGGCGATTCTTGCCGCAACGCGACGGCTGCCCGGCCGCGTCGCGGGGCCTGCACGGCATCCTCAGTCGCGCATGACTTCCCCCAGCCGGGCGAAAGTCTCGGCCGCCGCGGGCCGCAGGCGCACGTCGTGCACGTCCTGGAGCTTGCGCATCTGGCGGATCATCTGCTCCAGGCGGTCATCCTCGTTGACCAGGAGCCAGATGCGGCTCTCCTCCCCGCCATCCATGGGCAGGCAGAGGATGGCCTCCACGTTGAAGGCGCGGCGGGAAAACAGGCCGCAGACATGGGACATGACGCCGGGGTGGTTGTTGACCAGGACGTCGAGGACGGTGCGGGAATCAGGCATTGTTCTCACCTCCGAGCATGGTTCTGTTGGCGGCCCCGGGAGGGACCATGGGCCAGACTTTCTCGTCGCGGTCCACGGGCACGTGGATGAGTGCCGGGCCCTTGTGGGACAGGGCTTCGCGCAGCACGGCATCAGGGTCCTGCGCGCCGGCCAGGTCCCAGGTCTTCCAGCCGAAACCCGAGGCGATGCGGGGAAAATCGACGTTGACCTCGTAGATGGACGAAAAATAGTTGGCCTTGAAGAAGAGTTCCTGCTGCTGGTGCACCAGCCCCAGGCAGACGTTGTTGAGGAGGATGACGGTCACGTCGGCGCCCTGCTCTGCGGCCGTGGCCATCTCCTGGATGTTCATCAGCAGGCTCCCGTCGCCGCTGATGCAGACCACCTTGCGCTCAGGGGCGGCCAGGGCCGCGCCGATGGCCGCCGGCAGCCCGAAACCCATGGTCCCGAGGCCCCCGGAGGTCAGCCAGGACATGCCCGGTTCGAAGGGGTAGCTCTGGGCCGCCCACATCTGGTGCTTGCCCACGTCCGTGACCACCACGGCCCGGTCGCCGCTCAGCTCGCCCACGCGGCGGATGAGCTCCTGCGGCGTGGCGTGCCCGCCCTTCACCGGAATCTGGGAGGGGAAGGCGCGCTTGAGGGCTTCGATGTATTCCAGCCACTCGCTGCGCGGCACGGGCGAGATTTTGGGCAGCAGTGCGCGGAGCACCTCGCCCACGTCGCCCAGGATGGCCACGGAGGCCGGCCGCAGCTTTTCGAGTTCGCTGTGGTCGATGTCGATATGGATGACCTTGGCCTGGGGGCAGAACTCCTGCACCTTGCCCGTGGCGCGGTCGTCGAAGCGCACGCCCGCGGCCAGGATCAGGTCGCAGGCCTCCAGCGCCATGTTGGTGTGCCGCTGGGCGTGCATGCCGAGCATGCCCATGCGCAGCGGATGGTCGTGGGGGATGGCGGTCAGGCCCATGAGGGTCGAGGCCACGGGCATGGAGGCGCGCTCCGCCAGCTCCAGGATCTCCCCGCCCGCACCCGCGGCCACGACGCCGCCGCCGATCCAGAGGACGGGCCGGCGGGCCGCGTTGATCATGTTCACGGCAGCTTCCAGGTCCGCGTCGAAGAAGGCCGGGGCGGGCTCGCTCCCGCCGGTCTCGGGCCAGGATTCGAAGGTGACGCGTTCGAGCTGCACGTCGCGGGGGATGTCGATGAGCACGGGGCCGGGACGCCCGGATGTGGCGATGGAGAAGGCTTCGGGGATGATGCGCAGCAGGTCGGCGGCCTGGCGCACCAGGAAATTGTGCTTGGTGACGGGGATGCTCATGCCGTAGGTGTCCACCTCCTGAAAGGCGTCGGTGCCGATCATGGCCCGGGGGACCTGGCCGGTGATGCAGATGACGGGGATGGAATCGAGCTTGGCGTCGGCGATGGCCGTAAGGATGTTCGTCGCGCCGGGTCCCGAGGTGGCGAAGCATACGGCTGGACGTCCCGTGACGCGGGCCATGCCTTGGGCGAGAAAGCCAGCGCCCTGCTCGTGGCGGGTCAGGACGTGACGGATACGCGTGCTGTGCGAAAGGGCGTCGTAGAGGGGGAGGTTTGCGCCGCCGGGGATTCCCGCGATGGTGCGGATGCCCTGGCGTTCGAGAAGGCTGATGGTCAGCTGCGCGCCGGTCATGGAAAACATCGTGCACTCCTTTTTCGGCTCGTCCTTGGACCGGCGAGGGGGTGAGCCGAAAAAAGAAAACCCCCGCCGGCGCCTGCGCTGGCGGGGGTGAAGCGTCGTGCAAATCCCGTTACAGCGTCAGGGCGTCCCGAACTACGCATACTACTACGGCTACGACTAGGCTGACGGAGACGTTGCTGATGCGGTTCATGGGATGTTCCTTCGGGATTTGGTAATCAATTATCGAATGGTTGGATTTCTAGGCCTTTCAAAAATCCTTGTCAAGCAGACGGTTGCGGGCACATGGCCGCGCCGGGGGCCCGGCCGGAAGGCCCTGCGGGCGACGCATCGGCGCCGCCGGGGCGAAACGACGCCGGACCTTGATTCAGACCCGTGATGCGGGCATAGTGCCTCTGCGGCTGATAAAAATCATCGTGTTCACCTTCAACCACTCACAGGAGGGCACATGCCCACATCGGAATACACGCTTTTCAGCGGCGGCGCCCCGGGAACGGAATCTGAATTCGGTCGCATGGCCGAGAAATACGGCGTGCAGGAAGTGACCTTCACCTTCGAGGGCCACAAGATCGAACGAAGCAGAGGGCTGCGGGTGCTCACCCCCGAAGAACTGATGCGCAAGGACGTCAGCCTGAGCTACGTCTCCAAGCTCCTGAACCGCACCTTCACCAACGCACCCATGATGCGCAGCATCCTGCAGACCGTCATGTATCAGGTCGATTCCGGACACGAAATCTTCGTCGTCGGCAGCATCATGGAAGACGGCACGGTCAAGGGCGGAACCGGCTGGGGCACCGAATTCGCCAAGATCTGCAACAAGCCCCTCTACGCCTTCGGCCAGGTCCGCAACGCCTGGCACAAATGGACCGGCGAGATCTGGGAGCGATGCGAAACCCCAACCATCCAGAGCCGCCACTTCTGCGGCACCGGCACCCGCTTCCTCGAAGACAACGGCCGCCAGGCCATCGCCGACCT
>CALMTS010000128.1 GCA_937872685.1 uncultured Desulfomicrobium sp.
ACGAAGTCCTTGATGCGCGTCGCGCTCTTGATGCCCGGGGCCTCCTCGACGCCGGCGAGCTGCCCGGCGGTCCTGGAAATCTCCACTGCGAACTTGCCGACATACCCGCCGAAGGATGTCACGGAGGCCCCGGCATAGACGGTTATCGCTGGATTGCGCAGGATTTGCTCGGCAAGATCCTTGACCAGGCCAGCGGCGTCTTCCCTGCCCGGGGCCAGCCGGCCGAGCCTGGAGACGCCCCCCCCGAGAAAGCGGGACTTTTCCACCAGGACTGTTTCAATGCCCCGAGCGGCCAAGTCCAACGCCGCACGCATGCCCGCGACCCCACCGCCGATCACCAAGGCACGGCGCCTGGCGTTCACGCGAATGGGTTCGAGAGGCTGCAGCAGGCGCGCCTTGCCGGTCGCGGCGGAGATCAGACGCGTGGCCTTGTCCGTGGCGGCATCCCCGTGGTGGACCCAACTGACCTGCTCGCGGATGTTGGCGTGCTCATACTGGTAGGGGTTGCCGCCAGCCCTGGCGATCGCCGCGCGGAAGGTCGTTTCGTGCAGACTCGGCGCGCACGAGGCCACCACGACGCGGTTGACCACGCCGTTCTTCAAATCCTCCATGATGCATTCCTGGCCCGGGTCGGAACACATGAACATGTTCGTTCTGGCCACGGCGACTCCCGGAACCTGTTCCATGCGGCCGCGGACCTTCTCCACATCGACGTGATCGGAGATGTTCCCGCCGCAATAACAGATGTAGACGCCGACCTTGGCCTGATCCTGAGATGCCAGGGACGCGTTGGTGTCATGATCACGCATGGGACTCCTCCTTTACCGCGTCCTTGGCGCTTGCCGAAAGCGACGTCAGATAGTTCGCCGCCTGCATGGCCGCGCCGCCAGCTTCGGTGATCGTGTCCACGATATCCTTCGGGCCCGCGGCGACCCCGGCGACAAAGACGCCTGCCATGTCCGTTACGGACGGTCGTGTTTTGGGAAACAGGGAGGAGATGAAGCGATCTCCGCCTAGCCCCACGGGGCAGACGCCATCGGGATTCCAGCCAGGCAGCATGCCCATGGAGAGCACCACGAGGTCATGCTCTCTGGTCGTCACGCCTTCGGCCAGCTGGTCTTCATAGCGCACCACCACCGCCCCGTTCTCGCCCTTGTCCAAGGAAGCGACCTTGGCCTTGACAAACTCGATGCCCATGGCCTTGGCGTTTTGATAGAATTGCTCGTAGTTTTTGCCAAAAGCACGTATGTCCATGTAATAAATGGTGATATCAGCAAGCGGCAGGGAGCCGGACAGCAGCATGGCCTGCTTGATGGCGTACATGCAGCAGACCCGTGAGCAGTAGGACACGCCCATGCTCGCGTCCCGTGAACCAGCGCATTGCACGTAGGCGATGGAGTCGGGAATCATGCCGTCGGAAGGCCGCAGCACACGGCCGTAGGGGCCGTGCGGGGCGAGCAGGCGTTCCATCTGCATCGCGTCGATGACATTGGGAATCTCACCCATGCCGTATTGGCGCTTATCCGCAATGGGGGACAACTCGAATCCGGTTGCGAGTACGGCTGTTTTAGCCAGAATACGGTATGCTTCCGGCTGTTGATCGTAGACAATGGCCCCGGTGGGACAGACGCTCGCGCACTTGCCGCACAGCATGCAGTTTTCCACATCAAGAATCGCCTTTTGCGGAATGGCATTGGAAAACGGGATGCGGATGGCCTTTCTCCCGGAAAAGCCACCTTGCTCCGCGTCAGGGACAAGTACCGGACACTCGTATTCGCATTTTCTGCACCCTATGCACTTGTCCATGTCAACGTAGCGCGGCCGCTGTGTCACCGAGGCGAGGATGCCACCATCATTTCGCTCGATGGAGCTCACATCGCAGCAGGTAAAGAGCGTGATGTTCTCGTGATGCGCCGCGGCTGCCATCTTCGGCGTGGTGATGCAGCTTGCGCAGTCCAGCGTGGGGAACACCTTGGAAAGCCGGATCATCTTTCCACCGATCGATGCGTCCTTCTCGATGACGGCGGTAGTGTACCCCTGACCGGCGAGATCCAGCGCCGACTGAAGGCCCGCGATGCCGCCTCCGATCACCATGGCGTCAAACGCGTATTCTCGAGTAGAGTCCATGTATTACCCCCGAACGCTTGCGCGGCCGACAGGAGGCGGCCTTGCCTGTCTTGAGACGTCCTCTCGTCCATGGGCTCAGGCCTGAACAGGCGGGCCCAACTCCTGGACGATCTGGTTCATCTGGTTCACTTCGTTAAGAAACGATCGGTTGCACACCGTGCAGATCGCTGTCAGCCGCAGCCTGCGAATGTCCAAGCCCTTGTCCTTCATGAGGGCGTAGACGCGGTCCAGGCGTTTCGCCATGGCCTTGTACGCCCCCTCGTAGGGGCACTCTTCGCCGCAGGACATGATGATGATCCCGCTGATCCCCTTGTTGAAACAGTCAAGGTAGAACTCCTCTGGAAAGAGGACCGGGGCCTTCACCTTGAGGATGTAAGTGTTTGCCGGATACGAGGCGTGCGCCTGACCAACCGAATCCGCTCCGGGATAGGCGCAGCTTTCCGTGGCAAGAATAAGTACCTTGCCCTGCGCGTTCACGCTTGCCTGGCTCCCCATAACGATCCTCGCTTACTTCTTTCTGCGGACGAAATGCTTGTCGTAGCCATCCATTGAGAGAAGCCCCATATACTCATGCCCAACCTTGTTGGCCCATGCGGGGATGTCTGTTCTGGTGCCAGAGTCGTTGGAGTAGATTTCAAGAACCTCACCCACCTTGACCTTGCCTATACTCTTCTTGGCTTCGAGCAGTGGTCCGGGACAAGCGCTGCCTCTGGCATCAGCCGTGTTGTTGACTTGAACGCTGGAAAGATCGATTTCTGACATGACAGTACTCCATTGTGAGGTTTATTGTTTTCGTAATAAAAAAACAATCCCGCTGCCGAAATAATCATTCATGTGATTGACTCGATCGTAAACGTAGTTTTGATGGACACGATGAAGTTCTTCCATAAATGATTCATCTTCACAGATGACTTCAATATCTTCCCCAGGTGACAGTTTCTGCATTATAGAGCCGATCTGCAGAATCGCCAGAGACGTTATTGAGTTTCTGAGATCAATCCGAACCATCCCATGCACTCCAATGTTCGCTCCACCAATTCCGTGGTAGTTGTCCAATAGCGAGTTGCGTGCCAAGAATTCACAATGGGGGACTGGAATAGCCAATTTATTGTAACATTTTGTTTTAAAAGAAAACTATTCGATCGGGCGCGTCAGGCTCGTTCCCTCACCCTTGATTCTCCTTGCGTTGTACCTGTTCATGTGTTAACTTCTGAACAAAACAGTCGTGAACAATGTGAACAGGAGAGGACCATGACGCCCAGCAATCTCAACGAATATTGGAGAACCGTGGTGGATACGATCCAGGACGGGGTGATGATCGTGGACCCCGAAGGGCGCATCGTTTCGATAAATCGGGCCTTTGAGGATATCACGGGCTACTCCCGAGAGGAACTGCTTGGAGTTTCCTGCACGGTCATCAACTGTACCTCTTGCGAGATCGCCCGCGACAATAAAGGATGTCACTGGTGCGTCATGTTTCAAAAAGGGGAGCTCCGAAAGCAGCGATGCGCCATAACCTGCAAAGACGGCTCTGTCGTCCATGTGGTGAAAAATGCTTCTGTTTTAAAAGATGCCATGGGAAAGATTATCGGCGCCGTGGAAACCATGACCGACGTGACGGATCTTCTGGATAAGGAAATGCAGATTGAGACGTACAGGCGTGAGCTTATGGCTGAAGACACGTTTCATGGGCTCATGGGAAGGTCTCCTGTCATGCTTCAGGCTTACGAAATGATTTCAAACGCGGCGCAATCGGATGCTCCAGTAATCATTTATGGGGAAAGTGGAACAGGAAAGGAGTTGGCAGCTCTCGCGGTGCATGAGAATGGCTTGCGCAGCAAGAAGCCCTTCATCAAAGTAAACTGCGCAGCGCTCAACGAAGCCCTTCTTGAGAGTGAACTCTTCGGCCACGTCAAAGGAGCTTATACCGGAGCTCACCGGAATCGCGCTGGCCGATTCGAAATCGCCGCTGATGGAGACATCTTTCTTGATGAAATTGGTGACATGCCTCTTACGACACAGGTCAAATTACTGCGCGTTCTCGAAGATAAAGTTTTCGAACGGGTTGGCGACCACCTGCCCATCCCGGTCCATGCCAGGATTATCTCCGCGACAAACCGTGACTTGCCCGCCCTCATTGAGCAAGGCGTATTCCGGCGGGATTTTTATTACCGAATCAATGTTCTGCCAATCAGGATGCCCTCATTACGGGAACGCAAGGATGACATTCCCCTGCTGGCGGAGTCTTTTTTTCGTCGGATTAAACTGAAAAGCGGAAAAAACATCAGTGGCATTTCACGAGAAACCATGGAAATACTGATGAACTACGCGTGGCCGGGAAACGTTCGAGAGTTGAAGAGCGCCTTTGAATATGCTTTTATAGCATGCCGGAGTGAAATGCTGGAACCGAGAGACTTGCCTGGCGATATTGTAAGAGGGACATTCGTCGCAATGCCTCCTGAAAGCGCCAGAAAAGATCGAAATCAGATGAAAAAAGAGCGCTTGATCCATGCGCTCACTACTTCGAATGGAAACCAATCTGAAGCAGCGCGGTTACTTGGGATATCTAGAACAACCATATGGAATCAGATTAAACGGTTCGGAATCAAAGTTGACAACTAACGTATTCTTCTCTTCCGCGCTCACAATTTCCACAGAATTGCCTGCAACGATACTTCAACAGTGAGCGTACCCCAACGTGACTACCATTCGGAAGTACGGGCTCGGGCTTGATGTGTATTCCCCATTCACGGCTCCTCTGTATTTGTAAGCTATACTCGCCAGGGGCTCTGTGCGGTACGTGCTCATTGGATCATGCCTTGGGCCGCTTGAATCCATGAGAGATCGGGATATCTTCCACTGAGCACTCGGCCCAGCGCTCGCCCGATTCATTGCGCGTGCCCAGGCTCCTTTTGCGCCAGCGCCCGGCGAAGCGCAGCATCCGCTCGGCGTGGTTGTTTGTGGGCGCCACGCCGGTTTCCTGGAGCAACAGCCACAAGTGCTCCCTCTCGACTCGCAGGCGGCGGCGAAGGCGCCGGCCTCGTCGGGACGCTGTTCGTGCTTGGCGACCAGGCGAATGAAACCCGCAGCGAACATGTTCCATTCGCCCACGGTGGGCAGTGGTACTGAGTATTTTCTTGAAAATGTCTTGATACCGTGCGCGGTTACCGTCAGTCTATGCCGTCCCTTCCCACCACATCTTGAACGCCCCCAGCGATCCTGCCTCCACCTGAAAGGCAGAACTCCGCCGAACTCCAGGATATGGCCCGGGAGGTCCTGTGGGTTTGGCCGCCTGGGAACGGAGTATCGCCCTGGTGACACCCAAGACATGATGCGATCGCTCCTCTAGACATGTCCCGCAAAGTTGTGCAATAGGGCTTTATCGTAGAGTATGGGGCAACTAAGCCTACATACGTATGATTTCCGCGTAGTGTTCTGAAATCATGTTGTGTTACGCAAGGGGGGACGATGCAGCCGCTTGTTACCTTGATTGTACGGGACGATCATGCGGAGCTACTTGCCGAGGAGTCCTCGCCCGCTCGTCGGGAACTCGATCCAGCCGCGATAAAGCGATTCACCGCCATGCAGGAGAGCTATGGCACGCTGCGCAACGACAAGAACAAGCGCGCGGAATTGCTGACCCTCGGCAAGGAATTGTTCACGTGGCTCGAAGGCGATAGCAAAGTTGTCTCACGGGCCGTGAAGAGTGAAGCCGGGCACTGGGTGCTGGAGATTCGCTGCGACGAGACGAGCCCGTCCCCTGGGCAACTGACCGTGCTCCATGCACCCTGGGAACTGCTGGCGGACGAGTCGGGCTTTTTCGCGCAGAACGCCCTCAGACCCTTCTGTCCCGTGCGTCGGCTGGGGCGCCCCAGGAACCCCGCGCCCCTGGATGCGCGCTGTCTGGGGATCACCTTCATGGCCGCGGCCCCGCGGGGACAGGTCGAGCTGGACTACGAGGCCGAGGAAACCGCGATCCTGGAGGCGGTTCCCCAGGGAGACCTCGATTTAGTGGTCGAGGACAGCGGCAATCTCACGGAGCTGGGCTTCCGTGTGGCGAAACAGCCCATGCAGGTGCTGCATCTCTCCTGTCACGGGGACGAGGGGAATGCTAAAACAGGTGGTGAGCCGTTCTTGTGTCTGGAAGACGACTACGGTGACATGACGTCGGCCTTGGCCACAGACTTGGTCACAAAGTTGGCCAGCCCTGCGTCGCGACTGCTTTTCCTCTCCGCCTGTTCCAGCGCCACGGCCATGCCCCTGCCCGCAACGGACACGGACCCCCCAGCGGCCACGCCCCTGTCCAACGTGGATATGGTTCATTCCCTGGCCACGCTGATGATACAAGGGGGCCTGCCCGCGGTGCTCGGCTGGGACGGCAAGGTCGCCGACGACGCGGCCACGTTTTTCGCCGGCAAGCTCTACGAACAACTCGCCGTCAAAATACCTTTGGAGCAGGCCGTAGGCATGGCTCGCACTGCCTTGTTCCTCGAAGAGGAGGGGATTTCCGCCGGCCCCCAAGCCCCTGCCACATACGACACGAGCGCAACCAAACGGGCCAGCCTCGAGGCGGCCCAGGGCCGACGCGGCAGTTGGCATCTCGCCAGGCTCTGGCTCGGGCCCGCG
>CALMTS010000129.1 GCA_937872685.1 uncultured Desulfomicrobium sp.
CGGCGGATCAGTTCCGGCACGAGCATCATCAGCGCGAGCACGACCATGACCGTGGTTTCGGGGTCGCCGATGGCCGAGCCGAGTTCCAGGGTGGTCATGGCCACCACGCCGTAGTAGAGCATGTCCCCGGCGATGGCGAAGGCCCATCCCGCCACGAAACCGTGCCCCGCGGCCAGGGCGGCGGTGCGGCCGGTCATGGGGTCCACGCCGAAGGCGATGAGGATGAGGGCGACCGGCCCCGCGCCATGGGCCCTGGGCATGCTGCGGAGCATGGCCTGCCGGAAGGCTGCGCAGAACCTGGCCACCCAGGCGATCCGGCCGCCCAGGATGACGAGAAGGCGCAGGACGGGCTCCAGGGCCAGGGCCAGGGTCACGTCGGAGACGAAATACAGTCCGGCCGTGACGGGCCAGGGGATGCCCTGGTTCTGGGCCAGGAGGACGCCGGCCGGGATGCCGCCGCCGATGGGGATCAGGAAGAGGAGAAACACCGAAAGCATGGAAGCCCCTGTCTGAACGATCCGGTTCTGGGTGCGCCGCGAACGTGGAGCCGTCCGCCGGAAGCCGGGATGTTCCTTCGGCGCGCCGTTGTCAAATCCGAAAACCGGGGGAACCGGCATTGCGCGCGGCGGGGCTGCCGCAAACTTGTGTCTTTCGGCGATGCGAACTATGTCTTCGGCCTTCCCGGCCCGGGGAGCATCGAGATGCTGCGTCCGGGCCATCACTCTCTCCTGCAGGGCCGACATGGGATACTATCTGACGATCGGGGCCGTTCTGGGGCTCTCCGCGGGTTTTGCGCCGGGGCCGCTGCTCACGCTGGTCATCTCGGAAACGCTTCAGCATGACATCAGATCCGGGATCAGAGTCGCCCTTGCCCCCGTCGTCACCGACGTACCGATCATTCTTCTGACGCTCCTCGTCCTCTCGAAACTGTCGGCCTTCCACGGCATATTGGGATTCATCTCCATCGCCGGAGGCTTTTTCATCCTGTCCATGGGGTACGAAAGCGTTCGCACCAAGGGGTTCGACCTCCAGTTCCGGGACAAGGAGAAGAGGTCGCTGCGTAAGGGCATTCTGGCCAACATGCTGAGCCCGCACCCGTACCTCTTCTGGTTCAGCGTCGGGGCGCCGATGATGACCAAGGCGCTGGACGCGGGCCTTATGGCTCCGGCGGCCTTCGTCGCGGGCTTCTACGCCTGCCTCATCGGGGCGAAGATCGCGCTGGCCGTCGTTGTCGGCTCGTCCAGGTCCTTCTTCAGGGGCGAGCTGTACGTCTGGACCATGCGCCTGCTGGGCGCGGTGCTGATGGGCCTGGCGCTGCTGCTTTTCCGCGACGGGCTGGCGCTGCTGGGTTTTTTCGCCGGCTCTGTTCCCTGAGATCCCGCTGCGGGACGGACCGCGCCTTGGGCCGTTCCCCCATTTTTTCAGCCCCTGAAGCCTGACCGCGCCCCAGGCCTTCACGGAATATTGCGTACGGAGGAAAACCATGGCCAAGACCGGTTATATCAATGCGTCACCGGCACTCGACGCATACAGGACCGCATCCCGGGAATCGTTGCATCGTCTTGTTCAGCGCCATCTCGAGCTTGTGCGGTCCCTCGACCCCGAACTGCACATCCTCGCCCGGCCCGTGGAAGAGCGGGATATCGACCGGCAGCTGGACGCCCTGTTCGAACGGTTCCCCGACCCGGCCCGGCGTCCGCCCCTGTTCGGCGTGCCTGTGGGCTTCAAGGACATCATCCGCATCGCCGGTCTGCCCATGGGGTGCGGCTCCCTGCTCCCGCCCGTCCTGTTCGAGGGCGAGGAGGCGGCGTGCGTGCGCATGATGCGCGATGCCGGGGCCGTCGTCTTCGCGCAGACGGCCACCACGGAATTCGCCTATTTCGCGCCCCCCGCGACGAAGAACCCGCACAACCCCGCGCACACGCCCGGCGGCTCCAGCAGCGGGTCGGCCGCCGGTGTGGCTGCGGGTTTTTTCCCGCTGGCCCTGGGGACCCAGACGGTGGGCTCCGTCATCCGGCCCGCCTCCTTCTGCGGGGTGACGGGCATGAAGCCGTCGTTCGGGAAGATTCCCACCGCCGGCATGATGTATTATTCCCGCAGCGTGGACCAGGTTGGCTTCTTCTGCCGCCGGGTTGCGGACATCGGGCCCGTCATGGAGGCCTTCGACCCCCTCTGGACGGCTTTCGACACGCCGCAGAGGCTGCGGGCCGGCGTGCCGGCCGGGAAGTATCTCGACCAGGTCCCGGCGGCCACCATGGAATGGTTCCGGAAGGTCGTCGCCGTCCTCGCGGCAGGCGGGGTGGAGGTTGTGCAGGTCCAATGCCTTGATGACATCGGGGAGATCGCAGAAAGGCACGGCGACCTTGCCGCAGCGGAATTCGCAGTGGAGCATGCGCGGTGGTTCAGGGATTACGGGCATCTTTACCGGCCGGTCACGGCGGAGCTCATTGCCAGGGGCCAGGCGGTCCCGGCGGCCCGGATCGACGAGGGAAGGGCGTCCTGCGCAAAGCTTCGCGCCGAACTGACCGCGCTCATGCAGCGGCACGGCCTTGACGTGTGGGTCTGCCCATCGGCGCCGGGCGAGGCCCCGGCCGGCCGCGCCGGCACGGGGAACCCGGCCATGAACCTGCCGTGGACCCACGCCGGCCTGCCCGTCATCTCCCTGCCGGCCGGCACTGGGCCGGGGGGCCTTCCGATGGGGCTGCAGTGCGCCGGGCGCTTTGACGGGGACGACCGGCTCGCGGCTGACGCGGAGCTCCTCGAACACCTGCTTTGCGGCCTCGCCAGGGACTGAGATTTGTATTTGCCCGGAATGGTGATACGGTTCCGGGACACTTCGCCAGGAGAGTTACCAGCATGAATGAACGTCACGAGCCTCTTGGACCGATGTCCGGACCGCAGGTCCTTCCCTGCCCCCTCGACGCCCTGGACACGCCCTGCCTGCTCCTGGACGAGGCGCGCATGGACCACAACATCGCCCGCCTGCGTACCCGCCTGAGGGCGGCCGGGGTGGGCTTGCGGCCCCACCTCAAGACCGCCAAGTCGTGGGAGGTGTCCCGGCGGCTCATGGCCTCCGTGCACGGCCCGGCCACCGTTTCGACGCTGCGCGAGGCCGAGGAACTGGCGGACCGGGGCGTGACGGACATCACCTACGCCGTCGGCATCGCGCCGCACAAACTGCCCCGGGTGCAGGCCCTGCGCCGGCGCGGGGTGGACCTGACCGTCCTGCTGGACAGCGTGGAGCAGGCCCGCGCCGTTGCGGCGGCGTCCGACCCGGCGAATCCCGTCCCGGCGCTCATCGAACTGGACTGCGACGGCCACCGTTCCGGCGTGAAGCCCGGCGACTCGGCGTTGCTCACGGCCATTGCCCGTGCCCTGGCGCCCTCGGCCCGGCTGCGCGGGGTGCTGGTCCATGCCGGCGAGAGCTACGAGGCGCGCGGCGAGGAGGCCCTGGCCGCCGCGGCCGAAGGGGAGCGCGCCGCGGCCGTCACGGCAGCCGCGATCCTGCGGGAGGCCGGCTTCCCCTGCCCCGTGGTCAGCGTCGGTTCGACCCCTACGGCCTTTTCCGCCCGGAGCTACGCGGGTGTGACGGAGGTCCGGGCCGGGGTCTTCGTCTTTTTCGACCTGGTGCAGGCAGGCATCGGCATCTGCACCACGGACGAGATCGCCGTCTCGGTCCTGGCCACGGTCATCGGACACCAGCACGACAAGGGCTGGGCCATCATCGACGCCGGCTGGACGGCTTTGTCCTGCGACCGGGGAACGGCGGGGCAGGCCGTGGACCAGGGCTACGGCCTGGTCTGCGACGTGCATGGACGCCCCCTGGGAGATCTCGTCGTCACGGGCGTCAATCAGGAGCATGGCATCGTGGCCCCGCGTCCGGGGAGCGCGGAGGGCCTGCCCGGACTCCCGGTCGGGACCAGGTTGCGCATCCTGCCCAGCCACGCCTGCGCCATGGTCACGCAGCATGACCGGTACCATGTCATCGGCGGGGGAGGGGACATGGTGACGGCCGTGTGGCCGCGGCTCATGGGGTGGTAGGCGGTGGACGGCCCCGGACGGGCGCGGACTGGTCCGGACGAAAGCGGAATCGGCTGTACTTTTACGATGTCGAGGTGAGTCATGAAGTTTGTCAGTGAGGAGGTGGCGGCCCGGGTCGTGACCATGGGCGAGGCCATCGAGGCCGTGGAAGCCATGTTCAGGGAATACGGGTGCGGTCTGGCCAAGGTTTTCCCGGTGGCCCAAGGACACGGGCCCGACGAGGGGACCTCCTTCAGCATCAAGAGCGGCCTCATCGGGGCCAGCCGCAAGGTTGGCCTCAAGGTCGGCAGCTACTGGCCGGGGAACCGTGCGCGCGGCCTGGCCGCCCACGCCTCCACGACCCTGCTGCTGAATCCGGACACGGGCTACCCCGAGGCACTCGTGGGCGCCTCGCACCTGACCTGCCTGCGCACCGCGGCCTCGGACGCCGTGGCCGTGCGCCATCTCTCCCGCCCGGACAGCCGCGTCCTGGCCCTGTTCGGGGCGGGGCATCAGGCCTGGTTCGAGCTGCAGGCCGTGCGCGAGGTGCGCCCCATCGACACGGTCTTCGTGGTCAACCGTTCCCCGCAGGCTGCGGACGCGTTCGCGCGGCGCATCCGTGAGGAAATGGGGATCGACGCCGCCTGCGTGAGCGCCCGGGCTGCTCTGGACGCCGCCGACATCGCCGTCACCATCACCGCCTCGCGCGGCCCGCTCTTCGAGGCGGCATGGGTGCGGCCCGGCACGCACGTCTCGGCCATGGGCGCGGACCAGCCGGGCAAGCAGGAGCTGGATACGGCTTTGGTGGCCGGCGCGTCGCTCTTCGCCGACGTGGTGCAGCAGTCCCTGGCCATCGGCGAATACGAGGCGGCCTGCAAGGCCGGACTGGTGGACGCCGCCCGCATCACGCCCATCGGGGCGGTGCTGAACGGCGCGCCGGGGAGGACCTCCGCCGGCCAGATCACCATTTACGACAGTTCGGGCATGGCCCTGCAGGATATCGCCGTCTGTTCCCTGGCCCTGCGCAAGGCCGGTGAACTCGGGCTGGTGCTGACCGTATGATGCGGGCAAGGATGGGGGGAACGCCGCGCGGCGGCAGCCCGGCGCAACGCTGGCGCGCTGGACGCGCACAAGGAGGTCCCGGATGAAGCCGAACGATTCAGGAAAAGGTCTCGACACGATTCTTCGCGCCAAATTGCTCGCCGAAGCCGCTTCGGCGGCGGAGCAGGCCTATGCGCCGTACTCGGGCTTCCGCGTCGGCGCCGCCGTGCTGGGCGGGAGGGGCGCGATTTACCGGGGCGCCAACGTCGAGAACGCCAGCCTCGGCCTCGGAACGTGCGCCGAGCGCGTGGCCCTGGCCTCGGCGTATGCCGCCGGAGAGAGGGACATCATCGCCGTCGCCGTCGCCTGCGTCGATGCGCCCCAGGGCGCGCCCCTCGAACAGCGCATGCCGTGCGGGGCCTGCAGGCAGTGGATTCAGGAGCTTGCCCCGCAGGCGGCGATCATCGTCCCGGGCGCGGAGCGTTCCTTCACCTTGCAGGAGCTCATGCCTCTGGCGTTTTCCCTTGACTCCGGACATCGGAATGGGCGTGGCGGCCTGGGCTGAGGCCCCACCGGCACGAGGCCCGGCCCGGCTTTTTGCGGGTGAGCGCTGCATCGCGGCGGTGCGGGGGGCCACACTGCGGCTGGCCGGCTTCCTGCTGGCCTGCGCGCTGCTTGCGCCGTCTCCAGGCCTGGCGGAAAAGCTTGTGCTGAGCACCCTGGAGTGGCCCCCGTTCGTCGGTTCCGAATTGCCCGGACAGGGGCGTGTGGCCGAGCGGGTGCGCGAGATCAGCGCCGCGGCGGGGATGCGTCTGGAGCTTTCGTTCGCGCCGTGGAAACGCGTGCTCCTTGGCGTGCGCACCGGGAGCGCCCAGGGGTATTTTCCCGAGTACCGCTCGGCGGAGCGCGAAAAGGACTTCCATTATTCCGTGTCGGTCGGTTGCAGCGTGATCGGCCTGATCCACCGCAGCGATGCCACTCTGGAGTGGACCCGACTGGAGGATCTGGCCCCGTTGCGCATCGGGGTGGTGGACGGGTACGTCAATACCGAGGAGTTCGACCGTTTGGTGGCCCGGGGCATCCTGCGGACCGTCAAGTGCAACTCCGACATCCTGGCCATGCGCATGGTGAGCGCCGGCCGGATCGACGCGGCGGTCATGGACCGGGAGGTCTTCCGGCACCTCCTGAAACAGGGCGACCCGTCCGGATCGGCCCTGTCCTTTCACCCGCGCATCCTCACCACGCACACGCTGCACGTCTGCTTCCCCAGGACCGAGGCCGGCAGCCTGCTCGCCGAGCGCTTCGACAGGGCCGCCAGGGCCCTGGGCGCCGTGGGCTGTCCCGCCGTACCGCATTGACGGAGGGCGTGCATTCCCTCTCCGGCTTTCTCCGCGGCTCGTGGACGGGCGCGGGCGCACTCAGGGCACACGCCAGGCCCGCCCGGTTTCAATACCCCAGAGCTTCTCCCGTCAGCACCACATGTATCCTGCCCTCGTCGCGCTGGCCTTCTATGATCGTCCAGGCGTTGCAGATCTTCTGCGGGCTCGCGCAGCGGTGGCAGCGGCCGTCCTCCGTGCAGGGGGGCTCGTGGGCGGGGTTCAGGGCCTTGATGCGCAGGTTGTTCATGGGCGCCGCGAAGTCGCGGATGCGGTCCATGGCCGCGTCGAGGTCACTGACGACCTTGTTCATGCCCACCAGCAGGATGACTTTTTTCGGCCCGAAGATCATGCCCGCCACGCGGTTGCCCGTGCCGTCCAGGTTGACCAGCCGGCCGTCCAGCGTCACGGCGTTGCAGCTGGTGACCAGATAGTCGGCCGTCAGGCCGCGGCGGCGGCGTTCGTCGCCTTCGGCCGGCGTCAGGCCCGGCACGTAGGGGTCGATGAGTTCGATGCCCGGCAGGGCCGCGATGTCCTTCCACAGGCCGAGGGAACCGACGGACTCCGTGCCGCAGCGGATCACGGAGCCCGGGCCCTGGATCAGGGACAGCACCGCGGCGCGGGCCTCGGCGGCGGTTTCGACGTAGCTGCCGTGCATGCGGCGTCTGTTGAGGTGCCTGATGAGTCGTTCGGCGGTCATGCGCCGGAATGCGCGGGTCGGTTCGTCCATGCTTTCCTCCGTGTCTGGAGCCGCGGGTGCGGCGGGTGGTTTTGGTTTCGGGGAATTGTTTATGCCTTGGAGCCTTGTTCGGCAACCTCGCCGCGGCAGGGGGCAGGAACCTGCGGAAAACGGGCCGGGTGTTGTCGATGCCAAGGAAAACAACTACGGTTCAGCGAGGGTGCACGGGAGGGAAGGTGAACGATCCGCCGGCCATCATCGTTTTTCATGGCGATCTCGGAGAATTGCTCGGGCGCGGTGTCCGCGACGGGGGCGGGCGTGTCTCGTACCCCGTGACGCGGCGGGCATCCGTCAAGGACGTCATCGAGGCCCTGGGGCCGCCCCACACCGAGGTCGGCGGCATCGACGCCGACGGGCGGTCCGTGGGCTTCGGGCATCCGCTCGCGGCCGGGGAGCGCATCGACGTCCGCCCCGTGAGCGCCCCCTTCGATGTGCTGCGCCCTTCACCGCTGCGTCCCGAACCCCTCCCGCGCATCGCCTTCCTCGTCGACGCCAACGTCGGCAGGCTGGCCGGGCTCCTGCGCGCCCTGGGCTTCGACACGGCCTACGAACCGGCCCTGCCCGACGCGCTTCTGGCCGAAAAGGCCGCCGCCGAACAGCGCATCCTGCTCAGCCGCGACCGCCTCCTCCTGCGCCGCAACGCCGTGGTCTACGGCCGTCTGGTCCGGGCCCGGGAGCCCGACGCGCAGCTTCTGGAAATCCTGCGTCTCTTCGGCCTCAAGCCGCCCTTCGAGACCTTCAGCCGCTGCCTGCGCTGCAACGACCCGCTGCTGGAAGTGTCCAAATCCGAGATCTTGGACCGCCTGTTGCCGCTGACGCGCGCGCACTATTTCGATTTTCGGCGCTGCCCGCGATGCGGAAGGATCTACTGGCCGGGGTCGCACCACGAAAGGATGCATGAGCGGGTGGAGAGGCTGTGCCGGGATCTGGCGGGGTGATGGGCGAAACGGACGGGCGGGATGCCTTGGACTCCCCGTTGCGGCCCGGCCTGTGTGGGGCCGTGGCCGTCCTTTTCCGTCCGCTCAGTTCTGCCGGAGGTTTCTGAGAATTTTCTCCAGATCCTTCGTGGCGATGGGCTTGGGCAGGTATTCGTCGAAGCCCATGGAGAGGTACTTTTCTCGGTCGCCCTGCAGGGCGTGGGCGGTGAGGGCGATGACGGGCAGGGTCAGACCGAGGTCCTGGCGGATGCGCCGGGTGGCTTCGGTGCCGTCCATGAGGGGCATCTGGATGTCCATCAGCACGCAGTCGAAGGGTTCGCTGCGCAGGAGGTCCAGAGCCTGCTGCCCGTTGGCCGCGCAGGTCGCCTTGTGCCCGAGCTTCTCCAGGGTCTTCTTGAGGAAGAGCTGGTTGATGACGTTGTCTTCGGTCACCAGGACCGAAAGCACCCTGTCGCTCTCCTGCAGCGTGATGTCGGCAGGGGCGGGCGGTTCTTCCTGAACGGCGTATTCCAGCGGGATGCCGACCAAAAATGTCGAACCGGACCCTTCCGTGCTCTGCACCTCGATGGTCCCGCCCATGGCCTCCACGAGCTGCCTGACGATGGCCAGGCCGAGGCCCGTCCCCTGGTGCGTCCTGGTCGGGAAATGATCCGCCTGGGTGAAGCGGTCGAAGATGGCCGACAGCTTGTCTGCGGGGATGCCGCAGCCCGTGTCGCGCACCTCGAAATGGAACACGGTCTTGCCGTTTTCGGCCGGCGTCGCCGCGCGCACGCGAAGCTCCACGCATCCCTTTTCCGTGAATTTGATGGCGTTGCCGAGCAGGTTGAAGAATATCTGCCGCAGCCGCAGCTCGTCTCCGAGCACGAGGTGCGGTGGCTCCGCGTCCATCACCAAAGCCAGTTCTATGCCCTGTTCCCTGGCTCTGGGGAGAAAGAGGGCGATGGTGGCTTCGAGCATCCTGCGGATGTTGAAGACCGTTTTCTTGAGGGTCAGCTTGCCCGCCTCCACCTTGGAGAAGTCGAGGATGTCGTTGATGATGTGCAGCAGGTTCTGGCCTGATTGGTGGATCAGGGCCAGGTAGTCCTGCACGGCCGGAGCCGAGGGGTTGTTCTGCGCCAGTTCGGCCAGGCCCATGATGCCTGTCAGCGGGGTGCGGATTTCGTGGCTCATGTGCGCCAGGAAGAGGCTCTTGGCCTCGTTGGCCTCCTCGGCCTTGCGCCGGGCCGTGCGCAGTTCGCGCAGGGTCTGGCGGCGGATGTGGACGACGGCGACCAGGAAGAGGATCACGACGAGCAGGCCGGCCACGATGGCTCCGAAAACGGTGAACAGACGCCTGTTGGCCTCGAACACGCTTTTGGGCCGGTTCACGATGACGGACCCCGGCGGGAGGTCGTGTTCGCTGATTTGGAATCTGGCCAGCTCGCGGTAGTCGAACAGGAAACGGTTGGCCAGGCCCTTGACCACGGGGATGTCCGCGGGCGGGGTTCCGGTCAGGATGCGCAGGGCCATGGCCGCCGCGATCTTGCCCTGCTCCTTGCCGTTGACCAGCTTGCCCCCGACGATGCCGTGCCCGAGGAAGAAATCCCACAGGCCGTAGATGGGGCAGGCGGTGGCCGCCCTGACCATGGCCACGCTTGGGCCGAAGTCGAGCATGCGGCCGTCGAGCCCGGGCAGGGCCTGGGTCAGGAAGACGATGTTCTGGGGTCCCAGGGCGGCAAGCCGTTCCAGAAGCGTGGCCGTGGGGGTGTCCTGCCAGAACTGGAAGCGGATGCGCTCGGAATAGGCGGGCATGAGGCGCAGGAACTGGCTGCGGTTGGAGCGGTCGGTGCTGGTCACGGCGCCCCCGATGATGATCAAGTCGGTGGCCTTGGGGTGCAGGGTCAGGGCCGTGTCCAGGGTCTCCTGCGCCGAGATGATCTCGGAGACGCCGGTGATGTCCTGCTCGCCGTGCAGCATTTCGGTCTGGAAATTGTTCACGCCGCAGAAGACGACGGGGATGCCCCGGAACAGATCCGCGCGGTTGCGCAGGACGAAGGAGAAGGCCGCGTCGTCGGAGAGGATCACGGCGTCGAAGGCCGTGTTGCGGATGTGCGCCGAAA
>CALMTS010000130.1 GCA_937872685.1 uncultured Desulfomicrobium sp.
CGGGTTGCCCGGAGGCGGGGGAAAGGGAAACGATCAGGGCCTTCAGGGCCGCGATCTGCTCCCCCTGTTCACGCAGCATGGCCTTGATTTCGGACATCTCCGAGCGCACGAGGTCGAAGGAAATGCGGTCCCGCTCGGCCAGCCGGGACAGGGCCTCGTCGCGGATGTCGCGGGCCCTCCGGCGCGCCTCGTCGGCGGGGCGCGTCATGACCTGTCCCCCCTGCGGCCCCGGCCGGCGGGCTGCCGCAGGGCGCGCGCCGTCCTCCGGTGGTCCGCTGCCAGATGAAGCACGGGGATTGCGAAGTAAGCCATGGCGCTCCGCCGACCGCCGGAAGGCGGTGTTTTCGGTTCAAACGGCCTAGGGGTGGACTGCCGGGAATTTTCCGGCCTGGGCGACCTGGATCAGGTTCTGCCGGCCAAGGCGCTCTTTCAGAAATTCCTTGACCACGACCTTGACCATCTCCTCGCGGCTCATGTTCCGCAGGTAATCGCCCGAGGCCAGGAGCTTCTTGAAAGACCCCGAAAGACCGGAGGCTTCCCCGCCCCGAATGATGGCGTCCAGGTAGGGGGCGACCAGGGCGCGCAGGCTTTCGGGGCTGTCGTCATTGAGGTCCCGGTACATGGAAGCCAGTTCCTGCGCCTGGGGAAGACGGGGGGATTCAAGCACGGCCTTGAAGTCCGAGGCGAACCGCTTGATGCCGTTGATGATGTGGCTCTGCTTGACCATGTTGACCCCGGCCCAGCCCGCGTTCAGCCACTTGAAGGACCCGACGTGCACAACCCCGGCCTTGGTGTCGGAGACGAACACGAGAACCGAATGGGCGTTGTACATGTACGAATCCACCCAGCCCAGGCCGGTCTTGTTCAGGCCGGTCTCGCCCGAATAAAGGTAGTTCCATCCGGAATCGTCGCCGACTACGCAACCCTTGAGGCCGACATCGGAGGGCTCCGGCTGGCAGCTCACGGAGACGAGGACGGGTCCTGTCGCCCCGGGAAAAAGGGCGATGGCGCGGTCCTGCTTGTAGGCGTAGTACCCACCCGTGTTGGCGTCGGGCGTGATGGTTTCCCTTTCGGAACCGCGCACCAGGAGCGGCTGGCCTTGGGCCAGGGCCCGGGGCAGCCCTTTCAGGGCCTCGCGGGTAGCGGGGTTGAGCCACTCCTGCGCACGCACCGATGAGGGCATGGTCACGTAGATGGGAATCTCGGGATTGTAGGCGTATTCAAGGACCCGCGACAGATCGCCGCGAAGGCTGAAGGAATGAAAGGCGCCCGAGGCCTTGTCCCGGTCCTGCATGGACATGCTGATGTCGGGAGGAGTGACGGCCACGAAGGACAGAATTTCGTTCAGCCGATCGGGGGCGATGTCCGAAGTTCCTTTGGGGATCGTCAGCAGGTATTCGAGGCCGGTGTACAGGGAATCGGGGACGGACTGCGGGGCCTGGGCCCGGAGAGGGGCCGCAAACCCGAGAACGAGCGCGGCCAGGAGGCAGAAAAGGCGTAATATCATGTAAATCTTCCGGTTGCATGGTGTCGACGGATACGCGCCACGATCCGGGGCGCCCCGTCCGAAGAATCCTTTTCTCACACAGTGCCTGCGGATTCAAGATCGAGAATTGCGTCACAATGGCAGGCCCGCCGAGTGTAGACGGGGCTCCGGGCCTGGGCTATGGGTACCGGACACTGCGCACCCCAAGACACCATGACCAACACGGCCACACTTCACATCTCCACCGGGCCGGACGCCCTCGCCCTGACCCTGCGGGGCGTCCTGAACCTGGCCACGACACCGGACATCCTTGCCCGGCTGGCTCGAATCCCCTGCCCGCTGCCGAAGCTCATCCGCGCCGATCTGAGCGACGTGACGCGCATGGACGACTGCGGCGCCCTGATCGTCATGGAGCTTTCACGCATGACCGGAACTGCGGGCGGACGCCTGGACCTGGAAGGGGTGCCTGACCATGTCCGCGACCTCCTGGCCTTCCTGCGCCTGGACACCCCACCCGAACCCGGCATCCGCCGCCGCCCCAGGCCGGGCTTTCTGACCCGCTTCGGGGAGAAGACCATGCACGTGGTCGACCAATCCGCAAGCCATGTCTCCTTCGTGGGCGAGGCGACGGTCACCCTTGCGTCCCTGCTGCGCCACCCCGGGCGGCTGCGCCTGGGGGACACGGTCATGTACATGCAGCAGGTCGGCGTGGACGCCCTGCCCATCGTCGGACTGATCAGCTTCCTGCTGGGGCTCATCATGGCCTTCATGTCCGCGGTGCAGCTGCAGCAGTTCGGGGCCAACATCTACGTGGCGTCCCTCGTGGCCCTTTCCATGGTCCGGGAGCTCGGCCCCATCATGACGGCCATCATCGTAGCCGGGCGCTCGGGTTCCGCCTTCGCCGCCGAGATCGGCACCATGAAGGTCTCCGAAGAGGTGGACGCCCTCATCACCATGGGTTTCAAGCCGGCCATGTTCCTCGTCGCGCCCAAGATCATCGCCTCGGCCCTGGTGGTGCCTCTCCTGGCGGTCTTCTCCAACCTCTTCGCCATCGCCGGGGGGCTGCTCATCGGCGTGACGACCCTGGATCTGACCGTGAACGCCTACATGACCCAGACCATGAACACCCTCTCCATCTTCGACATCAACTGGGGCATCTTCAAGAGCGTCATCTTCGCCGTACTCATCTCCACGGTGGGCTGCTTCAAGGGCTACCAGGTGCGCGGCGGGGCGGCCAGCGTGGGGCAGGCCACCACTTCGGCCGTGGTCTCGAGCATCTTTCTGGTCATTCTGACGGACTCCATCCTGGCCGTGATCCTGAGGTACTGGCGGCCATGAGCGAGACCGTCATCTCCGTCCGCGGCCTGACCATGGGCTTCGGGGACCATGTCGTCATGAAGGACCTGGACTTCGACATCGGCAAGGGTGAGATTTTCGTCATCCTGGGCGGCAGCGGGTGCGGCAAGTCCACCCTGCTCAAGCACATGGTCGGGTTGTACAAGCCCATGTCCGGGACCATCGCCATCGCCGGGATGCTCATGGACCCCGACGACGGGGAGACCTTCCGGCGCATCCTGGCCCGCATCGGCGTCATGTACCAGGGCGGCGCGCTCTTCTCCTCCATGACCCTGGGAGAGAACGTGGCCCTGCCCATCACCGAATACTCGGGCCTCAGGGGGCGGGCCGTGGATGACCTGGTCCGCCTCAAGCTGCGCCAGGTCGGCCTGGAGGGCTTCGAGAACCACCTCCCCGAGGAGCTCTCGGGCGGCATGAAGAAAAGGGCGGCCATCGCCCGGGCCCTGGCCCTGAACCCGGAGATCCTCTTCCTGGACGAGCCCTCGGCCGGCCTGGACCCCATCAGCTCTGCCGAACTGGACGCCCTGATCCTGCGCCTGAACCGGACCCTGGGCACGACCTTCGTGGTCGTCACCCACGAACTTTCCTCCATCTTCACCATCGCCGGGCGGGTCGTGATGCTGGACAAGACAACGAAATCCATCATCGCCGAAGGCGATCCCCATGAACTCAGGGACAGGAGCACGCACCCCTTCGTGCGCCGCTTCTTCAACCGACAGCCGGAAATGGAGACATAATGGCTTCAGCTCGCGTCAATTTTTCCGTGGGCCTGTTCATGACCGCAGGACTGGGCCTTGCCACCCTGGCCATCATCTGGCTGGGCATGACGTCCTTTCTGCGCAAGGGCGAGCTTTTCGTGACGTATTTCGACGAATCCGTGCAGGGACTGAACGTGGATTCGCCGGTCAAGTACCGCGGCGTGCCCGTGGGCCGGGTCCAGGCCATCCGCATCGCACCGGACTTCCACCTCATCGAGGTCGTCATTCTGGTGGACGACGAGCACGCGGACGACGAGAACCGCTTCGACGACAGCGTGGCCTCCATCGCCAACGTCGGCATCACCGGGGCCATGTTCGTGGAGATCGACAAGCGCCAGCCCTTCACGGACGGCCCGTCGCCCACGCTCGGCTTCACCCCGGAATACCCGGTCATCGCCTCCAAGCCCTCGGACATCCGCAAGCTCTTCCGCGAGATCGACGACATCGCCACCAAGATCCAGTCCATGGACTTCAAGGGCATCTCCGACCAGGCCATGGGCGCCTTCACGGCACTGAACACCGCCGTGACCGACGCCCGCATCGGCGACATCTCCGCCGACATCCGCACCCTCCTGGCCAGCATCAACGCAGCGGCCAACCCCAAGCGCCTCGACTCCCTGGCCCGGAACATGGACGCGACCATCGTGGCCTCGCGCACCCTCATGGACAAGGCCTCCGAGGAACTGACGCGCATGGACGCCATCCTGGCCCAGTTCCAGTCCATCCTCGAGACGAACCGTCCCAGCATCGACACCACCATGGGCGCCCTGGCCACCACCGCCCTCAAGACCGACGCGTTCATGACCCAGAGCCAGGCCACCATGATGCAGATGCAGGCCGCCATCAAAGACCTCGAGGAACGTTTGTCCATCACCGCCGAGAATCTGGAGCAGACCTCCGGCAACCTGAACTCCCTCATTTCGAACGTCAAAGACCAGCCCGCGCAGCTCATTTTCGGTGAACCCAAAGCCCCTCGACGGATCGAGGAGTAGGAGCCCCATGCCCATGCGTTTCCTTGCCCTCGCCATCCTTGTTCTGGCCCTCGCGGGTTGCGGCGCGGCCCGCAAAAATGCCCCGGACACCCGCTACTACACCCTGGAATACGAGCCTCCGGTTGTGCCCGGCGAGCGTACGGGGGCCGTCCTCGCCCTGAACCGCTTCGGCGTGGCCCCGGAATTCAACACGACCAAGATCGTGTACCGGGACCTGTCCTTCGGGCGGCAGGAGTACCACTACCACCAGTGGCGGGCCACGCCCCAGAGCCTGGTCGCGGACTATCTGCGCCGGGACCTGCAGGCCAGCGGCCTCTTCCTGGCCGTGAGCGGGACGGGTTCGTCCCTGCCCGCCACCCATCAGATTGAAGGGATGGTCGAAGAGTGGATGGAAGTGGACGGCCAGGACCGCTGGCTGGCCACGGCCGAACTGACCATCACCCTGCTGGACCTGCGGGCCAGGGCCGTGCCGGAGCTGGTGCTCTTTCAGCGCACCTACCGTGAATCCGAGCCCAGCGCCAAAAAAAATCCCGGCTCGGTGGTCGAAGCCATGAGCCGGGTCATGCGCACGCTCTCGGGACGAATCATCGCCGACGTGCATGAGGCCGTTGGGGACTGAACTAGTACTTGCCGTCCGTCGTCGGTCCGTTGCTGGCGGAAATGATCTCCCAGGCCTCCTCGGCGGTGCTGACGTAACGGAATATCTTCAGGTCTTCTTCGTTGATGGTGCCTTCTTCCACCAGCGCCTCGAAATTGATGGCCTTCTGCCAGAAACGCCGCCCGAAGAGCAGAACCGGGATGGGCTTGACCTTGCGGGTCTGGATGAGGGTCAGGGTCTCGAAGAGCTCGTCCATGGTCCCGAAGCCGCCGGGGAAGGCCACCATGGCCTTGGCCCGCATGAGCAGGTGCATCTTGCGGATGGCGAAATAGTGGAACTGGAAGCTCAGCTCGGGGGTGATGTAGGGGTTGGGCTCCTGCTCGAAGGGCAGGACGATGTTCATGCCGATGCTGATGGCATTCATGTCGTGGGCGCCCTGATTGGCCGCGCCCATGATGCCTCCGCCCCCGCCGGTGATGACCACGTGCCGGTGCTGGTCCATGTGCTCGGAAATGAGCTGGCCCAGCCGGCGCGCCTCGGTGTAGTATCGGCTGTTCGTCACGGAGGTGCGGGCGCGGTTCAGCTCCTGCAAAAGGACCCGGTCGTCGGGGGTCTTCTTCAGCGCCTCCATCACCTTCTCCAGACGCACGCTGGCCTGTTCGGGGTCAAGGATGCGGGCGCTGCCAAAAATGACGATGGTGGACTCGATCTGATGCTCCTGCAGGGTCAGTTCGGGCTTCAGCAGCTCCAGCTGCAGGCGGATTGGCCGCAGTTCCTGCCGCAGCAGAAACTCCGGGTCCTGAAAAGCCAGACGGTAGGAGTCCGAGGTGCACTGGGGCGTGCCCACATGCCGCTGGGCGGCCTGGGCGTCCTCGTTGGCCGAGGGGAAGACGCCGAAACGGCGGGTTCGCTTGTTGACCATGAATGTTCCTTATGAGCGGGCCACGGCCACGCACTTGACTTCCACCACCCCGCCCAGCGGCAGGGCCGAGACCTGCACGGCGGCGCGGGCCGGCCGGTGCCCGGCCATGAACTCGTCGTAGATGCCGTTGAAAAGCTTGAAATTGGCCAGGTCGGTGACGAAGACGTCGACGCTGACGATGTCCGTCACGGCGCACCCGGCTTCGGCCAGGATGGCGCCGAGATTGGCCAGGGCCTGCCGCGCCTGGGCCTCGAAGTCCGGGCCGGCGAACTGCCCGGTGGCGGGCACGAGCCCGAGCTGGCCGCTGACGTGCACGAACCCCAAGGCGCGCACGGCCTGGGAATACGGCCCCACGGCGGCCGGAGCCTTGTCCGTGGCGATGAATTCCAGATGATGCATACTCCCTCCACGAGAAACGGCCCTTGCGGGCCGTCCTGCTGAAACCGCGTGATGAAAAAACGCCCTAGTCGAGGACCTTCTCCAGCCAGTCCAGGGCAGCCGCGACCGTAGGGAATCCGATGGTGCTGGTCAAGACGATGACCGCATGGCGGACTTCCTGCGCCGTGGCCCCGGCCTGCATGGCCCGCCTCGCGTGGCTGCGGACCGCGCCTTCGGACCTGAGGGCCACGGATGCCCCGAGCTGAACGAGCTGCATCTCCTTCTCGCCCAGGGGGCCGGCCTCCTGGGCCGCCTTGCCCAGGGCCTCGGCCGCGCCGACCAGATCCGGGTACATCTCCTGAATTTTCTGATAATGCTTTGGTTTGCCAGTGCCCATGTATCGCCTCCTTTCGGTTGCCGGTCTGCATTGACTCGGCCATGAATCGGTCATACGGGCAATCGAACCTGAAAAACAAGGAGTTTTCCCATGAAAATAGCCATCCCCACCGTCGGAAGCCATGTCGACGAACACTTCGGCCACGCCCGGACCTTCACCATCTTCACCCTGGACGAAGCCAACGAAGTCGTCGAGGAAGAGACCTTTTTCCCCCCTGCCGGCTGCGGCTGCAAGTCCACCGTGGGTGTGACCATGCAGGCCAAAGGCGTGAAGACCATGCTGGTCGGCAACATCGGCCAGGGCGCCATCGACAAGATGGCCGAGCACGGCGTCAAGGTCATCCGCGGCTGCACCGGCGAAGTCCGCGACGTGCTTGCGAGCTGGATCGGCGGCAACATCACGGACCAGGACATTCTCTGCAACCACGAAGGCTGCAGCCACTAGGAGATGAACATGGAATGCCCCTGCCGCTCCGGACGCGACTACGAGAACTGCTGCGGCCCCGTCATCGCCGGGATGACCCCCGCGTCCACGCCCGAAGCCCTCATGCGCTCGCGCTTCACCGCCTTCACCCGCAACGAGATGGATCATCTGCGGGCATCCATGGTCGAGGAGCACCGCGACGAGTTCCACGAGGAGGACATCCGGCGCTGGAACCGCGACACGACCTGGCTGAACCTGGAAATACTTGAAACCGCCGAAGACGGCGACGACGGCATGGTCCGCTTCCGGGCCACCTTCCGCCACAAGGGTGGCACCCAGAGCCTGACCGAACGCAGCGTATTCGTACGCCGCGAGGGCCTCTGGTACTATGTCGACGGCGAGCACGAGACCGAGACCGTCCGCCACGACAGCCCCAAGGTCGGACGCAACGACCCCTGCCCCTGCGGGAGCGGGAAAAAATTCAAGAAGTGCTGCGCGGCCGGCGCATGACGTCCGTACTCTTCATCGTCATCGTCTTCGCCGTGATGCTTGCCGGCATCCGGCTCAAGCTGGGACTGGGACCGTCCATCCTGGCGGGAAGCTTCGTGCTGGCGCTGCTCTTCGGCCTTACGCCCCTGGCCTGGGTCAAGGCCGTGCCCGACGCCCTGCTGACCGAGGACACCTTTGTGCTGTGCGTCATCATCGCCGTCATCCTGGCCTTCAGCGCCCTGTATTCGGCCTCGGGCCAATCCGAAAGGTTCATGCGCGCCATCCGCGGCCAGATCCGCTCGCGGTCGTTGCTGCTGGTCTTCTTCCCGGCGCTCATCGGCCTTTTGCCCATGCCCGGCGGGGCCATCTTTTCCGCCCCCATGGTTGAAAAGGCCGCCGCAGAGCTGTCCATCCCCCCCAAGGACCAGGTCCTCATCAACTACTGGTTCCGGCACATCTGGGAACTGGCCTGGCCCCTGTACCCCGGCCTGATCCTCAGTTCGTCCCTGGCGGGCATCCCGGTGATCGGCATCATCGCCCTGATGTGGCCCGGACCGCTGGTGAGCATCGCGTTGGGCTGGCTCTTCATCCTGCGCCCCGCCCTCAGAAACGCCCCCCGGCTGCCCGCCGCAACGCAGCAATCCCGCAACGGCGGCGACTGGAGCGGCGGCATCCCGCTGGCCACGGCCATCACCGGGTCCGTGGCCGGCGAATGGGCCTGCTCGATCCTGTGGCCCGGCCGCCCCATGGAGTACGGCGTCATCGCGGCCCTGATCCTGGCTTCGGGCGTGAGCCTCGCCATGGCCAGGGCCAAATGGACGGAGGTGCTGCGCGAGGCGGGCAAGGACAACACCCTGTCGCTTCTGGGCGTGGTCGGGGCCATCTTCATCTTCAAGGAGATCCTGCACCAGGGGCATGTCGTCGACGCCCTGGCCCAGGCCCTGGGCGGAGGCAGCGCCGTGTTCATCATGGCCGCGACCCTGCCTTTCCTGGTGGGATTCGTGGCCGGGCTGACCATCGCCTTCGTGGGCGCGACCTTCCCCCTGCTCTTCGGGCTCGCCCACTCCACGGGACAGGCCCACCTCATCCCGGCCATCCTGAGCATCGGGCTCTATTCGGGACTGGCGGGCATCATGTCCTCACCCATGCACATCTGCTACCTGATGACCTGCGACTACTTCCATCAGGACCCGGCCAGACTTCTGCCGCGCATCCTCGTGCCCGGCCTCGCCTTCATTCCGGCGGGCATCGCCATCACCTTCCTGATGACGCTCTGAGATCAATTCAGGCGTTCCGACCGGCACTCCTGTTCATCCGAGGGACGGGGACGTTCATACCCGTCCCCGTCAAACGCCCCCTCCCCGCCAAGAAAGCTCTCATATTTCACGCCCCAGGCCTGCATCTGTGCCAGGATCGGAAGAAGGCTCCTGCCCATCTCCGTCAGGGAATACTCGACGCGCGGCGGCACCTCGCGGTACACCTCGCGGTGCACCAATCCGTCGGACTCCAGCTCCCGCAACTGCCGCGTCAGCATGCGCTCGGTCACGTCGGGCATGCCGCGCCTGAGCTCCCCGAAGCGGACCGCCTCGGCCAGGGAGAGGTGGTAGAGAATGATGGGCTTCCATTTCCCGCCGATGACCGCAAGGGTCAGCTCAAAATAGCAGCGGTAGCGCTTGCCCCCGATTTCCTTGACCTTGCAGGCCGATGCCCTCTTTTCGCCCATTACTATACTCCGTGTGTGTACCAGACATTTAAGACAGTACTTTTCAAAATCGCAGACGTGTGCTCTATCCGTGTCCGGAACACGCAGTCAATCCCAACCAAGGAGAAAAAAATATGTACGCAATCGCAGTCAACGGCAGCCCGCGCAAGGGCGGCAACACTGAAATCCTTCTGAACCGGGTCCTTGCGCCCCTCGCGGCCGCCGGGTGGGAAACCGAGCTGGTCCAGGTCGGCGGACAGAAAATCCGCGGCTGCCAGGCCTGCTACAAATGCTTCGAGAACAAGGACGGCCAGTGCGCCATGAAGAACGACGTCTTCAACCCGGTCATGGAGAAGCTCCTGCGGGCCGACGCCCTGATCTTCGGCTCCCCGACCTATTTCACCGACGTCTCGGCCGAGATGAAGGCGCTGCTTGACCGCGCCGGCCTCGTGGCCCTGGCCAACGGCCGGGCCTTCAAGGGCAAGATCGGAGCGGCCGTGGTGGCCGTGCGCCGGGGCGGGGCCACGCACGTCTACGACACCATCAACCACATGTTTCTCATGAACCAGATGCTTATCCCCGGCTCGGTCTACTGGAACATGGCCTACGGCCGCGACAAGGGCGAGGTCGAGGGTGACGCCGAAGGGCTTGGCAACATGAAGAATCT
>CALMTS010000131.1 GCA_937872685.1 uncultured Desulfomicrobium sp.
CAGGACCCGCGTTCCGGCGGGGAAAAAATCAACGAGGCAGTGACGGGCGATGCGCGTCAGGCTCTGCCGGTCGAGCTCCGAGAAGGGCAGGGTGTCCTGCAGGAAGGCTATGATGCTGTCGTACCCCGCAGGCTGGATTCCCGCGTTCATGGCGTTGCCCTCGCGAGGGGGCCGGTCGCCCGGCCCCCCTTTTGTTTAGTGATCAACGGCAGCGCCCGCGCCCCTGGGGATGCGCACGCTCTCTACCATTTCCTGCACGGCGGCCGGCGGGGCCGCGGTGACCAGGGACACGCCGATGGTCACGGCGAAGTTGATGACCATGCCCACGGTGCCGATGCCTTCGGGGCTGATGCCCATGAACCAGGGGGCCACGCCCATGAACTTGGTCTGCACGATGTAGAGCATGGTGAAGCCGATGCCCGTGATCATGCCGGCGATGGCGCCTTCCTTGGAAGCCCGCTTCCAGAAGATGCCCAGCACGATGATGGGGAAGAAGGACGACGAGGCCAGACCGAAGGCCAGGGCCACCACCTGGGCCACGAAGCCGGGCGGGTTGATGCCGAAGTATCCCGCGATGAGCACGCCCACGCCGATCATGATGCGGCCCACCAGGAGGCGGATCTTCTCCGAGGCCCCGCGGTTGATGATGCGGTAGTAGAGGTCGTGCGAGATGGACGAGGCGATGACCAGCAGCAGGCCCGCCGCCGTGGACAGGGCCGCGGCCAGGCCGCCGGCGGCCACCAGGGCGATGACCCAGGGCGGCAGCTGCGAGATTTCGGGTGTGGCCAGGACCATGATGTCGTTGTCGATGTAGAGTTCGTTCTCGCCGGCGAGAGGTTCGTTTTTGAGGAGACGCTGCCCTTGGGCGCCGAGTTCCCCGCTGTACACCGGTTTGCCCTTGAAGGCCGCACCTCCGCGGTAGGTGATGACTCCGTCTCCGTTCTTGTCCTGCCATGCCAGCAGTCCTGTTTTCTCCCAATTGGCGAACCACGACGGCACTTCCGAGTAGGGGGTGTTGCTCAGGGCGTTGGTCAGGGTGTAGCGGGCAAATGCGCCCAGGGCCGGGGCTGTGGTGTAGAGGATGGCGATGAACAGCAGGGCGTAGAAGGCCGAGAGCCTGGCCGCGCGCACGCTGGGCACGGTGTAGAATCGGATGATGACGTGGGGCAGCCCGGCCGTGCCGACCATCAGGCACATGGTGATGGCGAAGACGTCGATCATGGGCTTGGTGCCCGCGCTGAAGGCCGAGGTGTACGCCGCGAAGCCCAGGTCCCGGCCGATCAGGTTCAGGGTTTCGAGGAGATGCTTCCCTGCGTCGGGGCCGTTGATAATGGTCGATCCGAAGCCGATCTGCGGGATGACGTTGCCCGTCAGCTTCACGGAAATGGCCACGGCGGGGATGATGAAGGCCGTGATCAGCACGCAGTACTGGGCCACCTGGGTCCAGGTGATGCCCTTCATGCCGCCGATGGCCGCGTAGGCGAAGACCAGGACCATGCCGATGATCACGCCCGTGTTGACGTCGACCTCGAGGAAGCGGCTGAAGACGATGCCCACGCCGCGCATTTGCCCGGCTACGTATGTCAGGGATATGAAGATGGCGCAGATGAGGGCCACGAGCCTGGCCGCAGAGGAATAATAGCGGTCGCCCACGAAATCAGGGACCGTGAATTTGCCGAACTTGCGCAGGTAGGGCGCCAGGAGCAGGGCCAGGAGCACGTAGCCGCCGGTCCAGCCCATAAGATACATGCAGCCGGCATAGCCCATGAAGGAGATCATGCCGGCCATGGAGATGAAGGAGGCGGCGCTCATCCAGTCAGCCGCAGTGGCCATGCCGTTGGCCAGGGGCGGCACTCCGCCGCCGGCGACGTAAAATCCCTTGGTGTCTTTGACCCGGGAAGCCCAGGCGATGCCGATATACAGGGCGAAGGTCGCCCCGACGATGAGATAGGTCCAGATTTGCAGAGACATGTTTTCCTCCCCGTATCGATTCGTTATTCGTGCACGTCGTACTTCTTATCCAGCCGGTCCATGAGCAGGAAATAGGCTAGAATGATGAGCACGAACACGTAGATGGACCCCTGCTGCGCGAACCAGAAGCCCAGCGGGAAGCCGCCCAGGTGGAAGGCATTGAGCTCCTCGACAAAGAAGATGCCGAAGCCATAGGACACAAGCGCCCAGACGGCCAACAGGACCAACATGTAGCCCTTGTTGGTTTTCCAGTAGTTCTGCATCGGTGTGTTCATGATTCCCCCCCTTGGTGTGAAATGGATTGCAGCGTGCGCACGCCGCTTGGCTGAAGATGTCTTCCCATTGGCATGGATTCGGGACCGTTGCATCCGTTTTCCGGTGAGCGGGAGGTGTATCCGGCGATTGGCCTCGCCGCGTGCGATGCGGTGGCGAGAGGCGCCGGCGCGACCGTTGGACCGCAGAATCATGCCGTTTATCCGAGATGTACGTAAGCAGTCGGAGTGGGATGAGTAAGGCAGGAAATTGCGGCGCAACAGGCCGCAGATGCATAAAACACGGGGGAAACGGGTGTTTTTACACGTCGAGGTGCGTGAAACGGCAGGTCAGCGTAGGCAGGCGGGTGCCGGGGTCATCATGCTCACTGTGCCGGCAATCGGGAAAGATAGAGGAAACTCAGCCAGGTGGCTTGCTCATGGACGGCCGTGGTGGCAGGGCCGGGTATTGCACGAACATGGCCTGAATCTGGCCTGAACCTGGCGGCGGAAAACACGAAAGCCGCCCTGGCGGGCGGCTTTCAAGCGGCATTCAATAGGAATTTTAGGTTTTTAAGTGGTGGAGCTACGCGGGATCGAACCGCGGACCTCTTGAATGCCATTCAAGCGCTCTCCCAGCTGAGCTACAGCCCCACAACGC
>CALMTS010000132.1 GCA_937872685.1 uncultured Desulfomicrobium sp.
GTGCAGACCTTCGATACGGGGGTGTTGGAGCGGAGCGGGCGAGGGTACGACGGCGGCACGGCCGCCAGGGCCTGCGCCATGGTCCGGGATTCGGGGATGGCGCTGGGTGTGCAGCTTCTGCCCGGACTGCCCGGACACGGCCCGGAGGCGTGGCTCGAGGATGTGCGCCTGACCCTGGCCCAGCGGCCGGACGCCGTGCGCATCTACCCCTGCGTGGTCATGGCCGGGACGGAGCTGGCGGAGATGCACGCCCGTGGGGAGTGCGAGCCCTGGCCCCTGGATCTGGCCGTGGCCGAATGCGCTTGGGCTCTGCTTCGATTCCGGGAGGCTGGCGTGCGGGTCATCCGCCTGGGCCTGGCCGGGGAGCCGGGCATGCTCGCCCGGCTCGTGGCCGGTCCGTGGCATCCGGCTTTCGGGAACATGGTGCGCAGCCTTGCCTTGCGGCTTTTTTTGGAGCAGAGGCTGCGTGCCGCCGGTGGCCGGTTGAGCCGGATTTTCGTACCCGCCAGACTGGCCGGGGAGCTGTGGGGCCACGCCCGCGCCAATGCCCCTGCCCTGGAAAAGCTCGGCATCGTCAAGGAGCGTGTGGAGTTCTGGCAGGAGCCGGACTTCGCCGCGGAACTGGAGGAATAATGGATACAGTGCGCATTCACACCATCAGCCTGGGCTGTCCCAAGAACCAGGTCGACACCGAATGGATGCTCGGCGGCTTCGGTTCCGCTTTCGTCAACGCGGCCGAACCCGAGGACGCCGACGTGGTGATCGTCAACACCTGCGGCTTCATCGAGCCCGCGGTCAGCGAGTCCCTGCAGGTCATCCTGGACACGGCGGAGGCCCTGGCCGGCCTCGACCCGAAACCGCCCCTGGTGGTCACGGGCTGCCTGGTTTCCCGCTACGGCCAGGACCTGCGTGCGGAACTGCCCGAGGTGGACCTGTTCCTGGAAATCCGCCGCCAGGGCGAACTCCTGCAGCGCGTGCGCGAACTGCTCGCGGCCAGGGGCGGCCAGCTGCCGCCTTTTCCGCCCGCCCGTCTCCTGACCACGGCGCCGGGTTTCGCCTACCTGAAGATCGCCGAGGGTTGCGACAATCGCTGCCGGTTCTGCACCATTCCCTCCATCCGCGGGCCGCTGGTCAGCCGTCCCGAGGCCGAAATCGTGGACGACGCGCGGCGTTGCCTGGACCAGGGCCGCAAGGAGCTGGTCCTCATCGCCCAGGACGTGACGGCCTATGGCCGTGACCGAGGGCAGAAGGCCCTGCGCGGACTGCTCGAAAAGCTCGCGCCGCTGCAGGGTCTGGAGTGGATGCGCCTGATGTATCTCTACCCGGCCGGGCTGGACCGGGAAATGCTGTCCTTCCTGGCGGAACTGGGCCGGCCGTTCCTCCCGTATTTCGACATCCCCCTACAGCACGCCCACCCGGACATCCTGGCGTCCATGGGCCGCCCATTCCGGCGCGACCCGCGGGCCGTGGTGGAACAGGTGCGGGAGTTCTTTCCGGATGCCGCCCTGCGTACGACCTTCATCGTCGGCTATCCGGGGGAGACCGAGGAACGATTCGCGGCCCTGGAATCCTTCGTGCGCGACGCACGCTTCATGCACCTGGGCGTTTTTCCCTACTATCCTGAGGACGGGTCCGAAGCCGCGGCGCTTCCAGACCAGTTGCCCGACGAGGTCAAGGAGGAGCGCCGCGACCGCATCATGGCCCTGCAGGCCGGTATCAGCGAGGAACTGCTCGGCGGGTTCGAAGGGCAGGAGCTTGAGGTCTTGGTGGATCGCCCCCACGAGGAATGGCCCGGGTTGTACGAGGGGAGGGCCTGGTTCCAGGCTCCGGAAGTGGATGGAATTACGTATGTGAGCGGGGAGAATGTGCAGCCGGGACGCATGGTCCGGGCCGTGATCGAGGAGACAAAGACCTACGATCTCGTGGCGTTGGCCTGATGGCCAAGCCGTAACGTTGCGGTATATGGGGATAAAAAAAGACACAAACGCAGCAAATCATGCGCGCGGACCCTATTTTTTTCCGCAGATTATTCTGGTTGTCAAGGTAGGGTCACTCTGCTAGGACTGCCCAAATTTATTTTCGTTAGGGGGTAAACACATGAACAACACTCAAACCACGCCTGAGTCCATGAACGATTTCGATATGGAGATGGATTTCGAGTCCCAACTCGAGAACTATCTCAATTCCGACTTCGGTGACATCGAAGAAGGGGTGATCGTTTCGGGCGAAGTCGTGAAGATCGATGACACCTACATTCTCGTGGATGTCAATTTCAAGTCCGAAGGCCAGATTCCATTGGATGAATTCATGGAAAACGGCCAGGTGGCTGTCAAAGTCGGCGACACCGTCGACGTATATGTCGTCCGCAAGAACGAGCGCGAAGGCTCCATCGTTCTTTCCCGTGAGAAGGCCAAGCGCATGCAGGTCCTGGACGAGCTCGAAAAGCTCCTGGAGACCGGCGATGTCGTCATCGGCCGCATCGTGCGCCGCATCAAGGGCGGCTACGTCGTCGAGATCAAGGGCATCGAGGCCTTCCTGCCCGGTTCCCACGTCGACCTGCGCCCGGTTCCGGACATGGACGCCCTGGTCAACCAGGATTTCGAATTTCGCGTGCTGAAGATCAACCGCCGCCGCAGCAACGTCATCGTTTCCCGCCGCGTGCTGCTTGAAGAAGACCGCGACCGCAAGCGCGGCGAGCTGCTGACCACCCTCGAAGAGGGCCAGACCGTCACCGGCGTGGTCAAGAACATCACCGAATACGGCGTGTTCATCGACCTCGGCGGCCTCGACGGCCTGCTGCACATCACCGACATGTCCTGGAAGCGCATCAAGCATCCCAAGGAAATGGTCCAGCTGGGCGACGAACTGACCCTGAAGGTCCTGTCCTTCGACAAGAACGAGAAGAAAGTCTCCCTGGGCCTCAAGCAGCTGGTGCAGGACCCCTGGTCCAACATCTCCGAAAAGTACCCCGAGGGCCACAAGCTGTCCGGCAAGGTCACCAACCTGGTGGACTACGGCGCGTTCGTGGAACTGGAGCCCGGCGTCGAGGGCCTGGTGCACATCTCCGAGATGTCCTGGACCCGCAAGCTGCGCCACCCCTCCCAGATGGTCCGCCCCGGCGACGAAGTGGATGTCATCATCCTGGGTGTGGACGTGGACCGCAAGCGCATCTCCCTGGGCATGAAGCAGGTCGCCCCGAACCCGTGGGACCTGGTGGCCGAGAAGTACCCCGAGGGCACCATCCTTGAAGCCAGCGTCAAGAACATCACCGAGTTCGGCCTGTTCATCGGCATCGAGGACGGCATCGACGGCCTGATCCACGTGTCCGACCTGTCCTGGACCAAGAAGATCCGCCACCCCAACGAGCTCTACAAGGTGGGCGACGTTGTCCGCGCCAAGGTTCTGACCGTGGACAAGGAGAACGAGAAGTTCACCCTGGGCATCAAGCAGCTGGCCGACGACCCGTGGCTGGACGTGCCCAACCGCTACCCCGTGGGCACCATGCTGACCGGCACCATCACCAACATCACGGACTTCGGTCTGTTCGTTGAGGTCGAGGAAGGCATCGAAGGCCTGGTCCACGTCAGCGAGATGAGCAAGAAGAAGATCAAGAGCCCCAAGGAAGCCTTCAACGAGGGCGACGCCATCGAGGCCAAGGTCATCCACGTCAGCGCCGACGAGCGCCGTCTGGGCCTGTCCCTGAAGCAGCAGGAAACTGAGCGCAAGCGTCCCGGTGGCGGCGGTGAGTTCCGCACCACCCAGAGCGGCACCATGACCGGCAGCAACCTGGGCGACATGATCCGTCAGAAGATGGAAGAGAACGCCGACGCCGAGACAGAAGAAGAATAGTCGCGGCAGCTTCGCGCCGATACCCAAGCATGACACGAGGCTGCATCCGTCAAGGGTGCGGCCTCGTTCTTTTTTCGAGGATACGAGTATGATGGAAAGCGGACTTTCAGGAGCCGACAGGAAACGGCTGGCCACGCTCAGGCCCGGAGAGCGCATCGAACCGGAATTCGCCCTGGAGATTGCGCGCAACGCGTCCGTGCACGAGCTGGGCGAGGCGGCCCTGCGCCAGCGCCGGGCCAGGCACGGGGACCGGGCCTACTACGTGTACAACCAGCACCTGAACTACACCAATGTCTGTCGCAACCAGTGCCGGTTCTGCGCCTTCTTCAAGAAAGCTGGCGAGGAAGGGGGATACACCTACTCGCTGGAAGAGGCGAGGAAACGCCTGATGGACCGCATTCACGAACCCATCCGCGAGATTCACATCACCGGCGGCCTGAATCCGGACCTGCCCTACCAGTACTACCTGGACCTTTTGGCCCTGTGCAAGGAGGTGCGGCCGGACGCAGTTGTCAAGGCCTTCACAGCCGTGGAGGTCGCGCATTTCGCCGACACACTGGGTACGGACGAGGCCTCGGTGCTCCGGGAAATGATGGCCGTGGGCCTGGACGCCTTGCCTGGCGGAGGGGCGGAGGTCTTCTCGCCGGCCATGCGCGAGAAGCTGTGCCCCGAGAAGGTCACCGCCGACCGTTGGCTGCACATCCATGGCCTGGCCCACGACATGGGCATGAAAACCAACTCGACCATGCTCTTCGGGCACATCGAATCCTGGGAGGACCGCATCCATCACATGGAACGCCTGCGCGCCCTGGAAGACGAGAAACCCGGCTTCATCGTCTTCATCCCGCTGGCCTATCAGTCACGCAACAACGCCCTGGGTGTGCCTGGTCCCACGGGAGAGGAGTACCTGCGGACCATTTCCGTGGCGCGCCTGTTCCTGGACAACATCCCGCACATCAAGGCCTATTGGGCCTTTGCCGGCATCAAGGCCGCGCAGATGGCGCTGTGGGCCGGGGCCGACGACTTCGACGGAACCATCGTGGAGGAGAAGATCGGACACGCCGCCGGAGCGGACTCGCCCAAGGGCCTGACCATCGCCGAACTCGTGGAGACCATCGCAGCCACGGGCTTCACCCCGGTGCAGCGCGACACGTTTTTCGAGGAACTTGCCCCGGCGTGACCGGCGCCCGGGGCGTCAGGCCATTTTTCCTTGACTTTTTCGGTCAAGATATGGTTGTGAAAAGTTCCACATACGACTTGCTGGGACACGCTACGAGGAGGATGTCATGTTGGGTGAGCTTTTTGGGAACATGATGCACAGTACGGTGCAGGGCTTCATCGGGGTCATCGGAATTTTCACGTATCTCGCGGCCATCGTCATTGCTGCGTTGTACCGCATCAAGGAAGGCATGAACGAGCACCACTAGGATCCGTCCTGGCGGGTTTTCTGAAAGCGCGGCGCTGACCGCGCTTTTTTTTTGACTTTTTCCACTGAAAATTTTCTTTCCTTGCCAATACGCCTCTCTCTTTCCTATCGTGTAGTCTCGAATTCCCGGAGGTGTTTATTTATGGATGCTCGGCGCAGTCTCGGCGATCTGGACATATATCTCTTCAAGCAGGGCCGGCATACCCGCCTGTACGAACATTTCGGGGCCCACCCCGAATCCCTCGGGCCCGAATCCCCGGGCGCCCGTTTCGTGGTATGGGCGCCCAACGCCGCCTACGTTTCGGTGGTGGGGGATTTCAACGAATGGGACCGGGCCGCGGCCCCCATGAGCCTGCGCGCGGACAGCTCCGGAGTATGGGAGTGCTTCGTGCCCGGGGCGGCCCACGGCCAGCGCTACAAATATTACCTGTCCTGGCCCGGAGGGGAGGCAGAGCGCGCCGACCCCTTCGCCCTGTTCAGCGAGGAGCCGCCGGCCACGGCTTCCATCATCTGGGACCTGCAATACTCGTGGGAAGATGGCGAATGGATGCGCGACAGGCGGGAGCGAAACTCCCTGGAGAGCCCCTGGTCCGTCTACGAGATGCACCTGGGCTCGTGGCGACGCGATGAAAACGGCAACTTCATGAACTACCGGCGCATCGCCCACGAGCTGGCCGACTACGTCAGGGACGCGGGTTTCACGCACGTCGAGATCATGCCCGTGGCCGAACACCCTTTTTACGGTTCCTGGGGCTACCAGAGCACGGGCTACTTCGCCCCGACCAGCCGTTACGGGTGCCCCCAGGATTTCCGCTACTTCGTGGACTACCTGCACCGGCAGGGCATAGGCGTGATCCTGGACTGGGTCCCGGGCCACTTCCCCATGGATGCGCACGGGCTGGCCCAATTCGACGGCACCGCGCTGTTCGAACACGCCGACCCGCGCCAGGGCTTTCATCCGGAGTGGAAGAGCGCCATTTTCAATTACGGCCGCTACGAGGTGGCCGGTTTCCTGATCTGCAACGCCATGTACTGGGTTCGCGAGTACCACCTCGACGGGCTGCGCGTGGATGGCGTGGCCTCCATGCTCTATCTGGATTACGCGCGGGAGCAGGGCGAGTGGATACCCAACCGCCATGGCGGCCGCGAGAACCTGGCGGCCATCGAACTGTTGCAGGAGCTCAACAAGGCCATCTACGAGGAGTTCCCCGACGTGCAGACCATCGCCGAGGAGTCCACCTCCTGGCCCATGGTTTCAAAGCCCGTCTATCTGGGGGGGCTGGGCTTCGGGCTCAAATGGAACATGGGCTGGATGAATGATTCGCTCACGTACATGGAGCACGATCCCATCTACAGGAAATTCCATCACAATCTGCTGACGTTCGCCCTCTGGTACGCTTATGCCGAAAACTTTGTCCTGCCGCTGTCCCACGACGAGGTCGTCTACGGGAAGAAGTCGCTGCTGTCGAAGATGCCGGGGGACTATTGGCAGCAGATGGCAGGCCTGCGGACGCTTTTTGGGTACATGTACGGCCTGCCGGGCAAGAAGCTTCTCTTCATGGGGGGCGAGTTCGGCCAATGGCGCGAATGGAACCACGACACATCGCTGGACTGGGATCTGCTCCGGTTTCCTGCCCATGACGGAATCAGGGCATGGGTGCGTGATCTGAACCGCCTGTATCGGGAGTGTCCGGCCCTGCACGAGTTGGATTTCGATCCGTATGGTTTCGCGTGGGAGAATTGCCATGATTCGGACCAGAGCGTCCTGAGTTTTTTCCGTCGCGACAGGGCGGGCCGGTCGGTGCTGGTGGTCTGCAACTTCACGCCCGTGCCGCGGGAGAATTACGCGGTGGGCGTGGGCCTGGACGGCGTATGGAACGAAGCTCTCAATTCCGACAGCGTCCTTTATGGCGGCAGCGGTGCGGGCAACATGGGGAAGGTCCGTGCCGAGCCCATCCCCGTGCATGGACACCCCTATTCGCTCAACCTGAAATTGCCGCCCATGGGCGTACTGTTCTTGCGGCCCGAGGGGGAGTCGTCATGAAACGGATGCGCAGCTGCGGCGTGCTGCTGCACGTATCGTCCCTGCCGTGCAGGCACGGGATGGGCGATTTCGGACCGCAGGCGCACGCGTTCGTCGATTTTCTGGCCGGCAGCGGGCAGAGCCTGTGGCAGATGCTGCCCCTGACGCCCATCAACGCCGGAGCGGGAAACTCCCCGTACAGCAGCTATTCGGCCTTTGCCGGCAATACGCTCTTCATCAGCCCCGACATTCTCGTGCGGCAGGGGCTGCTGCGGGGCGAGGAGCTGAACAGGGAGCCATCCTTTCCGCGTGACAGGGTGAACTACGGTGTGGCCGCGGCGTGGCGCGAGCGGCTTCTGGAGCACGTCTTCGACAATGTGTTCACCCGGCTGCGTTCGGATACGGGCTTCGAGGCCTTCTGCCGCAGGGAAGCCTTCTGGCTGGAGGACTACAGTCTCTTTACGGCCCTGAAGCGCGAGCACGGAGGCGCCCCCTGGTACCGCTGGGCGGAGGGGGTGCGCCTGCGCGATGCGGATGCCCTGGCCGAGTCCAGGCTGCGCCTGGGGTATGATATCCTGCGGGAGAAGTACCTGCAGTACCTCTTTGCCCGGCACTGGGACGGGCTGCACGGATATGCCGCTGCGCGGGGCGTTTCGCTCATCGGGGACACGCCCATCTACGTGAGCCTCGACAGTTGCGACGTGTGGTCCAACCGGGAGCTGTTTGAGCTCGATGACCAGGGCCTGCCGATATACTGCGCGGGCGCGCCGCCGGACTATTTTTCCGAGACGGGCCAGATGTGGGGCAACCCGATCTACGCGTGGGAGCGCCACGAACGGGACGGATTCAGCTGGTGGTGCCGCCGGTTGGGGCACGAGAGCCGCAGGTTCGACATGGTCCGCCTGGACCATTTCCGCGGGTTCTGCGGGTACTGGCAGGTGCCGGCCTGCGAACCGACGGCCGAGAACGGCCTGTGGATTCCGGGACCCGGCGCGAAGCTCTTCACCGCGGTGCGGGACACGATTCCGAACCTCTCCCTGCTGGCCGAGGACCTTGGGGTCATCACTGACGACGTGACCGACCTCATGCACGAGTTCGGGTTTCCGGGGATGAAGATCCTGCAGTTCGCCTTTTCGGAGGATATGGGCAAAAATGCCTACATTCCGCACAACATCGTGGAGAATTGCACCGTCTACACGGGGACCCACGACAACAACACCACACGGGGATGGTTTGCCGGGGAGTTGGGTGAAGAGGGGAAGGCCCGCTTGGGCGCGTATGCCGGTCGCGAGGTGCGTGAGGACCAGGCGGCCGACCTCCTGATCCGCATGGCTCTGGGCAGCGTGGCGAAACTGTGCGTCATCCCTCTGCAGGATTACCTCAACCTTGGCGAAGAGGGACGCATGAACATGCCGGGTGTGGCCGGCGGGAACTGGGGGTGGCGTGCCCAGCCGGATGCGCTGACGGACGAACTGGCCGGGCGCATGCGCAGGTTGGCGGACATCTACGGGCGTCTCCCTGACTGACGTGCCGTCCGCGCGGCGGCGTGAAGGCAAAAAAAAACCCTGCGGATGCAGGGTTTTTTTTGGGAAAAAGATCGAACTACACGCAGCCGGTGGGCTTGGGCAGGCCGGCCATCTTGCAGGCGCCTTTGCCGGGGCCGGAGGGGAACAGTTCGTAGATCTGCTTCAGCTTGTAGCCGGTGGACTTGGAAAGAATGCGGACCATCGGGGCGATGCCGTTCTTCTTGTAGTAGTCCTGCAGGAAGTCCAGGATCTGCTGGTGAGCTTCGGTGATCTCGGCGATTCCTTCGCTGTCCTTGACGTATTCCACCCACTCGGGGGACCAGTCTTCGAACTTCAGCAGGAAACCGTCTTCATCGATTTCGAAATTTTTACCCTGGAATTCAATAGTTGCCATGCTCAATTCCTCCTTAGATGTTGTTCCTCAAAATTTTTCCTTCCGGAAAAAGAGTTTGCAAAGGCTTTCCCTATGGTGAAGGGGTGGGTTTGTCAATTGGACATCCCTTCTTCACTCTGCAAGTCGACAATGTTTCTCTATCTAGCAGATAGGAGACGACACTTCAACTGGAAAGACGATGGTCTCTCCGGGAAGAAGTCACTTGAAATCCCTGATGATTATCTGTTCCTTGCGCAGCTTGCACCAGAACGGGCGCTCATCCTCTTCAGGTATGGGCCGTTGGCTGGGAGTGGCGACATTGCAGGCTCGCCGGCCTTCGAGCACGCTCATGAAGGGGCACTCTTCGCACGCCGTCACGACCGCAAAGGCCTGCACGCCGGGGAAGTCGCGGACGGTTTTCTGCCCCGCGCGCAGTCCGCACCATTCCGGGCGTTTCTCCCCGTCCGGGATGGGGCGGTGCTTCGGGTCGGCGATATTGCAGGCGCGTCCGTCCCCTGGAACGCTCATGAAGGGGCACTGGTTGCATTCGGTCACGACGAAGATCATGCGTTTTCCGTGGTTGTTTGCGCCCTAGACGTCGGCGGGCAGGGGGATTTCGTTGCAGTAGTCGTCCCATTCGGCGCAGGCCAGGCCGACGGGCATCTCGAACGTCGCCTGGCAATGGGCGCAGAGCACGCGGATGGTCGCGTCGTTGCCGTAGGCCTCCCGCATGGCGTCCTCGGTGTGAATCGCCTCGGTGCGGTGTCCGCAGTCGGGGCAGGTGGCGGTGACGGTGAATTCTTTGCTCACGGCAGTCCTCCTTGTGATCATGGGCTGATGTGAAGTGATCCTTGCATAAGGATTTGGAAAGGCCTCGTAAAGTCAAATCGGATTCCGCGTCTCATTCCGCGGGCAGTCCGGTTCAGAGGTAGGGCGAAAAGAGCCAGAAAAAGGCGTCGCGCATGCGGACAGGGAGGGAGCGCCCTTGGAGCTCCTGGCGTGTGACGGGCCGACTCCTGGCCATGACGGCATCGAAGTGGCGAGTCAGGCAGTCGGTCAGGTGCTGGTCCAGCACCTCCAGCGTCAGCTCGAAATTCAACCTCAGGCTGCGGTTGTCGATGTTGGCCGACCCGAGGTGCACGTAGCAGCCGTCCACAAGCATGAGCTTGGTGTGGCAAAAGGGGGCGGGCTGGTAGGCCACGGTGATTCCGGTGCGCAGGAGGTCGTCCAGGATGTGGCTCGTGGCCCAGTGCACGAAGGGCAGGTTGTTGCGTCCGGGCAGGATGATCTCGACTTCAACGCCGCGGAACCGGGCCGATTGCAGGGCGCTCAGGAACGTGCGGGGGGGCAGGAAGTAGGGGGTCATGATCTTGACCGACGACGTTGCGGCCGAAACGATGCCCGTGATGAGCGCCTTGAGGTTGTCCTCGTGCAGGTTCGGCCCGTCGACCACGGTGCGGCACAGGCAGTCGCCGGCTGGCTCAGTGGTGGTCACCGGCGGGATGATGCGTTCCCTGGTGGTGAAGAGCCAGTCGTCCGCAAAGGCGTCCTGCAGCTGGCTGACCACCGGTCCGCGCAGGATGAAGTGCAGATCCGTGACCGGCCAGAGGGTTTTGGCCTCCAGCACGTGCTTGTCGCTGATGTTCATGCCGCCCGTGAACGCCAGGGCGCCGTCCACCACCAGAATCTTGCGGTGGTTGCGCATGTTGATGTGCAGGTTCGGCGGGAAAAGGCGAGGCGGGATGAACAGGGCCGTGGGCACGCCCTTTTTCCGGAGCAGGCGCGAGGCCAGGGGCCAGGAGTATTTTTCGCCCAACCCGTCGATGAGGACTCTCACGTCCACTCCCCGCGCCACTGCCCTGGCCAGGGAATCGATGAACCTCTGCCCCACGTTGTCCGTGTCCAGGATGTAGGTGGCCAGGTAGATGCTGCGTTCCGCCTTGTCTATGGCCCGCAGCATGAGCGGGTAGGCTTCGTCGCCGTTGAGGAGTGGCTCCACGCAGTTGCCGCCGGCCAGGTCGGTCTGCAGGACGTTGCGTCCCAGCCGCTCCAGGCGCTGGAACGACCGGTGCAGGACCGTCGGGTTGACGGCGGTGGCGGGATGCCTGGCCGCCGGGGCCTGAGCGGAGGCGGACAGGGCGCCTATCTCGCGGTGCATTCTGGATGCGCTGCGACGAACCCTGTTCACGCCGAAGAGAATGTAGAGGATCGGTCCGGCCAGGGGGAAGGTCAGGCAGACTCCGACCCAGCCCAAGGCCGAGCGCGAGTCGCTCTTGTTCAGCAGGGCGTGTCCGGCGGCGCCCAGGGCCAGGGCGGCCAGAAGCGCGAGACCGAGCCAGTTCACCACGTCCATGACCGGTTCACCATCGGCGGGCGGCCCCGGGGGTCACGCACCGGCATCCTTGTCCTTCCTTTGGTCCGGTTGCACCGCGCATTCCTGCGGATCTCCCAGGCAGGAGTTGAAGATGTCCAGGATGGCCTTGTCCAGATAGGCTTCCTCCTTGTAGGTCAGAAAGGCTGAGTTGAAGGCTTTGGTCACGGCCGTGATCTTGCGGTAGGCCTGGTCCAGCCCTTCGCAGTAGGCGCGCAGGGACGAGTCCGCCGCTGTCCAGGCGTTTCTGGCCCCTTCGGGCAGGCTGCCGCGCACAGCTTCGTCCAGGCTATCGATTTCCTCCAGGATGCCGTCCTTGGCGCTGACGATGTGCATGAGGTGGGTGTTCAGGTAGTGGCACATGCCGCCGGCGGCGTTCCGCAGCACCCGGTTGCGCTGGTCCTCCATGGCCTGGGTGATGTTGTGGGCGATGCCCTCGTAATAGAGGAGGTAGCCGGAATCGTCCGTCTTGGCCCTGGCCGTGATGGCCACTTCGATGGAGCGGCCGTCCTTGAGGCGGAACCGCAGGTGCTTGTCCGTGACGAAGCCTTCCTCGTTGATCTGCGCAAGAAGGTCGGCCCGCTCGGACAGGTTTTCGTAGAAATCCTTGAGGTTCGAGGCGAGGGCTTCCTCGCGGTTCGCGAATCCGAGCATCTGGATGCCGGCCTCGTTGATGTCGATGAATGTTCCGTCCGGGGTCACGGAGTAGGCCATGTCCTTGGTGCTCTGGAAAAAGTCCCGGTATTTCTCCTCGCTGCGGGTCAGGGCGTCCAGGGCCTCCTTCTGCTCAGTGATGTCGCGGATGACGTGGTCGAGGCGCCGTACGGACCTGGCCGTGCAGTACACGAGGTGTCCCTCGTCGTGGACCCATTTGATGCGGCCGTTGCTGCTGATGACGCGGTACTGCATTTCCCCGAATTCGTCGTCGACCAGGCCGCGGTAGAAATTACGCACCGCTTCACGGTCCTCGGGGTGAACGAAATGCATGAGCTGCATCTCGCCCGCGTTGAATGCCCGGCGCGGGACCCCGTACAGCGCCTCGGCCGCGGGGTTGATGGCCAGGATGGAGTGGTCCGTAGGGGAGAGTGACACGACGACATCGTTCATGGCGTGCAGGATGCTCTCCAGCCTGTCCTTGACGCGCTGGAGTTCCATGCGGGTCTTGCGCCGCTCGGTGATGTCCGTGATGGCGGCGAGGATGGCCGGGCCGCCGCCGCATTCGACCACGGTGAGCTTCATCTCGACGATGGCGTCTTCGCCGGGCCTGGATATGGAGAACTCGATGCGGTCCGAGAGTTCGGACGTGTACAGCTTGTCCACGCAGTGACGCGTCACGCGTTCCTGGTCCTCGGGGATGACGAGGTCGGTGAACGGACGCCCCAGCAGGCTTTTGACGTCCCCGCCGACAATCTCGCAGAAGGCCCCGTTGGTGAAGACGATGTTGCCTTCCCGCAGGATGAGCACGCCGTCGTTGATGTGTCTGACAATGCCCTGGTAGTCTATGCTTTCCCGGCAGACGTTCAGCAGGTTCGCGTCGTCGTAGCAAGATCCGTTCATGTCCCGTGCTCCTGATTCGTGACGGGTTCTTTGCGCAGGGCGGCCCGTCATTCCCGCCATGATACGCATTTTGACCCGGAGAGGGCCAGCGATTTTTTTCCATTGCCGACCGATTGTCCCGCTGGCTGCGGCCTTGAGGCGTTTTTCGGTTTTTTCGTGGACGGAGTGTGTTTTTTTATTTTCCGACTTGACCGGTTGCAAAAAGGGGCATATTGTTCACGCCATGAATGGAAAAAATGACCAAGCCCTTGTTCGTCCTGGTGAGATTGATAAATTTCAATCTGTTATGGATGAATTAAACAAGCTGTGCCATGAACGTATGCGCAGCCAGTGCGAGCTTTTCGGCGTGAACGAGGCGGAACTTCGCTGTTTGCGCTTATTCGAAAATCAGCGATATATGACATCGAAGGACATTGCCGCCGCCCTCGGCGTGGTCAAGAGCAGAGTGACCAAGATCATCGATGGGTTGGAGAGGAAGGGCCTCGTCCAGCGTATGGCCGACCCCGGGGATTCCAGGGTCGCGCTTGTCAGTCTGACCGCCCTTGGACGCGAGAAGTGGGAGATGGCCCGGGGGCATGTGCAGTCCGTCAATGCGGCCATCCTTGTCCGTCTTTCGGAGTCCCAGCGCGTGGACCTGCTCGCCGCCCTGGCCATGCTGAAGGCTTCCATGGATGCCGTTTCCCCCCTCGGTTCGGGAGTGGCGGCCTCGCGCGAAGGTGAATGATTTTTTCCGCAACGGTGTGAACAATTTCAATTCCGAGGAACGGAGGATAACAGTATGAGCGAGATGCTGCAGATGCAGGAGCAACTGGACGCCCTGCGCAAAGAGCTTGCCGGGGTGAAGCGTACGACCCAGGAAGACAAAATGGCGATGGTTCTTTTCAGCGGGGACCTGGACAAGGCCCTGGCAGCCTTCATCATCGCCACGGGGTCCGTGGCCATGGGCATGGATGCGGTCATTTTTCTCACCTTCTGGGGGACCCC
>CALMTS010000133.1 GCA_937872685.1 uncultured Desulfomicrobium sp.
TCCTCGAAGTCCAGGCTCTCCACCCGCGTGTGGGGCGGGATGGCGTAGATGCGCTTCTCGCGGCCGGCACCGAAGAGTTGCAGGGCCGGGGAATCGTGCAGCTTGGGGTTGTCGAATTTGGGGATGGGTGACGGGGCCATGATGTAGCGTCCCTCGACCCTGACGGGATAGTCGTAGCTCTTGGCGATGCGCCCGTGCTCGGCGATGTCCTCGTAGAGCTTGACGTGCATGACGCCGTATTCCTCCAGGGCGTGCATGGTCCGGGTCTCGGATTCGCTGGGTTCCATGAAGCGCAGGGGTTCGGGGATGGGCACCTGGTAGACGAGGATCTGCCCCCGGGCCAGCGGCGCCTCCGGGATGCGGTGGCGCGTCTGGATGACCGTGGCCTCCTCCGTGGCCGTCGTGGTGCGGACCCCGGCGGTCTTGGCGAAAAAGGAACGGATGGACACGGCGTTGGTCGTGTCGTCGGCGCCCTGGTCGATGACCTTCAGGACATCGTCCGGCCCGATGATGCTGGCCGTGATCTGGATGCCTCCCGTTCCCCAGCCGTACGGCAGGGGCATTTCGCGGCTGCCGAAGGGCACCTGGTAGCCGGGGATGGCCACCGCCTTCAGGATTGCCCTGCGGATCATGCCTTTGGTCTGCTCGTCGAGATAGGCGTAATTGTAGCCTGGAACGGACTCAGCTGTCATGACTGCCCTCCTCTTCCCGTTCGGCCCGGCGCAGATTTCTGATCAGGACCAGTTCGGACTGGAAATCGACGTAATGCGGGAGTTTCAGATGCTGCACGAAGCCCGAGGCTTCGACGTTGTCGCTGTGGTAGAGGACAAACTCCCCGTCCTGGGCCGGGCCCTTGATCTCCTCGCCAAGTTCGACGGCGCGCAGGGCCCGGTCCACCAGGGCCATGCTCATGGCCTTGCGTTCACCCTGGCCGTAGGTCAGGCCGTAGCCACGGGTGAAACGGGCGTCTCCGGAGCCGATGAACTGGTTCACGGTCTCGCACTCGGTCAGGGTTATCTCGCCGATGGTCACGGGAAACCCGAGCTCCTCGGGCGTGAACTCCACTTCCACCTCGCCCATGCGGATCTCCCCGACAAAGGGGTGGGTGGTGCCGAAGCCGCGCTGGGTGGAATAGCCCATGGCCAGGAGGAACCCCTCGTCGGCCCGGGCCAGATTCTGCAGGCGCATGGCCCGGCCGGCGGGCAGGGTCAGGGGTTCGCGGGTCAGGTCTTCCGGATCGGGGTCATCGCCGCGGTCCTCGTTTTCCATGATGCCTTCGCGGCCCAGGACGTCGAGGACGCGGGGCATGGCCGCGGGCGGCTCCATGTCCGTTTCCGGAGCGGGCCCTCCCAGGCCGGACCCAGGTCCTTTCCCGCCCAGGTTCCAGTCCAGGAGGCGGTGGGTATAATCGAACGTGGGTCCCAGGACCTGGCCGCCGGGGACGTCCTTGAAGGTTGCGGAGATGCGCCGGCGGATGTGCATGCGCGACGTATCCACGGGATGGCTGTACCCGAAACGGGGCAGCGTCGTGCGGTAGGCGCGCAGCAGGAAGATCGCCTCCATGAGATCGCCCCGGGCCTGCTTGACGGCCAGCGCGGCAAGATCGCGGTCGTAGAGGGATCCCTCGCTCATGACTCGGTCCACGGACAGGGAGAGCTGCTCGCGAATCTGCTCCAGGGAAATTTCGGGGACGGATGGATCGCCGCGGCGCTCGCTCGCCAGGAGCCTGTGCGCTTCGGCGATGGCCTTCTCGCCGCCTTTGACGGCTACATACATGGCTCTTCCTCCATGCTGACTGTTCGCGGCAGGCCGACCACGAAATCCTCGCCCGCCAGGATGACGTCCACGCCGCGCGGGAACAGGCCGAAATTGAACTGCCACCGGTCCGTGAAGCCCTCCGGCAGCCAGTTCCGGGGGAACTCGTTCCGGCCGGCGACACCGGGCCCGTGAAGGAAAATGCGGCGGTCCGGGGGCGCGGAAGTGGCCACGGAGAGCAGCACGGTGGCCGATCTCTCCGGGTATTCCGCGGAGCCTGAGGAGAATGCTTCGAGATCCGGCATGTTTTCCGGATCAAGAATGACGGCAAACGCCGCTTTCCGCGGCGCATCAACCACGGGGCTGCCGCAATGGAAACGCACGAAGCGCAGCGCTTCGGATGTGCCGGCCGCAGGATCGAGCCACAGCGGTGTATCCATGTCGCACAGGGTCAGGACTGCGGCGGCCATGGCGCCGGGCCAGTTCAGGGGCCCCCGGGGGCGGGCCGGCATGGGCACGACCTGTCCGGGATGGGACATGGCCTGCAGGATGACCCTGAAGACGCCCTGACTCTCGAACACAGGGCGGGAAAATCCGGCTGGAATGGGTTGCAGCATCAGTCTTCCCCCCGCACCAGCGTGAAAAAATCCACCCTGCTCGGCCGCACCTCATGAGCCCGACGGGCCAGATGCTCCTTTCGCGCGAGCAGCAACGGCTCCACCAGGGTCCGGCGCAGCTCGTCCGAATGCTGGGGGTCCTGCAGCATGGCGTCGAAAAGCGCCGCCAGCCGGGCGTGATCGGGCCGCATTCCGGAAATCCAGGCATGGCCCATGATCCCGCCCTGCAGGTTCACACTGCAGCGCGTGACCGTCATTTCGCCCAGGTTGAAACGTCGTCCGCCGTTGCCGCTCCGGGCACGAACCATGACCAGACCGGTCTCCGGGCCGCGCACGAGGTTGTATTCGGGCGGCGCGGCCAGGGCGTCCCAGGCCTCCTGCAGGCGCTCCGTGCCGGCCAGGGCCAAGACGCCCATCCATTGGCTGCGCCGAGTCAGAGGTGTTGACATGATGCAAGCTCCACAATAGAAAAATTTGTCTAGATGTCTATCTCTTTAAGCCAGAGACGGTTTCGCATCACATTGTGACAACTTGCATTCACGGAGACGGCGATGGAGTTACAGAGGAAAAGCGGCGTGGCCTTGTGGCGGCAGATTCAGGACTGGCTGGAATTCAGGATCAGGGAGGGCGAACTCAAACCGGGCAGCCGGCTGCCCACGGAGCAGGAGCTGGCCGTGCAGTTCGCCGTCAACCGGCACACGGTGCGCCGGGCGCTCTCCCTGCTGGCGGACAAGGAACTCATCCGCACGGAGCAGGGTAGCGGCAGTTTTGTACGGGAGGACCCCATCAGCTACGCCCTGGGCACCAGAACCCGCTTTCACGAAAACCTCCTGCGCCAGGAGCGAAAGCCCCGCGGGGAGCTCGTCTCCTCCAGCGTCATTCCCGCCACGTCGTTGGTCGCCCGGGCCCTCATGATCGAGACGGGCGATCCGGTCATCATGCTGGAAACCCTCGGCGAAGCCGATGGGGTGCGCATCTGCCTGGCCAGCGCCCATTTCCCGCAAGCCCGCTTCCCTGGCCTTGATGAACGCTATCGCCAAACCGGATCGGTGACCCTCTCCCTGCGGCACTACGGCGTGACGGACTACCGGCGCAAACGGACGCAGATCTCAAGTCGCCTCCCCACAGCGCGCGAGGCGCGTCTTCTGGGACAAGCCAGGAATCGCCCGGTGCTGATTACGGAAAGCGTCAACGTCGATACGCGGGACTGGCCCATCGAGTTCTGCGAATCGCGCTTCTCTTCGGAGCGTGTGCAGTTCGTCATTGAAAACTGAACTTTGACAGCCCTGATTCTGTCATTTTCGACACGATACGTCGAATTGTACTGAGTTCGCCCGGAAATACAGTGCGCACCAACCATTTTCGGGCCTCCGTAATACACCGCACAGCATTCGCTGAAAACCTGAAAATACCAATATCTCAACCACAAACGATCAAATAAACATTTCCGGCTATAAAAAACTCCACACATTGCTTCGGCAGTTTGCACTTTTCTTTACACCGTATGACAATGCAAAATACAGCATCCACCTTGCGCATGATGGTTTCTTCCTGTATTGACCTTCATAATGCGTCTCAAATTCATCACGCTTCATTCTCCCCGCACAGACGCATGACAACGGGAGTTCACAGGATACACCATGAAATACTTCTTATGCGCCTGCCTCTGCATCCTGGCCGCAGGCTGCGCCACGACGGCTCCGCAACGTGATGCTACGGAGGCTTTCGGGCTCGCTACGGAACGCTTGGGCCGCATGGGGGAGGATGAGTTCGCCGCCGTCCGCAGCGGCATCATCCGCATGAACAAATACCAGGCCATCCTGGATACAGGGGCGTTGTCCAAAGACTTCCGTTACGACGCCCCTGCAACCCCGCTGAACACGGCCGAACGCATCTCTGCCTGCAAAACCCTGCGCATGTACGGGGACCTGCTCATGCGCCTGGCCTCGGACGACCGCACGCAGTTCGTACGCAGAGCGGCCCTCGTCTTCATGGACAGCGCCGGCGAGACGCTGGGCAGGCCGCTCGATGCGGACCAGACGGCCGCCATCGACAACGTTGTCGCCGGCCTGGCCCGCTTCTGGACCGACAAGCGCAAGGCCGACTCCATCAGCGCCGTGGTGCTGTCCTTTGAGAACGTGGTGAACACCCTGGCCGACCGCCTCATGGCCGACTTCGTCCTCGACGGCTCGCCAGATGGTTTTCTGAACGCCTACGACGCCTCGGCGCGCCGGCTTCAGGATCTGGCCGACTCCCTGCTCGACAGCGGAAAGCCCGTCGGCGCGGACGGACGCCAACGGGCGGTCAACGCCCACTACATGGCGCAGAACAACCTCTTACGGGCCCAGGAGATCGGCCTGCGCATGCAGACCGCCATCCAGACCTTCAGGAAGGCCAATGCCGAGATTGTCTCCGGGGTGCGCAACAACGCATGCGATGCCGATAAAATCAGGGAATACGGCAGGCTCATCCAGCAGCTCGGCAACCTGAAGCAGATCCTTCCGCGCTAACGGACCGTCCGGCCCATCAAACAAAAAAAACGCCCTTTACGGGCGTTTTTTTGTTCATGACCGGCACACGAGCTTCCGCGGGAGCGGACGACGCTCAGTTGCCGCCGGTGAAAGGCAGGGGCAAAAGCAGGCTGACCCGTTCGCGGTAGGCCTGGTAGACTTCGCCGAACTCGTCCTCCAGGGCCGTCTCCTCGTCGCGGACATGCTTGAGGAAGAGGTATGCGGCCGCCGCGATGCCCAGGATGCCGATGTTGGTGTTCAGGACCAGGCACAGTCCGGGCATGATGCCCAGCAGGTTGGCGGCCATGACCGGATTGCGGCTGATGGCGTAGGGGCCGGTCTGAACCAGCATATAGCCCTCGCCCTTCTTCAGTTCGCGCATGGCCAGGATCAGGCCGACCAGTCCGGCGGCCAGCCAGAGCACGCCGATGACCGAGCCGAGCATGAACCATTCTGTCCTGAAGATGAAATTCTCCACAATGCAGCCCGCCGCGATGACGCCGTATCCGGGCCCAAGAATCTTGGAAGAAACGCTTTTCATATTCATTGCTCTCTCCTCGTCGTCAGATTGGGATTCAACAGAAAAAGAAGCTACCACCGAGGCTCCCGATTGAAAAGAACCCGGCGTAAAAAAACACCGGGTTCCTGGGTACGAACTTGGATTCTTTCCGAATCTCGAAGGGTTGCGACGGGCTCGGAAACAAATCCACAGGGA
>CALMTS010000134.1 GCA_937872685.1 uncultured Desulfomicrobium sp.
ACAGGTCCGGGGCGGGGTGTACCTCTGCCAGACAGGTCCTTGCGTGTCCTGCGGCAGCTGCTGCGGGCTCTACAATGTCGCAGGGCTCTCAAGGCAGCGCCTGCGGGCCCTGCTGGACGACCGCACCAGGGCGTTCGCCGAGGTCCCGCGCACCATTGACGCCATCCTGGCCTTCGAACGCCACCGCCTGGAGCACGAAGGAACGGACTACCCCACAGATGATTTTCACCACTGCGTCTTTGTCGGGCTGATCCATGACGGGGGAGAACGCGTCGGCTGCCTGCTTCACCCCCTGGCCCTGGGCAACGGCGGCGTGGACTGGCGGGGGCTGAGCTTCTACGGCGGCGCGGCCTGCAAGCACTTTTTCTGCCCGACCTACGACAACCTGGAGCCCAGATGGAAGCGCCTGGTCCGCAGCCTCCTGGAAGACTGGTACGAATACGGGCTGGTCATCCCCGAACACCGCTTTCTGGCCGCCGTGTTGGAGGAACTGGAGGCTCGCCTGGGTTTTTCTCTGGATGTGGAAGAACTGCGGGAAGACGGCAAAAATGCCATAAGGAACATTCTGCGCCTCAAGCTTGACTGGCCCTGGCGCGCCCCTCACGCCCCCCTGGCATGGAACTTCTTCAGCACCAGAAGCACGGCACGGCCGCCCTTTGCGGGCGAAACCGGCAACATGCGGCTACACGCCATCATGCGGGAGTTGGACACCCTGCCCGAACATGCCGCAGAGGCCTGCGGCACGCTGGGCGCCCTGTTCGCCCAGGCCGAAGCAGCTCTGGCCCGCACATGAAAGGACCGGCGCGAAGCCGGTCCAAAGGGTGCAGATGAAGCCAAACCTTATGCAAGGCTCCTAGTCGACGTGGATGTCGATGGCCTTGGGTTTCGCCTTTTCGGTCTTGGGCAGGTGCAAGTTCAGCATGCCGTCCTTGAACACCGCCTTGATGCCGTCCGGATCAACGTTGTCCGGCAGGGTGAAGCTCCGCACAAAGGAGCCCGTAAAACGCTCGACCCGATGGAACTTCTTTCCTTTCTCCTCTTTCTCGGTCTTGCGCTCGCCCTGAATACTGAGCACCCCGTTCTCCACGGACACCTTGACATGGTCCTTCTCCACCCCGGGAATATCGGCCTTGATCAGAAACTCCCCGTCTGTCTCGGCAATATCAACCCGCGGACTCCAGTCATTTGTCGCCAGGGCCTCCTGCCCGCCGCGCGGCCAGCCTACGGCCTTGGTGTACCGATCAAACATGTCCTCGATTTCCCGCCAGGGATCCCATTTCATCAGTGTCATGGCCAACCTCCTTCCGTGACCTGGATTTGATGGATTTCACGGGCCGGAAAATTCCGGTCGCCAAATAACATGTGCACGGCTTCGGGCCAGTCAAGAGTCCGGGGCATTGTCCCGGCTTTTCTTCACGGGGCCTCTCTGGTAGGCAATGGCTCGGCACGCCCCTTTCCGGCCCCGGCATCCCGGAACCTTTCCTGCGGCCGACAGCTCCAGCGGGTTGCCGCCCGCCTCCAGGGAAACACATGACCGCATCCGACAGCACCGCAGCCTTGCGGGAATACACCATGGCCCTGCTCCCCTGGAAACTGGGGGATGCGGCAGCGCCCCCTGAAGAGCCCGATGCGGCCGCGCATCTGCCACGCCTGCTCCGGGCCGCAACCCGCGCCCCGCGCGAACACGTCCTGCTGCTCGGGTTCGGAAACGGCCGGCTGGGCGCGGCCCTGGCCGCGGCCCTGCCGCCGGGACGGACACTGACCGTATGCACGCTGAACCCCGAAGCCGTGCGTCACGCCGCAGGGGAATCGTCGGCATGGTGGGCCGACGGCCGCCACACCGTCCTCGCCGACACCTCCCCCCGCGCCATGCTCCTGCTGCTGCACGCCTTTGGACGCAACCCGGCCGCCTGCACCCTGATGCTCAACCCGGCCCTGTCCGCAGCGGACCGGGAGGCCCACCAGCGCCTGCAGCGCCTCCTGCTCTCCACCGAACGGCTCGATTTCGACAATCCCCCGCCCCGCCACCCCGGACTGGGCACGCTGAGCGCCGCTGCAATACTGCACCCGGACGAACCTGAACTTGCCGCATTTTTCGCCCAGTTCCCGGCCTCGCTGCGGGAACTGATCGTCATCTGGGATGCGGACGCTCCGCCCGACGGACGGATGGACGCAGCGTGCCCCACGCGCCACCTGGCCCGCAGGCTGGACGCGGATTTCGCGGCCCAGCGCAACGCCGCGCTGCACGAAGCGGCCGGGGACTGGGTGCTTTTTCTGGATGGAGACGAGAGGCTTGCCGGGGAGGAGTGGGAGCGCTTGCCGGCCGTGCTGGCCAGGGCCGCGGACCTGGGGGCGGGCGGAGTCGCATGGCCGCGCGCAACATTCTGGCCCGACACGGAGCATGTGCTGGCGGGACTGGGGTTATGGCCGGACCTGCAACTCCGGCTGCTGCGCATGGGGCCGCAGCTTCACTTCGAACGGCCCGTGCACGAGGTGGCCGCAGGCCTCGCCGGCCCGGTCCTGATCGACGCGGGCGGGCAGATTCTGCACCTGTCCAGGCTCCTCAAGGACAGGGACGCCCTGGCCGCCAAGCTGCGCATCTTCGACGCCGCGGCCGGGCATGGGCGCCACCGGCTGAACGAGGCCTACCCGACGCTGCCGGCAAAATTCCTGCAACGCGTCACCGCGTCCTTCGCACCCCGCAGCCTGCTCCGCCTGAAACCGGCCTGAACCCGCCCGGGCCATCCCGGCCGCCTGCCGGCGCCCGCAAGGCAAGCCGGAAACTATCCCTGCATTCCGGACAGATACGCGGCCAGGGCCAGGGCATAGAACTTCGAGCGGTCCGAATCACCCCGGGACGGGACCACCAGCGGATAGTTCGCCCCGACCACGATGCCGGCCATGGGCAGGTCCATGAGGCTTGTGACCGCCTTGTAGAGCACGTTCCCGGTGACGATGTTGGGGGCGCAGAGGATGTCCGCCCGGCCTGCGACGGGGTGGTCCACCCCCTTGGCCCGGGCCTTTTCCTCGGACACGGCGATATCCAGGGCGAAGGGGCCGCCGATGACGGCGTCGCCGAAGATGCCCATACGGCTCAGTTTCGCGAGGATGTCCGCGTCCTTGCTGGAGACCATGTCGTTGTAGGAGACCTTTTCCGTGGCCGAGAGCACGGCCACCTTGGGCGGGTCCATGCCCAGGGCCTTGGCCACGGCCACGGCGTTTTTGATGATATCGATCTTGCGGGTGAGCGTGGGCGAGATGTTCACGCCGGCGTCGGTGACGATGACGAGCCGCTCCTCGCGGGGATGCGGAAAAACGCCGATGTGGCTCAACAGCCCCGCGCCCCCGCGCTTGCGGCCGAGAACGGCGCGCAGCAGCACGTCGGTCTTGACCCCGCCCTTCATCAGAAACCCCGCCCGGCCCTCCTCCAGAAGATCAAGAGAGCGCTTCAGCGCGGCGCCCATGTCAGGCTCGTGCAGGCATTCGAAGCGGGAGAAATCCTCGCCCGCGAGTTCGGGCAAAGCCTTCATGCCCGCCACGTCTCCGACGAAAACAGGCTCCGCCAGGCCCTGGCGATGGGCTTCAAGCCCGGCCAGGACGGCGTTGGCCTCGGCGCAGGCGGCGATGACCACGCGCGCCGGCGTATGCCGCGCCCGGACCAGTTCGACCATGCGGTCCAGGGAGGTCACGGCCGCCATCAGCCGTCCCCCCGCGACAGCGCGATGAGCCCGGTCCGGCTCAGGGACTGGATGCCGTGCGGCGCCAGGGTGCGGATGAGCCCGGCCACCTTGCCCTGGGGGGCCGAGAGTTCGGCGGAGATGGTCTCGTTGCCCATGTCGATGACGTTGGCCCTGAACACCTCGAAGATCTGCAGGATCTGGCTGACGGAGGACGGGGTGATGCGGACCTTGATCATGACCAGCTCGCGGTCCATGAGGTCGCGGTCCGAGAGGTCCTCCATGCGCAGGACAAAGCCGAGGGACGCGATCTCGTCGGTCACGGCCCGGACGTCCTCGTCACCGGCCTCCACGCAGATGATCATGCGCGACACGTCCTCGCGCTCGGTCTCGCCGCAGGAGATGGAACGGATGTTGATGCCGTGGCGCTGAAAGGCCTGGGCCATGGAGGCCAGGACGCCGGGCTTGTTCTGGACCAGGGTGGAGATGGTATGCCGCATGGGGGCTCCTCTTGGGGTAGGGTGGAGTGCGTACGTGATGAGTATGTCAGGGGCCGTAAGCCGAATCAAGGCGATACCGTGTTCTTGTCCCGGGTCCGACGCGGAAGGAGGAAAAGTCATGGATTGCCGCGTCGAAGACTCCTCGCAATGACGCACAGCCTACTTCGTCATTGCGAGCGAAGCGCGGCAATCCATGACTTTCTCCCCTCTCCGTCAACAGCCCGGTGTCACGCGTTCCAGTCGAGGATGACCTTGCCGGACTTGCCCGAGCGCATGACGTCGAAGCCTTTCTGGAAGTCCTCGGCCGCGAAGTTGTGGGTGATGACCGGGGCCATGTTCAGGCCGCTCTGCAGCATGGCCGTCATCTTGTACCAGGTCTCGAACATCTCCCGCCCGTAGATGCCCTTGAGCTTCAAGCCCTTGAAGACCACCTGCCCCCAGTCGATGGCCGTGTCCCCGGGCATGATGCCCAGCAGAGCCACGTGGCCGCCGTGGTTCATCTGGGCGAGCATCTCGCGGAAGGCCGCAGGGCTGCCGGACATCTCCAGGCCCACGTCGAAGCCCTCGGCCATGTGCAGATCGGCCATGACCTCGGCCAGGGATTCGCTGGACACGTTGACGGCCCGGCTGACGCCCATCTTGCGGGCCAGGTCCAGGCGGTAGTCGTTGACGTCGGTGATGACCACGTGGCGCGCGCCGCAGAAACGGGCGATGCCGGCGGCCATGATGCCGATGGGGCCGGCGCCGGTGATGAGCACGTCCTCGCCGACCAGGTCGAAGGACAGGGCCGTGTGCGTGGCATTGCCCAGGGGGTCGAGCATGGCGGCCACGTCGCCGGAAATGGTGTCGGGCACCTTGAAGGCGTTCACGGCCGGAACGCACAGGTACTCGGCGAAGCAGCCGGGCCGGTTGACGCCCACGCCGATGGCGTTGCGGCAGAGGTGGCGCTTGCCGGCCTTGCAGTTGCGGCAATGGCCGCAGGTGATGTGCCCCTCGGCCGAGACGCGGTCGCCGATCTTCAGACCCCGCACCTCGGAACCCATGTCCACGATGCGGCCGACAAACTCGTGCCCCACGGCCATGGGTACGGGAATGGTCTTCTCGGCCCAGGCGTCCCAGTTGTAGATGTGAATGTCGGTACCGCAGATGGCGGTCTTGCCGACCTTGATCAGAATATCGTTGTGGCCCACCTCGGGCACGGGAATCTCTTCCATCCAGATCCCGACCTCGGCCTTGGCCTTCACCAGCGCTTTCATTTTTTCCATTGCATTCCCCTCTTGTATCTCACCGCTTGAAATACCGTGTGTCGTACTGTCCGTGGCGCGGCTGGTTTCGCCTGGCCGGCGGCTCGTCGACTGTCTGACTGAGCCAGGCATCGTTAGGTCAACCATTGCCCCTCGCCCGAAGCGCAGGCCGAAGTT
>CALMTS010000135.1 GCA_937872685.1 uncultured Desulfomicrobium sp.
TTTTTCGGCGAGGAATTCCAGTCGGTGCCCAATGGCCTGTATCTGAGCCAGCCGTATCAGGCGGGCCGCATCCCCGTGGTTTTCGTGCACGGGACGTTCAGCAACCCTGCCTGGTGGGTGGAAATGCTCAACACGCTCAGGGCCGATCCCGTTCTGCGGCAGAAGTTCCAGTTCTGGTACTTCATGTACAAGAGCAACGCCCCGATCCTGGCCTCGGCTGCCGACCTGCGTGACGCCATCGAGGACAAGATCAAGGAACTTGACCCATCCGGGAGCGACCACGCCTTGCGGGAGATGGTCGTCGTCGGCCACAGCCAGGGCGGATTGCTGACCAAGCTCGCGGCCGTCGATATGGGCGACAGTCTCGTACGCGCCCTGACAGGAAAAGATTTCGACGAGTTGGCCCTCACGGGAGAAAAAAAGGACGTTGCCCAAAGATACCTGATGGTGAAACCGGTATCGGCGGTCAAACGGGTCGTGTTCATCGCCACCCCTCACCGCGGGAGCATCCTCAGCAAAAACTTCGTGCGGCTCTTGTTCAAAAAGCTCGTGACGCTGCCCGAAAGAGTCATCAGGACCACCCTGACATTACACGAATACCTGACCGATGGCGTGAAACTGATGATCGGCAGCGGCAAGGTACCGACCAGCATCGACGGGATGTCGCCGGAAAATCCGGTCCTGAAGACGCTGGCGGCCACGCCATTGGCAAACGGAGTCGTCGGGCATTCCATCATCGCAATAGATGGCGACGAGGTCCCACCGGAAGGCGATGACGGCGTCGTTGCCTACACCAGCGCCCACCTGGACGGGATGGAGTCGGAATTCATAGTTCGGAGCGGGCATTCCTGCCAGGACCATCCGTTCACCATCGAGGAAATGCGGCGCATCCTGCTTAACCACCTGGGGGCGTTGGCAGCGCCAGTCAATTGATGAGGAGACGCTCAAACGTCAGCAATTCCCAGGGAAGCCACTGAGTCGCGGTAAAGCTGCCAGTCGGCAACACACTCATGGTGAGGTGGACCCATCTCGGGAGTTTCCTGGATAGCCGACGAGTTCGTCTCGGGGTCAAAATACGCATAAAATGGATAGAAATATCAGATTTTAATTCATGATTTCAGATTGTTGGGAGTTATAAAGACGAAGAGCCCCTTTGAGACGCCAGAAAAAGGCAAGCCGCTGAAGTGAAAGCTTCGGCGGCTTTTTCTTTGGTCGAGCGTTCGCATGTTCCGCACGAGTTCGTTTCCTGCCCATTTCCCGTTCCTGACTGAGCCTCTCTGCTCCCAATCTGGTGTCCAAGAAAATCCTGTCCCGGAGGACATTATGCGCAGTCGGGGAGTGCCCGGTCCGGATAACCTATTTGAACGGCATGGCCAGCATCCTCGGCAGGGATCGGTACTCGGGGCCGCGGAAGATGTTCAGGCCCAGGGGCATGGTCTCGTGGCCCAGGGCGGGCTGGGCCTGGTAGGTGGAAAAGAGGCGGTCCCACCAGGGAAAGCAGAAGCCGAAGTTGCGGTTGAACTCCCTGCCGTCGGTGGAGTGGTGGACACGGTGCATGTCCGGCGTGACAAGGACGCGCCGCAGGATACGGTCCGCGGGCAGCGGCAGGAAGAGGTTGGCGTGGTTGAACATGGCCGTGCTGTTCAGGATGACTTCGAAGGCCAGCACGGCCAGGGGTGGCGGGGCCAGGAGGGCGGCCAGGGCCAGTTTGAAGGCCAAGGAGAGGGCGATTTCGAAGGGGTGGAAGCGCACGCCCGTTGAGAAGTCGAAGAATGTGTCGGCATGGTGCATGCGGTGCAGGCGCCACAGGGGCCGCCAGGCATGGAAGGCCCGGTGCTGGGCGTACATGGCCAGGTCCAGGGTGGCGATGGTCGCGACTGCCTCGGCGGCCGGAGGCAGGCCGAGGGAGGGGAAGAGGCCCAGCCCCTGGCTGCGTAGCGACGCAGCCACGGCCATGGGCGCAACGGGGAAGACAACCCGTACGAGAACCGTCGAGACGGCCACGACACCCAGATTGCCGACCCAGCGCCCCGCCCGGCCAGGTTCCGGCTTGCGGCGCGGCCATAAGGCCTCCATGGCGGCCAGCAGCGTGGCAGTCAGCACGAAGGCGCCGAGTCTGATGATGTTTTCCCCGTCCATGGGCCCACCCCGTCAGTGCCTGTGGACGCTTCCGGCTTGGAAGCGTCCCTTCAGGCACCTAACGTGATTTGCCCGGCTTGGAAACACGCCGGCTGAAAGGGTCGCGGCTGCGGGAAGCCAGGGTGGGATGCGTTTGCCGGTCACCGTCTGCCGCACACGTCATGAGTCTTTTCTGGTCCCTGAAGCATGCGGGTCCCTGTAGAGGCTTTCTGCGTTGCAAAAGGTGCGGTACGCTTCATGGTCAATGGGGTAATCCCAGGAGCCGCTGCGCAGTTCGATCCTTCCGCCGAACCCGGTCTTGAACCGGTAGAGCCCATGAAACGGGCTGGAGTCGTCGAGGCCTGGGGAGACGGCCCCCATCTCATAGGTGACGCACCCTTTTTCCCGGGCGAGGAGCATGGCGGTCCAATGCATGAGGCTGGGGGCCATGAGATTTCGTTTCGTGTTTGACGACGCCCCGTAGAGAAAGTTTGCGGCCTTTCCGGAGATGCCGACAATGGCCCCGGCCAGGATGTCCCGCCCGTGTCTGGCGAGAAGGAACATCAGTTCCGAATGGTCGGGTGTCGACGCCAGGCATTGAAACATGGCCGCGAAATGGATGTGGCCACACGGTTTGAAGCCGTTGCGCCGGGCCGTCTGGCAGTACAATGCGTGGAAGTCGGGCAGGCTTTCCGCGGTTACCTCATGAATCGTGACCCCTTTGCGTTGGGCAAGCCCGATGTTGTAGCGCGTCTTGGGCTTCATCCTCTCCAGTATCCCGTTCTCGCTCCCGGCGATGTCCACTACCAGGGAACTGGCCACCGTCATGTCTTCAAAGGACTTCCGGATGTTCCAAAACCTCGTGCCCATGTTCATGCGCAATTCCCTCAGCCGCGGCTCGGGAAAGGCGCTCCAGCCCTTCTCCCTCATTTCGTCCGCATACGGGGATTTCCAGGGCAGATCGTAACGAATGAAGGCCACTTCCGCGCTCAGGTTTCTGGCCAGGCTCAGGGAAAAATCCTCGAGAAAGATGCCATAGTCCTCTTCGCGGGGAGCGTGTTCCGGCCCTTGAGGGACTATGGCGATTTTCCTTTTGCCGCAGGGCTTCAGAAGCACCAGGACGTCCCCCCAGGGACCGGCCGAGACAATGTCGAAAGCCAGGGATTCAAGTCCCTGCCTGGATTTTACCTGCGCCCAGTAGGGCGTTTGGTACAGGATGTCAGTGGGCAGCAATCTGTCCGTTTTTTTCGATGTGAGATCCAGCATGGCTTTTCATTCCGTGTCGAAGTTGGAGGTTGACGAATTGAAGGAAGGGCGCGGCAGGCTTTGTCGGATGGGCGGGGCG
>CALMTS010000136.1 GCA_937872685.1 uncultured Desulfomicrobium sp.
CCGCCCGAGGTCAGGGTCACGGCAGATGCCAGGGTCTTGATGATGGGGACGCGCCCGCGAATGACGCCGGCCTTGCGGTGATAGGCGTCGATGGCGCCGTCGGTGCCGTGGCCTTCGGCCTCGGGCGCGAAGGTGTACACCAGCCAACCGCTGATGAGCCCTCCGACGGCCGGCAGTATCAGGAGTATGTACCTGTTGAACGGGTTGCCCGTGCTCTGGAACATGTGGCTCTCCCCGGCCGGGGCCGGGGGATGGTAGCCGGCCAGCATGTCCATGAAGACAAACGTCCCGCCTTCGCACAACAGATGAAAAACCACGGCGCCCAGGCCGCTCACCACACCGATGGCCACGAAATTCAGCAGCCACCTGCCCATGACCCTGACCCGGTCGTAGTCGGCCGGTATTCCTCGCATGCCGTCTCCTTGGTCTATTCCAGAATGATCTCCACCCGCTGCCCGGGCACGTTGCCCTTGAGTTCCGTCAGCAGGCCGCGGATGGTTCCCGTGACCAGGCGGTCCACAAACGGATTGAGGGCCAGGCGCTGGCCGCCGACACGCACGACGAGTTTGGCGTGCATGGCCGAACAGGCTCCGGGGTCCGCCTCGCCGGCCACGATCTCGCGGGCCAGTTCGAGACACGACTCGCGGCCGCAGGCCCCGCAGTCGAGACCGGGCAGGGTGAAGGCCCGGCTCTCGGCCAGGGTGGCCAGCTCGGCGATGGAAGAGGCCTGCCGCACGCCGGGCAGGGAACCCGGCCCCCAGGTGGCCAGGGCCAGACCGTTGCCCAGGACGGACTCGTCCTCGGAGGTGCCCAGCGCCACGAAGCGCGGCAGCCAGGTCAGGGACTTGCCGCCCTCGACCAGGACGATGTCGGCGCCCAGCAGGGGAAGGATGTCCTGCAACTGCCTGGCGGAATTCCACAGCAGGGTGGTTGTGGCGGGTCCGAAGCCGGCCACGCTGACGCATTCCTGCGCGAACCTGGCCGTGTCCGTCCCGTCGAGGTCCAACCCGTGATGCGTGAATTTGACGGCGGCCACCTTGCGTCCCCGCGCGGTCAGCTCCCGCGCGAGTTCGAGGACCAGGGTCGTCTTGCCCGATTTCTTGAAGCCCGCCACAGATACGGCCTTGAACATCGTCCCTCCGTCTTTGACAATCGTTCGTTCATCAACTAACCAGTTCAATTTTCCAGTGCCGCGCCAGACGTATTGCATCGCAACGCGAAGCAGTGGACGGCGGCGCGCATCTCCATCCCAATTCGTCAAGGACACATACGTTTCTATGTCTAAAATTCAGAAAATTAAAGGCTTTTCTGACCTCTTCTGTCCGGAGAGCACAATACACACGCTGATGGAGAATCTGGCCCGCCAGGTTTTCGCCACCTATGGATGCCAGGAAGTGCGCGTGCCCATCCTGGAAAAGACCGAACTCTTCGCCCGGTCCATCGGCGAAGAGACCGATGTGGTGCAGAAGGAAATGTACACCTTCGCCGACCGCAAGGGCCGCTCCCTGACCATGCGCCCCGAGGCCACGGCCGGGGTGCTGCGGGCCTTCATCGAATCCGGCCAGCACTCCGAGGGCACGACCAAGCTCTTCGCCTGCGGCCCCATGTTCCGCTACGAGCGCCCCCAGAAGGGCCGGCTGCGCCAGTTCCATCAGCTCGACGTCGAGGTACTGGGCACCGACGCGCCCCAGGCCGACGCCGAGGTCGTGCTCATGCTCTGGACCTTCCTGACCAAGCTGGGGCTCAAAAATCTCTCCCTGGAGCTCAACTCCCTGGGCTGTCCCGAGTGCCGCCCGGTCTTCCACCAGCGCCTGCGCGACTTCCTGTCCACCATAGACCAGTCCCAGCTGTGCGAGGACTGCAGGCGCCGCGCCGAAACCAACCCCCTGCGCGTGCTGGACTGCAAGGTCCCGACCTGCAAGGCCCTGGTCGAAGGCGCGCCGAGCATCACCGGCGCCCTCTGCCCGGGCTGCGACGAACATTTCGCCCAGGTCCGCGACATCCTGGACAGCGCCGCCCTGCCCTACCGCCTGAACGACCGTCTTGTGCGCGGCCTGGACTACTACCAGCGCACCACCTTCGAGGTCGTCTCGGGCGAAATAGGCTCCCAGAGCGCCGTGGCCGGCGGCGGCCGCTACGACGGGCTCATCCGGCAGCTCGGCGGACCCGACCTGCCCGGCATCGGCTTCGCCTGCGGCATGGAGCGCCTGGCGCTGCTGTACGGAGAGGCCCAGATGCCTGCGCCCGATTTCTACCTGGCCGTCCTCGACTCCCGCGCCCTGAACACCGCCCTGCTCCTGGCCCAGCGCCTGCGCGAGCGGGGCTTTGCCGGCGAGGTGTCCTTCGAAGCCAGAAGCATCAAGGCCCAGATGCGCCAGGCCAACAAGCTCGGCGTCAAGACCTGCCTCATCCTTGGGCAGGACGAAATGGAAAAGGGGCAGATCGTGGTCAAGGACATGGCCACTGGTGTCCAGAAGACCATCGGGCAGGACGACCTGGAGCAGGCCCTGGGCTTTCGCAAGCCCTAG
>CALMTS010000137.1 GCA_937872685.1 uncultured Desulfomicrobium sp.
CCGCGCTCAGGGAGAACAGGCCGTTCGCCGCCCCGGCATCCCTCAAGGCCAAGGTGTCCAAGGGGCTCAGCGAAATGGAGGGACTGAATGAAAGGCTCTCGTCGCTGGCGCGAAAACCCGACCCGCAGAAGTGCCTGCAGGAAATCCGCGACATGCTCCTGGCGCCGCAGAACCATGTCCGCCTGGAGAGCATCGAGATGCGGGTGGGGGATTTCGGGGTCAAATCCGAGAAGGGAAAATTCATCCGCTTCCACGAATGCGTCTTCGGCGACGGCGAGCGCCTGGCCGTCTTCCTGGCCGCCATGGACCGCGAAAACGCCCGCCATCTCTGGCCGGACCTGGACGCCTCCCCGTCCCGGGCCTGACCCCATTCTCCCCAGGTCATGCGGCGGGGTGGCAAAACCGACGGAAAATGCCGTCGGATCAGTTCAAGGCATGATTCCGGCCGGTGCCAAGGGCGAGGATTTCGGATATGACCCTGAAAAGGCGACTGATTTCAAGAGGTTTGGAAATATAGCCGTCCAGGCCGGCAGCGAGGATGCCGTCCTCGTCGCCGTTCATCGCATAGGCGGTCATGGCGATGATGGGGATGTCGCGCCGGTCTTCGCCGGCCCCGCCCTGGCGGATGATTCGCGTGGCTTCGACCCCGTCCATGACGGGCAGCTGGATGTCCATGAGAACGAGATCGAACAGGTTTTCCCGCAACGCGTTGATGGCTTGCCGGCCGTCCCTGACATGCACGACCTCCGCCCCCTTGCGCTGCAGGAGCGTGCGTGCGGCCAGGCTGCTGACCGTGTCGTCCTCCACCAGCAGTATCCTCGATCCGGCCAGCCCCGCGGCGGGCTCCTCGGCACGGTCGCGCACCTCCGCGCCCTGCCCCTCCGCAACCAGCCCGAAGGGGAGGTTCAGAAAGATGGCCGTGCCGGAACCGGGATCGCTGTGGACGGTGATGTCCCCGCCCATGAGCTCCATGAGGCGCTTGCAGATGGACAGGCCAAGGCCGGAGCCGTCGTGATCGCGCGTGTACCCTTCGCTGAGTTGCGAAAAGGGCTTGAAGAGCCGGTCGAGCTTCTGGTCCGGGATGCCTATCCCGGTGTCGGTGACGCTGAACAGAATCCGGCACCGCGCATCCGAAGGCGAAGGCAGCGGCCACGCTTCGATAACGACGTGTCCCTGGCGGGTGAATTTCAGCGCATTGCCGACGATGTTGGTCAGCACCTGCTGCAGCCGGGCCTGGTCGCCGACGACGCGTTCCGGCACGGCGGGATCGACGGAAAGGACCAATTCCAGGCCTTGCTTCCGGGCCATGGGCGCAAACAGGTCCCGGGTCTGGGTCAGGACCTCCGGGATGTTCATGGGCTCGTGGCGCAGGGCCAGCATCCCGGCCTCGATGCGGGACAGGTCGAGGATGTCCGAAAGCAGTTGCACCAGGCGCTTGCAGGATTGGACCGCCGTGTCGGCGTAGTCGGTCTGTTCCGGGGTCAGACCCGTCAGGTGCATGAGTTCGAGCATGCCCATGATGCCGTTCAGGGGCGTGCGGATTTCGTGGCTCATGTTGGCCAGAAACGCGGACTTGGCCCTGTCGGCCGCCTGGGCCATTTCCTTGGCCTGCCTGAGTTCCGTGACATCGACGCCGTATTCGACCACGCCGATGACGGCGCCCGTCTCGTCCTTGATGGGGTTCAGGTGCACCTGCAGGGCCCGGCCGGTGATCTCCTCGCGGGGATCGCCCGGCTGCGTCACCTCGTTGAACGGCTCTCCGGTGGCAATGACCTTTCCGATGCTGCACCAGGGACAGGGGGAAGGTCGGCCCTGAAAGACCTCATGGCACTTCCCGCCGCCTGCGCCAACCTCCTTTCCGCTTTTCGCGCGTATGCTGTTGAGCTTGAACGAGTTCGACCTGAGGATGTTGAAGTCCGCGTCCACAACGTTCAGGGAGCCCGGCAGGGCTTCGATGATGGACTGCAGCTGGAGGTTGGCGCGCCGCAGCGCTTCCTCGACCGCCTTGCGCTCGGTGATGTCCTGGTGCGTGCCGCGCATGATCACGGGCCGCCCGTCGGGCGTCCATGACGACACCTTGCCCCTGTCCAGCACCCAGACCCAGTGACCGTCCTTGTGCCGCATGCGGGCCTCGGCCTCGTAGTGACTCGTCTCGAAATCGAAATGCATTTCCAGCAGCAGCATGCACCTGCGCAGGTCTTCGGGGTGGGTGTGGCGCATCCACGTCTGGATCGTGACCGGAGCGAGCTCCTCCTTGGTGTAGCCGATGATCTCCGCCCAGCGCTCGTTGAAGAGGGTCTCGCCCGTCTCGATGTTCCACTCCCACGTCCCGACGTTGGTTCCGTCGAGAATTCCGGCCAGACGCTCGCGCTCCTCTTCCAGGGTCCGCTCCATGTCCTTCATCCGCGATTGGTCGAACATGTAGCCGCGGATGGAGGTCACCTCGCCATTGGTGTCACGGACGAGCTTGGTGAAGTCGTAAATCCAGACGTATTCGCCACTTTTGGTCAAAAGTCGGTAGGACTGCTCGAAATGGTCCACGTCCCCGCGAAGATGGCCGGCCACTTCCTCCCGGATCCGCGGCAGGTCGTCCGGGTGGATGAGGGTGTCGTACACGAACGAACCGTTGGTCATCTCTTCCTGAGAATACCCGAGAATCGTTTCGGAGTTGGCCGAAACATAGCGCACGGGCCAGCCCGGGACAGGTTCCCACACGATGGTCAGCACCGGCCCCGCGGAGAAGAGGTCCCGCTCCATGCGCAGCGCGTCTTCGGCGCTCTTGCGGTCCGTGATGTCCGTGGCGATCTGAATCTTGGCCATGCTGCCGTCGATCCAGACGATGGCCTGGTCGTGGTTCAGGCGCCACCGGCCAGATACGGGGTTGAAACCCTCCCAGGATACGGTGCCGGCAGGGTTGCCGTCCCGGTCCAGAAGCTCCGGCGCCGTGCAGAAGGAGCACGGTGTGGGGGAATGCCTGAAAGCTTCATGGCAGACCTCGCCCGTACAGTCCCGCCCGAAGCTGGCCTTCATGGTCCTGTTCATGAACAGGATCCTCTGCGTGGCGAGGTCCGAAACGTAGACTTCGGCGGGGATGCTGTCGAGAATGGTGACAAGGGCCTGGTTGCTCGTCTCCAGGGCCCGGGCGATGCGTTTCTGCTCCGTCACCTCCCGGGCGGAGCCGACAGTGCCGATCATGATCCCGTGGTCGTCGAAGAGGGGCGCCTTGTGCACGTCGAGAAACATGAACCGGCCCTTGACGTTGCCGTACTCGTCGAACTGCTGCGGGCTTCCCGCATCCATGGTGATCTGGTCCGTGTCCCGGCAGATTTCGCCGAAAGTGTGCCATTCGGGGTTGTCGGCAAAGCGGGTCCGTTCCCGTTCGGCGAAGAACATGTCCGTCTTGCCGACGGGCTCCACGGAGTCCGCAGCCGAAAGCAGGTCGCGGCAGATGGCGGTGTTGGCGAAGATGTAGCGTTTCTGCAGGTCCTTGGCCCAGATCATGTCCGGAACGTTGTCGCAGATGAGCCGCAGCAGCGTGGAGGAGATGCGGAGCTGTTCCTTGCAGATTCCGTAGACGCATGGCCTGCCGTTCCATTTCCCGGGCCAGACGCGCGACTCGACGGGTATGGCCCGCCCGTCCCTGGTGATGATCGGCAGGTCGCAGACGGCGCACTCCCCGCGCAGCATGGTTTCCAGCATTCCCCGGGCGTCTTCCCGTTTCTCCGCCTCGTGCAGGTCCAGGATGTGCATGGCCCCGAGCTCTTCGAGGGAGTAGCCGGTCTTGGACACGGCCGCCGGGTTGGCGTGCAGGATCATGCCCCCCTCGTCGGCGATGAGGAAGATGTCGTCCACGGTCTCGAAAAACGAACGGAAATTGGCCTCGCTCTCCATGAGCGCTTTGCTCTTCTCCCGCAGCAGAAGCTCCGCCTGGGTCCTGCGCTCCAGTTCCTCCTGCAGCCCGTCGGCCGCAAGGCGCAGCGATTTCGTCTTTTCCTGGACGATGTTCTCCAGGTCATGCTGGTTGTGCAGCAGGATGCGCTGGGAAATCTGGAGGTCGGTGATGTCGAGGATGGAAAGAAAGGCCAGGCCCCCGGCGCCCTGGCCGGAGGGGGCGATGTCGGCCTGGATCTGAATGGCCCTGGGCGCGCCGTCCTGGCGCGCCATGGTGCAGCGGAACGCCCCGCCAGACCGGTTGGAGATGGTCCCCTCGTAAAAATTCCGGAAACCCTCCCTGAAGGGTTCGGAGATATGCCGCACGAACCTCTTCAGGGACGGCTTGAGCTTCGGGGACTCCCCGATGAGGCGGTACAGGGATTCGGACCACGAGATCGTCGAATCGTCCAGGTTGACGATCCAGGTGCCGCAGGAGGTGACGGGGTCGATGCTGATGTCTTCGCTGATTCCATCCTCGTTGACGCAGACATCGTCGCGGCATGTGCAGCCGAGGAAGAAATTCGCGGGCGATACGGCCAGCACCTGGCAGACCCGTTTCAACAGGTCGAGCGAAGGGTTGCACTCGCCCCGCTCGATGAGCCCGAGGTGCTGTTTGGTCACATCGAGTTCAACCGACAGTTGCTCCTGGGTCTTCCCCGCCATGGAGCGGTAGAGCTTGATCCGTGATCCGATGAAAGGCTGCATCCTGACTTCCCTGACCCGAAAGGATCGTGAAAATTCCGCCGAAAATACGGGCAGACGCCGTCGCCATCAACTCCGGTGAGGCTGATAGCACACAGATCCCGTTAATAGAAACAATACCTGATATTGCTTTTCTTGATATTCTGTCCAGGGCGTAAGCCCGGCCCCGGCAGATGGCGGATTGCTTCGATGTCGGCGAAAAACGCGGGTCTGCGCCAGGCACCCTGAGCGGCGGAGCGTTAACCCGCCCCGCCGGGGGGGTCAGTTCTGGCCCGTCGCCTCCGTGAGTTGCGGGGCTTCGGCGGTGACCGAGGTGGCCCTGGCCTGGTCCATTTCGGCCGTCAGCGCCGCCACCATGGCCTTGAAGGCGGCCCGGTCCTTCCTGGGGATGGAGGCCATGATCGGGATGGGAGCCGTGACCGGGTTGACCGGGCGTCCGGCGACATGGAACTCGTAATGCAGGTGGGGTCCCGTGGAGCGGCCGGTATTGCCGGACAGGGCGATCTTGTCGCCGCGTTTGACGCTCTGCCCCTTGCGGACCAGGAACTTGCTCAGATGCAGGTAGCGGGTGGAATAGCGGTCATTGTGCCGGATTTCGATGTAATTGCCGGCGAACTGGTGCCGCAAGGCGCGGGTCACGACGCCGTCGCCCGGCGCATAGACGGGTGTGCCCACGGGCATACTGAAGTCGGCGCCGTTGTGCGGGGATATCCTGCCGGTGACGGGATGGTGCCGCCTCGGGTTGAAGTTCGACGACAGTCGGTGGCTGCCCTTGAACGGGTATCGCACGAAGGCGCGCATCAGGCTGTTTCCATCGTGGTCGTAGTACTTGCCGTCCGAGAACAGGTAGGCGTCGTAGGTCCGCTTCCGGCAGAGGATACGGATGCCCAGAATCTGGCTCTCGCCCGTGAACTGGTCGCCGACGAACTGCTGACGGCGCACGACCTGGAAGGAGTCACCGGCCTGCAGATCGCGCCGGAAATTGATGCGCCCCTTGAGCAGATCCGCGATGCTCGCCACTTCCTGATCGTTCAGGCCCGCGCTCTGGGCGGAAAGGAAAAAGCTGCCGTCGATGCCGCCGGCCACGGTCTGCTGCACCCAGCTGCCGGGATGGACGACCTCCTCGAACTCGAAATTCTCCGCGTCAACCCGGCGATAGATGACCTGCCGGGCCGGGTTGATGGTAAGCGTCATCTGTTCCAGGCTCCAGTCGGCATTGAACGCGAACGTCAGCGTGTTGCCGGGCCGCAGGATGTCCAGGGCCAGGATCTGCTCGTCGGCGTCCATGATCTGGAACAGGGTCGTCTGCGAGATCAGGTGCTGGTCGAAGATGGAGCTCAGGGTGTCACCGTCCCGAATCTGGTACTCCTGCACGGGTTCACGCCTGGGCGGCTCAGGCACGCTGTCCGCGGCCGCCGTGGCATTGACCGTGGTGGCGTTGCCCATGGTGGCGTTGTCCTCGGTGGCGTTGACGAAGGTGTCGGGGCCATCCTGCCACGGCGTCCACGCCAGGTACGCGGCGCAGGCGAAGGCCAGGACGGCCACGGCGGCCAGGACCGGCAGGAGGGCCCGGCGCCGGCGCGCCAGCTTTTTCTTGTCGTGAATATAGTAATTTTTCATGGAGTGTCGCGATTGTATCTGCGGCCGGCACATGGTCCGCGCCCAAAGGAAGCGCCGGGTCATCGGCGATGCAACGACGTGCCTGCAAAAATAATGAGCGAGGGTCAAGCGTTACGGTGCGCGACTGGGCGCCGGCGCAGCGACGGATTACGCGGGCAGGCCCGCGCTTGCCGAGCCTGAAGCCATCGGGGGGATGCTCCACGAACGATTCCACCACGGAGCGGCCGGCCTGAAGGCCCTTGAGTGTTTTATGTGCATGTGCGTTGACGCGCATGCCTGATGAATACAGGCTGACTGGCGGCGAGGGCTGCCCGGAAAGCCGGGTGATTGACGGTTTCCTCCTGCTCCTCTACGGAATCAGCAAGCCGATCGCAGGCGACACCGCGGGTTGGAATGTTTTTCCATCCCGCCTTGCATATCCGGTCGTCATCCCGCGATATCGCGGCTTAAGGCCGGCAGAGGGCTTTCGACGTCCCGCTGCACCGCGCAAAATGCGGCGTTCACGCGCCGCTCCGGCGTCCTGCGCACATTCGAGGGTAGCCCCATCGCACGTCACCGACACTCTCCCCGGGGGATTCCTGCCCCTTCGCGTCTTCTTCAGAACATCGGCGCCTTGGCGCTCGTGAAGGCCCTGGGCTATCTGGTTCCCCTCGTCACCCTGCCGTATCTCACGCGCGTCCTTGGTCCTGAGGAATGGGGCCGCGTGGCGTGGATGCAGGTCATCCTCGGGTATTTCTCGCTGCTCACGGATTGGGGATTTTCCTGGAGCGGCACCCGCAAGATCGCTGCCCTGCGCAATGAACCGGCGGCCCTGTCGGAAGCGTTCCTGGCGGGCTGGGCCGTCCAGTGGGGGCTCTGCGCCATATCGATCGCCACGCTGCTGGGACTCGCCCTGCATGCGCCGTTCTTCGCCGGTTTCGGGGAGTTCGCGCCCTACGGGGCATGCGTGATCCTGTCGGGAGCGCTCTTTCCGGTCTGGCTTCTGGCGGGACTGGAAAGGATGCGGGAAATAGCCGTGCTGCAGTTGCTCATCCGCGCCGCTGCGGTGCCCCTGGTCTTCCTGCTGGTCGACGCTCCCGGCGACGGCAGGTTCGTCATCGCCGCCTCTGGCGCCACGGGGATCATCGGCGGACTTGCCTCGGTGCTCTGGATTCGCAGGCACCTCGGCCTGCGGTGGCACTGGCCGGATCCCAGGCGGGTGCGCGAGGAATTCCTGGAGAGCGGCTCCATCTTCGTTTCCCGGGCCTGGATCGTGCTCTACACGAGCCTCACCCCCACCATCCTCGGCGTCATGACCAACACCGAGGCCGTGGGCCAGTTCATGCTGGCCAGCAGGATCCAGTCCGCAGCACAGGGCCTGCTCGGGCCCATATCGCAGGCCCTCTTTCCGCGCATGAGCTATCTCTTCGCCACAGACCGGGACGAAGCCGGCGCGTTGCTGCGCCGGTCCGGCTCGGCGATCCTTGTGATCACCCTCGCGGCAAGCGTGGCGCTTTTCGCTTTCGCCCGGGAAATCATCGACCTCGTCTCGGGAGGTTCCTTCGACCAGGCGGCGGAAATCCTGCGCTGGCTGTCCCCGCTGCCCTTCGTCGTGGGGCTGTCGAACATCATCGGCGTGCAGTTCATGCTGCCCAACAACATGACGCAGGCCTTCAACAGAATCCTCGCCTCGTCCGGGATGATCAGCCTCGTCATCATCTGGCCGCTGATCCATTTCAGGCACGCGGCCGGAGCGGCAATCGGCACACTGCTCGCGGAGTGCTTTGTCACCGCCGCGATGGTATCGTTCGTCATCCTGTTCAGGAGAAGGGCGCGGCATGAAAACATATAGGATCATCGCCGTGACCCCGGCGGGGAGGCGCGCCTACCTGGAGTTGCTGACGCATTACATCCTCCGGGACCGGAACATCGCAGAATGGCATGTCTGGGACAATTGCCGCGACGTTCACGACAGGGCCTATGTCGATTCCCTCGAAAAAAAATCCGGCAGGATCAGAATACTCAGGCGTGAAGGCGCGAACGGGAGCAATCGCTCCATCAACGGGTTCTATGCTGCGTGCACTGACCCAGGCGCCTTTTACATCAAGATGGATGACGACATCGTCTATCTCGAGGAAAACACGGCGTCCGCCCTTCTCGACGCCGCCGTTGCGGAAAAGGGGAGCCATCTCTGGTGGTCTCCGCTGGTCGTGAACAACGCACTGTGCTCCTGGCTCCTGCAGCAGCACGGGCTGCTCGACACGGACCGGGAACTTACGGCGCAGGCCTCGTGCCCGACGGGCTGGAAAGACCCGTGGTTTGCGGCGATGCTGCACAGGGCGTTTCTGACCATGCTGTCCCGAGGACAGCGGATCCGCCTCCCGAAGAGCACGGTGTCGCTTTCGCGCTATTCCATCAACTGCATCGGATTTTTCGGCGAGGACGTCGTGAGGTACGGCCCCCTGTTCTGCCCGGACCATGTCAGCGACGAGGAATGGATTTCGGCGGCACTGCCCCTGCGGACGGGACGGTTCGGGCGGATCGTCGGAGAAACGTGCGTCGCGCATTACAGTTTCTATACCCAGGAGCATGTGCTCAACACGACGGACATACTGGACAGGTACTACCAACTGGCCGGGATTACACGCCGCCTTCCCCATCCGTCGAAAAACCCCTTGTGGCGCAAGGGCAGATTGCGAAGAGCGGCAAGGGCGTTCCTGGATGCAGTCGGCGTGCGCATGGAACCCCTGGCCCGGCCGAGAGTCGGCTTGCGCCTGTGAGGCTTCGGCCCAGGCTGATCGGAGGGAAAGACGGTGGTGCTATCGCCGCGTCTTCACGGCATCGCGATCCTCGGCCGGAAGAACAGCCCGGCAGCGACGCCCCGGATGACTACAGCCATCCGCAACAGCACATGAGTCCGTGATCGGAACGGAATGAGGAGAACAGCGGAAACCAAACGCATAACTGCAGTTACTTTCCGATAGAAAAATTTTTCATACACCCTGATGCAATATACTTCATTCCTGTAAAAGCAAAAATAAAGCGGTATCCTCACTCTACTCTCTTCCGTATAGACAGACAGCGAAGTACTGCTTCTACGCATGTGCATCACAATACTCGATCCAACCATATAACAAGCGTGCCTATCACTCAACCTCATTGTAAATTCGTTGTCATCTCCCCAGATAAACATTTCCTGTATCGGCAGGCCATGTACTCTGAGCATTGCATTGGGCACAAGGACCGAAACGAATGTCGAGCGTCGGACCTTGACCAGGCCGTGTTCGAGCAGGTCGGCCCAGCGCGGACATCCGGCCTCGTTGCGCGACATATCCATGATCGGAATGTTGATCACGTTTCCCTGTTCCGAGACGACCTTGCTGCACAGCCACCCGAAATTCCAGTTTAATACCTCCGCCGCCTTCAGTAGCGCATCCAACGCGCCAACCCTTGGCACCGCGTCGTCATCCATGATCCAGGAATGTGCATAGCCGAGTTCCAGTGACTTACGCAGTCCGTAATGAAATCCCCCGGCACCGCCCGTGTTCCCGGTCATGCGAAACACATGAAAATTTTCGTTCGCCAGAGCGGAAAGATAGACTTGGGTTTCGTCGTTCGAACAGTTGTCCACGACGATGATGCCATCAAGCAACTGTTGCCCGAGCAGGCTCTCGATGCATAACCGCAGCAATTCAAATCTATTGTATGTTACAACTATTGCGCAGATATTTTTCATATGAAAATCTTGACTTTAAAATTTTATACAAATCATAACTGAGTATTTTTACTAGAAATCATCATCGGCGACCTTTGTTTGCACTCTGATCCGTTTTGGATGAAGGGCTATTTTCGCCTGGGTTACATCGATGCTGGTTGCCAGACGCTGATCGTCCAGTTCAAACAAAGACACTCCCACCAATGAGGCAACCGCAAAGACAAGGCCGATGCCCGGCGTCATCTCCCCGGCCTCTATCTTTTGCAGCGTCGTACGGGAAATTCCTGCACGCTCCGTCAGGTTCATCTCGGACCATTTGCGTTGCTTATGGGCAAGCTTGATGTGTTGCCCCAGCAAGAATACGGCATCCTTTGCATACTTCGAATACGCTCTGAGCTTCGCCACGGTTTCCCCGAATGACCATTCTAATGACTTTACTATAATTCATTGCTCATTATGATGGTCATTTTTCTTCCTGTCAAAACCAGAATAAAGATCTGGCTGCCAAAATGCCATAACGGGGTAAAGACCGTATTATTCATCACTTGAAAGACGCTGGGCACCATGATGAGCTAAATATCTAAGCGCAGTCCAGCCAAAGCGAACAAAATTCCCTCGGACCATCATGTCGTCATGTACTGTACCACCTGATCATCGCAGCGCTGCAGCGAATATTCCGACTGGGGAAAGAACTGATCGGAACTGAAGCAATCGGCTAGGAGGCGCCCCCTGCCGTCCTTCCACACCACCGTGTGTACGGTTCCGTACACGGCGGTTCATGTAACACTTTGAAGTTTCCGGTAGTGATTCTGAAGAGACACAAGCCCTAATTTGTCGAAGTACTTCTTGGGAAAGGCCTCGTTCATATACGAACAAAGCAAAACTATTGCGGCGCACAACACACCAAATCCGACCATATAGGCCGGCACATGAGATTCAGGAGAAAAAATGGCCAAAAAATCCACCACACTCTTGTCCAAGGACATCCTCCCACTTCAAAACGAGCCCATAAACAGATTATCCGAGGCTGAACCACAAAAAATC
>CALMTS010000138.1 GCA_937872685.1 uncultured Desulfomicrobium sp.
CCCCCGGCATCCTTGATCGGAACGGTGACGTTGAAGACGAGCATGCGGGTCCGCATGTCGATCTGCGGCAAGGACCATGAAAGTTCGCGCGCATGGTCCGGAGCGGCCTGTTCGTAGAGCGCGTCCCGCACGAAGATGTCCGCGATGGATTTCGGGTATGTGATTTTCGCCGAGTCCTGGAGCCGGATGTCGATCCAGAGCACCAGTTCGGGGTATTTGAATTTTATCTCTTTCAGCAGCGGCAGCAGCATGGATTTGAAAGAGTCCGGCGGGATGGCCGCAGAGGGGCCCTTCTCGTCGAGGACGTCGAAGTCCACATCGAGGTTCTGGCGGCCGTGCAGATGGAGGAAGTAATAATCTTCCTTCGCAGCCAGGACCTGGGCTGCTGACGGCGTGAACTTCGTGCCGGCGGCCGCGTGTTCGTGCCCGTAGAGGATGCCTTCGATCCTGGAGGCCAGAAATTGCGTGCTGGATTCCAGCAGCTGCTTTTCGCGCCGCAGGACACGGGCATGGTCCTCGACGATCCGCTGCAACCCGTTGCTGGCCTTCCGGAGAAGGGTTCCCGAGCTGCGTGCGGCCAGCTCATCGCCCAGGCGGACCAGGTCGCGTTTGACGCTGACTCCGACAACGAGCAGAGGGGCGAGGGAAATCAGCAGCAAAAGGGTGAGCAACTTGTAGCGAATGCCCATTGGATCTCCGGAAATACTGAATGAAATGCGGTTTCATCCCACGGACAGGGGAAGCCGGTAAAGAAAAAATGTGTGGGGGCGGGCCATGGGGGTCCGCTCCCGAAGTTTGGGGAATCGTGCCCGGATCAACCACGCCGGAGGTCCCGCGAGCCCATGGTGGGCTCAAGGCTTCCGGACCACTCGTCACCTGAAGGCGTCCCCGGCTCGCGGTGCCCCGCACCGGAGGCAAAGGCGTTCAGGAACAATGCCCAGGAGGCATCCATGTTCGGTATCGGTGTTCAGGAACTCTTGATCGTTCTGGTGATCGCCCTCATTGTTTTCGGGGGCAAGAACCTGCCGCGCATCGGGAGCGACCTTGGTCGCTCCATCAGGAATTTCAGGTCGGCGGTCAGCCAACCGGACCCCATTGACGTCAAGCCCGTGGAGGAACCCGAGGACAGGCGCGACGCCTGATCCAAAGGCCCCTCCGGTGGCGGGCCTCACGCCGGCCAGAGGATGGGCAGCAGCCAGACCGACACGAGCATGACAACGGCCGTCAGCGGCACGCCGACCTTGACGTAGTCCGTGAACCTGTACCCGCCCGGCCCCATGACCAGCAGATGGGCCGGGTGGGACAGGGGGCTCGCGAAGCTCGACGAGGCGGCGATGGCCACGGTCATCATCAGCAGCTGCGGCGAGATGCCCAGGCGTGATGCCGCGTCTAGGGCCACGGGGGCCATGAGCACCACCAGCGCGGACGTGGGGATGACCTGCGTGCCCAGCACCGTGACCCCGAAGAGGGCCGCCACGACCCAGCGCGGGCCGAGCCCGCCCACCAGGGAGATGAGCGCCTCGGCGCCCATGCTCGCCGCCCCGGTGTTTTCGATGGCCACGCCGAGGGGCAGCATGCCGGCGATGAGAAACACCACCCTCCACTCTATGGCCTGATAGGCCTCTTCCATCTTCAGACACCCCGTGGCGACCATGACCGCCACGCCGCTCAGCGCGGCGATGGCGATGGGCACCAGGCCCAGGATGGCGCTGCCCAGCACGGCGACCATGACCGCGGCGGCCAGGGGCGCCTTGTGCAGGCGCGGCGCCTGGGCCGCGGCCTGGTCCAGGACCAGGAAGTCGTCGTCGCGCGCCACGGCCTCCAGGCTCTGCCGCGGGCCGTACACCAGCATGGCGTCGCCGAACTGCAGGGGCAGTTCCTGCAGGCCCGTGCGGAGGGGCCGGCCCTTGCGCAGAATGGCCAGCACGCTCAGACCGTAGTGGTCCCGAAAGAGCAGGTCGTTGAGGGTCTTCCCGGCCAGGGTCGTCCTGGGGGAGAGCAGCACCTCGGCCATGCCGATCTGCTGGGATTCCAGCTCCGCGGCGAGGCTCGACGACTTTTCGGACAGTTCCAGCTCCTGCAGGCCCTCGAAGACGTCGATGTCGCGCTTGTGCCCCTGCATGACCAGCAGGTCACCGGCCCGGACCGTTTCCGACGGGGCCGGCAGGCAGGAGATGTCCCCGTCCCTGACCAGGGCCAGCACGGTCAGCCCGAAGGCGTTGCCCAGGCGGCTCTCGACCAGATTGTGCCCGGCCAGGACCGACCCTTCCGGCACCCTCACGGCGCAGAGGCTGAGCTTGTCGCATCTGGGCGCGTCCAGCGGGGATTCGGCCATGGACGCGAGGCCTTCGACCAGGCCCTGGTCCGCCACGCGCCGCAGCGCTTCATGCTCCCCCTGCAGGACGAGCACGTCGCCCTCCTGGAATTGGTGCCTCCTGAATTCCCCAAGACATTCGCCCGACGGGGCGCCCAGTGCCAGGACATGCACGCGGTGGTCGCGGCGCAACCCGCTTTCGGCCAGGTTCCGGCCGATCAGCGGCGAACCCTTGCCGATGCGTCCGACGGCCACGTCCAGCCTGTGCAGGACTTCCCCGATCTCCCGTCCCTCGGGTTCGACGCGCAGATGGCTGCTGCCGTGGAAGCGGCTGAATTCGCCGGCCTGGCCATGGACGATGACGGTGTCGCCGGCCTGCAGGGTTTCCTGGGCCCGGGGCGAGAGGATCAGCGCGTCCGCACGGTGCAGGCCCACGACCGTCAGATAGAGGGCCGAGCCCAGGCGGCTCTCGGCCAGGCTGCGGCCGACCAGGGGGGAGGCCGCTGGCAGCTCGATGGAAAAGATGTGCGCGCCGAACTGGTAGGACGACTCGATGCCTCCCCGGTCCTTGCCCGTTCCGGATCCTCTGGGCAGGAGGCGGCGGCCGGCCACGACGGTGAAGGCGATGCCGGCCACGACGATGGCGGCGGTGATGGGGGTGAAGTCGAACAGGGCGAAGGGGGTGAGGCCCGCGGCCCGCAGGGCGTCGGTGGCCAGGATGTTCGGCGGCGTGGAGATGCCGGTGAAGGGGCCCCCGAGCAGGCAGCCCAGGGCCATGGGCAGGAGCAGGCGCGCCGGCGGCCTGCCGCTGCGGCGGGCCAGGTCCATGGTGGCGGGCATGAGGATGGCGGCCACGGTGGTGGTGTTGATGAGGGCCGAGAGCAGGCTCGCCGCGGCCATGAGGGCGATGACGAGCACGGCTTCGCCGCCCCGCGCGAAATGCTGCAGCGGCTGCCCGATGCGGTAGGCCACGCCCGTGCGCGTCAGCCCCGCCGAGAGGATGAACATGGCCCACACGGTGATCACGGCCGGGCTGCTGAACCCGGACACGGCCTCTTCCGGGGTGACCAGACCGCTCAGGGCCAGGGCGGCGAGGACGAGCAGGCCCACCACGTCCACGGGAAGCCAGCCGCCGATGAAGAGGACCAGGGCGGCGAGCACGATGAGCAGCAGGACGGCGAGGGACAGCATGG
>CALMTS010000139.1 GCA_937872685.1 uncultured Desulfomicrobium sp.
GCCGGAAGAACGCTTGTCAGGCAGAACAGCACTGCCGCGATCAAGCTCACCATTGACATTTTTTTCATCACTTCCTCCTTGATAATCTTGCCTTGGAGACGATTCTCCAAACGAAAAATGACCGGGCATCATCAGGGAACGCTTTTTGCGAAGCCTAACAATCTGTTTTCATTACATATTTAACCCTCGCACGTTCTCAATCGCAATAAACGCACTAACCATGCCAACCACCAAAAAGCATTATCTATCTAAAATTAAATAACTAATTATAAACGAACACGCTCCTGCGCGCGAAGGGGCGCGCAGGAGCGTGCAAATCGTGCGAACAAACGCACAGGCATTCCCGCAACGCGGCGGGATTCGATATCATCAACGCAAACTACATTCAGAATAAATTTTCAGGTCAATCAGTAGAAATTCTAGGCGGCAACTCACAGATTCGTCACATAAAAACTGATTTTTCTAATACACCACCCATCATAAATTTATCCTGATTGTTCAGGGAAGAGTAAATTTTGAATTTATATGCTCAAATTCATCCGCATCAACACCATAATTATTGAGTATTTCTTTATATAATAAACTTTTTTTAAATATTTTAAGTCTTGCATCAAATTCTTGAATGAATTTTTTATCGTATTTTGATTTTTTTGGGAAAATCATATACATATTATTTACATAAAATTTTGTTTTTAACGACAAGATATTATTATTTTTATAATAAATTTTATTTATAATTGACTTACCGACCAGAGAATCTTCTATGACGAAATCTACGCGGCCAGATTGCAACATTCGAAATGCCTGCTCGCTCGAAGAAGCCGGAAAATATGAATACCCTCCCTTGATGAAAAATTTTTCATAATAGTATCCATGCACACCTCCGAACCGATAATCCTTGAGACCATCGATACCTATCGTCTCAAGATTCTTGGGCAATGCGGGATTGAGCGCATGGTAGAATATCAGCGTCGAGGACGAAAACAGCGGTTCGGAGGAAAACGCGTACTCCATCTCTCGCCCAGCCGTTCGAAACCACGGACATGACGCCCACACGTCTCCGCTTTTGACCATAAGTTCCGCCCTTTTCCATGGGTAGAATGCAAATGCGGGGCATACCCCCATAGCCGCAAATACCTGCATCACGATTTCAGGGGCCGCCCCGTATCCATTCAGGCTCTGACTGACGTACGGAGGCCACTCCCCCAATGCTATCGGAAGAATCTCCGTGGACGATGCGGTCCTGGCCAGGGCGACGCAGAGCACAGTACAAATGGCGAGATGAATAATGCTTCTCTTCGTCATGACCATTTTCACCTCCAGACACTCCGATTTCGAAATTCCCGTTCGTTTTCCGAAGCCGGAGCAGCGTAAGGTCACCGCGCACCGGCTTCGGAAATACTGCTCACTTCATCAGGCCATATTTTTTCATGATCCCGTCATACGTTCCGTCGGCCTTGATCTTTGCAAGTCCTTCATTGAACTTGCGGGTCAGTTCATCGGCACCGGCAAACTTCTTTGAAACCATGATATAGTGTGGGTCTTCGTTGAAAGCTTTTTCCGTCGCGGCAAATTTGCCCTCTTCGCCCGGGAAGAGTTCCTTGATCATCGCCCAGGCCGCCAGATCATCTTCAGGGAAAAAATCCACCCTGCCGGCATGCAACTTCTTCAGGGATGACTTGGCGTCATCCGCATATTCAACATAGAGTCCCGCATCCGCAAAAGCCTTCTCGTAATAATATCCCGCAGCCCCTCCGAGTACATATTTCTTCATGTCAGAAATCGAAGAGTATGCAAAATCTGGATGAGAATCCTTCATGTAAAAAAATGAACTCCGAGATACATAAAATGCATCGGAATATGTAAACCGCTGCTCTCTCTCAGGCGTCTTCAGATACGGGATGGTCCCATAGTAGTCACCGGATTCGACACCTGCTTCACATCTTTTCCAAGGCAGAAACTCGTACTTTGCCGTAACTCCGGATGCGGCGAAAGCTGCGGTCACGATTTCGGCCGAAAAACCGTTACCAGCCAATTTTTCCGAGGTGTACGGAGGGTATTCCCCAGTAGCTATGAGCACATCTTGCGCATATGCCCACGGACAGACAAGCAGACATACCATTGCTACCAATAAAAAAATACGATTCGTCATAAACACCTCTCTTTATGAAGTTGATAAATAAAAATGCTCCTTCCACTTTGCAATCTCTCTTACGTCAAACTGCATGACACTTCGAACCAAATAAAGGAAACAGCCAGCGTACCGTTCAAACCCGAAACTTTCCGACCTGCGCATTCAACCCCTTCGCCAACCCGTTCAGGACTTCCGAATTCTCCTGGACCGTCCCGGCCATGCTGGAAATCTCGCTGGACGTGGAGCTCACCCTGGACATGCTTGCCGCGATCTCCCGCGTGACACTGTCGGCGGTGGCAACGTTCTCATTAACTTCCTGTACGCCCAGAGAAGCTTGCCCGACGTTGTCTGCAATATCCCGGGTGGTGACGGACTGCTCCTCCACAGCGGCAGCGATCGTGGCCACGATCTGGTCGACATCGCCGACAATCCGGCTGATCTGATGTATTTCCTCGACCGTGGTCCCCGTTGCATCCTGAATGCCCTGAATCTTCGTCCTGATTTCCTCGGTGGCCCGGGCGGTTTGCAGGGCGAGTTCCTTGATTTCGTTGGCCACTACCGCAAACCCGCGCCCGGCCTCGCCAGCCCGGGCAGCTTCTATCGTCGCGTTCAACGCAAGCAGATTGGTCTGGGAAGAGATCGCCGTGATCGTCTCCGTGACCTGGCTGATCTCCTTGGCAGCCGCACCGAGCTTGTTGACCCGGCCGGAAGCTTCGGCGGCCTTGTCTACCGCATTGCCTGTGATCTGCTTGGCCTTGGACGTATTCCGGGAAATCTCGGAGATGGTCGCGCTCATCTCTTCGGAAGACGTTGCGACAGTGCCGATATTGACCGAGAACTCCTCCATGGCCGAAGCAACGGAATTCATGTTTCCGCTCATGGCGCCCAGGGCCGAAGCCGCGTTGTTGGACTGACCGGCCATGGACTCGGAGGCGGAGGTCAGGGTGGAGGCAAGACCCAGCAAATTGTCGGCGGACATCCCGAGCTGGCGTGCATTGCCAATCACCTCGCTTATGAGGGCATGAATCTTATCGATGAACAAATTGAACCAATCCGCCAGTTCCTGGATCTCCGTCCCGGAATTGTCCTGCAACCGCCGCGTCAAATCCCCTTCGCCCTGCGCGATGTCCTTGAGCATGGCGATCATTTTGTGCAGGGACCGGACGACCATTCGCCGGACGAGCACGACCATGGCCAGCACCAGAATGGCGTCGACGACGACGACCCGCAGGATGGTGTCATAAAGGGTTCCCCGCAGCGCCTCGTTCAAAAAGCGCTTGCTCATGTAGAGCGTGAGTTCGCCCATGTCGTTTTTCTTCCCGCTGCGCTCGTACACCAACGGTACGGACATGATCTCGTAATCACCCGGCTCCACTGGCTTTTCCAGGGTGACCAGCGCCCAGGACTCATCACGCCCCACACCGGTCACCACCTTTTCCTTATGCATGACCACCGCGGCAAAAAGATTGCGGTTGGTCATTTCGCTTTCCAGAACCCCTCTGGCGCCATCGGAATTCATGTCCCACAGAGGCGCGAGCAGATTGACACTCAGTCTCGCAGAAATACTGGACAAATCCTGACGCAACGCATCAGTCATCTGGGAGCGTGCGCGGTAATAATCAACTCCGCCGAGGACACTCAGCACCACTGTCACGATCACCGCGACAGACGCGGCCATCAGCACCTGCAGACTGCGACTGCTCTTGTTTTTCATTCAACCCTCCAGGCCATGACGATTGATACAGGTCAGCTAGATTTCGATTCAGGAAAAACGCCTGGAGGCGTGAGTGCTCTCGCGAGGCTGTTTTTCACTCTGGAGAAGGACGGGAAAAATCACATTCACGCCTGGGCATGAGCCTTTCTGTCGGACCACCCGGGCCACGAGGGGTTGCGTCCTGCGTGGACGACAATCTGCTTTTCAAAAACCGTTTTTGAAAAAAAAAGCGCAACCGGAGCTGCGCTTGTTTTCTCAATAATGAGGCATCGTCGGGCCTTCTTCAGTGCCGTTTCCGTCTGCCGGCGTTTCCGTCTGGGTACCGGCTGGCGCGCTGTCGCCCGATGCATGGAGCGCGGGGGAAATCGTCACGATACCGAGCAGTGCCGCGATCAGGGCGCAAGCGATTCGAGTTTTCAGATTCATGGTTGTATGTCCTTCATGTTGGAGGTGCAGACGTCGCGCGGCATCCGGCCGGCCCTGTGCCGGCCGGATGCGCGATTCATTACAGTTTGCCCTGCAAGGCGGGGTGGTCGCTCGTATAGCGATACGCCCTGAAGATGGCCTTGCGGTCGGGGTTGATGAATTCCCAGACGATCTCGCCCTTCTTGGTCACTTCGAAGAGCCTGCCGTTGGGGCCGTCACAGATCAGGGTGTTGCCGTTCTTCAGACGCTCGGCGCCGGAGATGAACGGGGCATTGAAAAGCCAGTTGCGCTGGATGGGGAAATCCCATTCCTCGTCTTCGTGGGAATACTGCCAGACTATCTTTTTCTTCTTGGGGTCGATCTCCAGGACGCGGGAATGGTCAATGCCCCAGTAGGCCTCGGACTCCTTGACGCTGGGCAGGCCCATGCCGTTATCGAAGACCATGATGTTGCCTTCGCCGGGCAGTCCTTCCGGAATGACGTGCGCGTCGTGCTGTGCGCCGAGCTTGCCCCACTCGCCGTCATAACAGCCGCCGTATTCCCACAGGACTCCGCCGGTCTTCTTGGAAATGATGATGATCTT
>CALMTS010000140.1 GCA_937872685.1 uncultured Desulfomicrobium sp.
CCGTTCATCCCCGCGGCCAGAAATTTGTCCCGGTCGCCACGCATGGCGTATGCCGTCATGGCGATGACTGGCGTCCCGGACCTTTCCCCGAGGGACGCGTCGGACCGGATCGCCCGGGTGGCCTCCGCCCCGTCCATGACAGGCATCTGGATGTCCATGATCACAAGGTCGAAACGCTCCTCGCGGAAGCGGTCGAGGGCCTGTCTGCCGTCGGCGACAGCCGTGACGCAATGCCCGCCCCTGCCGAGCATCAACTCCACGACCTGCCTGCTCACGGCGTCGTCGTCGGCAACGAGAATTTTCAGCCTCCGGACGGCATCCTGTCCGGAAACCGCGGCGGCATCGGGCAATGCGGCCGAACCCGCGGGAAGCCCGAAGGGCAGGGAGAGGTGAAAGGCCGTCCCGTCGGGCCAATTCGCCACGGCCAGGGTTCCGCCCATGAGCCGCACCAGCCTGCGCACAATGGAAAGACCAAGGCCGGCCCCCTGGAATTTGCGGACATAGGACGCCTCCCCCTGGACAAAGGGGCTGAAGATCTTTTCCAGCAGGTCGTCGGAAATGCCGATGCCGGAGTCCGAGACGGTGAAGAGCACCCTGATGCGCCCGTCGACGCCTGCGGGCAACGGACTCGCCTGAACACGGACGCTGCCCCGCTCGGTGAACTTGATGCCGTTCCCGGCCAGGTTGAAGATGATCTGCTGCAGACGGGCCTGATCCCCCACCAGGGTTCCCGGCAGGCGGTCATCCAGTTCGAACTCAAGAGCGACCCCCTTCTCGCGGGCGGCCATGGACAAAAGAGACAGCGTCGCCTGGCGGACGTCCTCCATGCTGAAGGGCCTGGCCTCCAGGACCAGCTTGCCCGCCTCGATGCGCGACAGGTCCAGGATGTCGGCCAGCAGCCGTGTCAGCCGCATGGATGAGGTCAGAGCGAGTCCGATGTACTCCTGTTGCTCCTGCGTAGGTGACGATTGCTCCAGAAGCTGCAGCATGCCCGCCACCCCGTTGAGGGGGGTGCGTATCTCGTGGCTCATGTTGGCCAGAAATTCCGACTTGCTGCGGTTGGCCGCATCGGCAGCATCCCGGGCATTGCGCAGGGCTTCGAGGGCATGGCTGCGTTCGGTCATGTCGCGGAACAGGCCGACGGCGCACGCCATCCCGTCGATTTCCAGGGGAAAGCTCCTGATGTCGGCCGGAAAGACGCTCCCGTCGCTGCGCAGGCACGGTGTATCCTCGGCGATGTCCTTTTCCCCCGTGGCCTGCAGTGCGAAATTGGCGAAGACCTGCCGGAGATGTTCCCGGGGATGGATGTCCTCCACGCCGAGCGTGCGGAATGCCTCTGCGGAATACCCGAACATGCGGCACACGGCGGGGTTGGCGAAGACAAACCGCCTGGTCGCGCTCTCGGCCACCAGGATGCCGTCGGCATTGGCGTCGAAGAGGGCCTTGTAGCGGGCCTCGCTCTCCATGAGCCTGGCCTTGGCCCGGCGCAGACGGAACACATGGCTCAGAAGCGCCGCCACCAGGGCCAGCAGGACGCAGAAGAAAGCGCCCGCGAGAAGGATTTGCGGCATGTAGCGGGAAAAGACGGAAACGGGCCGGCCCCGGACTTCACTCCCGGCCGGCAGGCGGGATTCGTCGAGGCCGAAGCGCAGAAGCGCCGCATGGTCGAAGACATGCATGTTGGCATCGTCGCCCTCGACCACGGGCAATGCCTGCGCCGCCTCGCCGCCCAGAATGCGCAGGACGAGACCTCCGGCAAGACGCCCCTGCTCCCTGTGGGAGATGACCTTGCCCCCGACAATGCCCTGGCCGATCCCATGCTCCCAGAGGTGAAACACGGGCGCAGCGGAATGCCGGAGGACAAACCCGAGGCCGTCCTCGAAGGACCTGGCGTCCCCATCGCGGTCCCGGTAGGCCGAAAGCAGCAGGATCGCATCGCTTTTCAGCACGGCGGCCAGCCTGCCGCCGAGTTCGTCCCAGGTCATCGTTTCCAGGTCGAGGACACGCAGCGCAAGATCCCGGAAGCGCTCCTGCTGCGCAAGGAAGGTCCGCAGGTCGCCGCGCCCGCCGGGCTGCCCGTCGACCACGGCGTACACGGCCCCGGCACCCGGCCGCAGGGCGCGGATGTCCTGCAGGGTTTCGGCCATGGACACAGATTCAATGACCCCGGTAAAGCCCGGAGTGCCGCTCAGACCATGGGCGAGGGCCTGGTCGTTGACCCCGAGAAAGACCACCGGCACGCCCGGGAAGAGTTCCGGGCCGTGGTCCATGGCGAAACGCAGGGCGGCGTCGTCGGCCGTAACCACGGCGTCGTAGGCCGGGAGCGAGCCCAGCTTGAAACGCAGCATTTCAAGGAAGCGCGGCGCAGCCTCGCTCACGGGAAACCGCTTGGTATCCATGAACTCGACATCAAGCGCTACTCCAGCCGGGTCCAGGGCCTCGCGCAAACCGCCTATCTGCTGAAAGAATGTGGGAAAACCAGGGTGGTAAGAACTGATCAGAAGCACCCGCTCCCCTCTGCCCCAGGCGCTGCCGGCAAACATCACGAACAGCAGGGATGCGGTCAGGATTGTCCACAGGACCCAGGCAGGACGGCCCTTCGCCAGCGCCGCGCGCGACGATGCCGCCCCTTCCGGACCCGCAGGGCCTCCGCAATCGCCCCGAATGCCGCATGGCGCGTACGAAGGAAGGATTGCGCAAGGGTCAACATCCCTTGCGCCTGGGTGGCTCGTGAACAGGCTCTTCATGATCGCGTCCGTCCTCCGCCGGGTTGCCTGACATGGAACGACACTTCTGACGTCAACGGGAAGCGCTCGCACGTGCCGCAGCTCTCCGGCGACCGGCGCCCCAAAAAATCGGCTCCAACGTGTCGCATCAGGCCCCATTATGGAGAGTATGTGATAGCCACTTTCTCATGGTCAATGCATTTTTCGCCTCGCAACAAAATTTTCGTCGACTGACTGATGACCGTGTTTCCGCGCAGCGACTACCGCGCCCTGGGACAGGCCGCGCCTCTCCGGCCAAATGCGTATGACGGAAAAATGATGGCAACAAACGGATTTCAAAATATAAATTCCGAAAAATATTTTTTGTAACAAGTTTTCGCGTCAGACAAAAAAATGCTTGCACCAAAAATAATGGCTACCTCATACTAGACACATGAGCTCCCTCGGAAGTTACATCAAAGAGCGCCGGGAAGCGCTGTCCGCCAAGCACTCGGGATATTCCATCCGGAGCGTGGCCAAGCGCATCGGCATTCACCACTCCTACCTCAGCAAACTGGAGCGCGGCGAAAACGCCCCCCTGACCGAGGAACGCATCCACGCCCTGGCCAGGTTCCTGGGCGAGGACCCCGAAGTCCTCATGGCGCTGGCCGGCAAGCTGTCCGACCGCACGACCGTTCTCATCAAATCGAACATGACCGCCTTCGCCCGGTTCCTCTCCGACCTCGACACCCTCACGCCGGCCCTCGGTGAGAGCCCGAACGAGCGCCTGGCCCGGCGCAAGAATGAGCTGGAGGAACTGACCCGCATGCTGCGCGACGAAATCCAGCAGCGTCAGGTCCTGGAATTCCAGTTGCGCGAGCAGCAGAAAGTGCAGAGCACCATCCTGGAAAACCTGCGCGACGTCTCCGTGGTCATGCTCGATCCCCAGTTCCGCATTGTCTGGTCCAACACTCCCGTCACGGAAACGCCCTCGCGCCTCCTGACCACCCGCAGCGACGGCGGGCGAGAAAAACCGGGGGAAAACGGTCCCGAAGGAAGCGCCTTCTGTACGGCGCTCAGGGCCTTGCGGACCAAGGCCGTCCAGAACGGCAGCTTCCGCACACCGGAAGGCAAACACTGGCTCCTGCGCAGCGCCCCTGTCCTCGACGCCGAGGGCGCTGTGGCCCAGGTCGTCCACCTGCAGTTCGAGGTCACGGAACTGCTCAAGGCCCGGCAAGCCCTCGAAGCCAGCGAGGAGCGCTGGAAGTTCGCCCTGGAAGCTTCGCGCGGGGCGGTCTGGGACTACGACATCCCCTCCGGCAAGGTGCAGCATTCGCCCATGTGGATGGCCATGCTCGGCTACGCCGGGAACGAATTCGAACTGACCATCGACCGGTGGGAAGAAATGCTCCATCCCGACGACCGGCGGCCGGCCATGGACATGCTGGCGGCGCACCGGCGCGGGGAGACCGAATTCTACGATTTCGAGTACCGCCTCCTGTGCAAGGACGGATCTTACAAATGGATCCACGCCAGAGGGAAACTCATGGAGAGGAGCACCTCCGGGGAACCCGTCCGCATCACAGGCACCCATCACGACATGAGCCGGCGCAAGGCCTTCGAGGAGCAGATTCTCGCCAACGAGGCTTTCCTGGAGACCCTGCTCGGCAGCATCGAGGAAGGCATCAGCGTGCTCGCCCCGGACCTGACCGTGCGCTACGCCAACCCGACCATGATCCGCTGGTACGCCGAGGAGCTCCCGGCAGTCGGGCGGAAGTGCCACGAGGTTTTTCACCAGATGGGCGAATGCTGTTCCCGCTGCCCGGCCGTCAGGGCTTTGCATTCCGGGCACAACGAGTTCGAAGTGCTCGAAATCACGTCTTCCGACGCCACAAGGTCCATTGAATTCAGTGCCTATCCCATCAAGGACACGTCCGGCAAAGAGCCGACGGGCGTCATCGTTTTCGTTCGGGATATCACCTCCAGAACGAGGCGGCTCGCGGGAAAACGGGAAACCGCGACCGATTTGAGGTATCGCGAGATGTACGAACTCGCTCCCATCGGAATGTGCTCCATAGGCCGTAAAAATTGTTATATCTCCATGAATTCCGCGTACGCCGGGCTGCATGGATACGCATCCCCCAGGGAGATGCTGCACGCCGTG
>CALMTS010000141.1 GCA_937872685.1 uncultured Desulfomicrobium sp.
GTGCCTGCCCTGAGCATGCTTAGCAGCCACACGGCACAGCATGTCATTGCGGACATATATGGCCCCGCCCTGGAGTCAAGAGAAATGATCTTGCGACAAGAATTGTCAGGATGCGAACATATATCCGGCGTCTTGCCCCGAGGCCAGCGCCCTGATGGAGTATACGCGCTTCCGTTCCTTAACAAGGCGGCGGTATTTTCTACCCAAGTCCGCAGCAGGTTCTCCGGAAGCCGGTCCGACCTTCTTGTCCCATTCTCTTTCTCTTGGCGTCCTCGCATGGTGGGGATGTCTCAAGCGCCTGGCGCGCCGCTTGCGAGCGACACCCCACAAAGAGATGTCGCGGCTGCAAGCGGCGTGACAGGCGCGCTCTCACGCCGCAGCCGCGTATTCGCTTCCGTGCGCCAACATCTGCCAGGCGATGCGGGCCGTTTTGTTGGCCAGAGCGACACTTGCTCTGTTGTACCCCCGCCGATCCAGCAAATCCTTGAGCCAAACGCTTCGACCCCCCTGGCCAAACGGCGCGCATCCATGGAGCAGGCAGCGCAGTATCGATCGCGCACCGTGTATCAGCAGCGTTCGCGCGTAGCAGTCACCCCGCTTGGTGATGCCCAGCAGGCGTTGCTTGCCGCCCGTGGAATGCTCTCTGGGCACCAGGCCGAGATAGGCCGCGAACTCCCGCCCGTTCTTGAAATCCGTTGCCCTCCCGGCCATGCTCACAAGAATGGTCGCGGTGAGCACGCCCACGCCCGGGATTTTCATGAGTCGCCGACAGGCGTCTCGCTCATTGGCGATGGCCTGCAAGGTCTGATTGTGCTCCTCGATCTGCTTGTCGAGAAAAACAATACTTTCATACAGCGAGGTGAGCAGCCTGCGCATGACGCCGGAAAGCTCGTTGCCCGGGTCGTCGACGATGCCCGGCAACCGATTGCGGACTTGGCAGGCGCCCTGGCGGAAAACGATGCCGTTCTCGGCCAGCAGCCCGCGCACCTGATTCAGCGTCGCTGTCCTTGCCTGGATAAGACGCTGGCGGACGCGATGAATGGCCTGGAGGTCCGCCTGTTCCTGCGTTTTGTTGGGGACGAAGCGCATGTGCGGCCGCTGCACGGCCTCGCAAATGGCCGCGGCGTCCTTGGCGTCGTTCTTATCGGCCATGAGATAGGGCTTGATGAACCTGGGATGAATGCGCCGAACGGTGTGCCCGCAGGACTCGATGACGCGCGCCCAGTACGCCGACCCTCCGCAGGCTTCCATGCCCACCAGGCACGATTGCAGATTGGCGAAGAACAATGGGACGTGGTCGCGCTTCAGTTTCTTGCGCAGGACGACCTTGCCATTGGCATCTACGCCATGGAGCTGAAAAGTGTTCTTGGCCAAGTCCACGCCGACTACGCTCACCGTGTTCATGGGATTGCCTCCTTCAAGGTTCTTCTGGGGTTCCTTGAGGCGTACCCCGTTTGGAGGGGCGGGGCCATCCCATCAAAGCGGACTTCTGGAAACAGAAGTCTGCGCCCGGGAGCCAGGGCCAGCACTGGGCTCACAGACATGGCGGACAAAGCGGACATCATTTTGTAAGGAAAGCCGGAAGGAGTGGCTGAACTCCTGACCGGGAGCCATGCCCTCTTGTCAACGTGTCGAGGCAACCCATGCTGCGGCGTCAACCGGCTGGAGATGTGCACTACATTTTGCACTACAAATGGGTCGAAAACGGCTTGAAAATGTAGTGCGACGAGCAATAAAGTTCTATGATTTCAATATGGTAATTAAAGACACCTTGCCTTGGGAGCAGGGGGCCGCCCGTTCAAATCGGGCCGCCCCGACCATTTATTTCAAGATGCTAGATGACCTCCGTGGCTTTCCGACCCTCAGGCCGTGAGCCCTCTCGGTTTTCGACCCCCGCCCGCCGGACACAGAGCTTGCGGCTCGCACCATCGCGTTGCGGCAGCTTGGCCTGGGTTCACGTAGCGCACCTGGAAGAACGTACGCGTATTCGCCGGTTGTCGCCGGCGAGGTGTGCTCCAGGCGCGCGACGCCGACGTCAGAAGTCGAACTCGACGCGACCCCTGTCCCTGTTGGTCGCGGCCTTGACCAGCGCAAGGGTCGGGACCTCGTGAGGCCTGCCTCCCAGGCTCGCTCGTGGCCTTCCAATCCACTGGGAGGATGGATATAGTCGTGAAACAGGTGCTCGGTGACGGCTACAG
>CALMTS010000142.1 GCA_937872685.1 uncultured Desulfomicrobium sp.
TGTTGATCCAGAATGCGAAAGGGCCGCACTGTAGCGGCCCTTTCACGTTGTCCACCCCGAATAACCGGGTCAAGGGGCGAGCCCCTTGCGGGGTCCGGGGCAGCGCCCCGCTTTTCTTTCCCCTACTCGACATCCCACTGCGCCCCCTGGGCCGTGTCCTGGATGGTCACGCCGAGGGTGAGGAGTTCGTCGCGGATGGCGTCGGAGCGGGCGAAGTCTTTGGCGGCCCGGGCTTCCTGGCGTTCCGCGAGGCGGGATTCGATGAGGGCGGTGTCGATCTTTTTGCGCTGGACGCGGCTGGCCTTGAGTTGGGCCAGGAAGTCGGCGCTTGGCATGAGGAAGAGTCCGAGGACTTCGCCCCAGCGTTCGAAGAGTTTGAGGGCGTGGCGGACGAGGTCGCGGCCCTGTTCGGATTTCTTGAGGGCCTTGTCCTCGAGGATGCGGTTGACGATCTTCATGAGCACGAAGACGTGTCCGAGGGCGGCGGCGGTGTTCATGTCGTCGGCCATGGCCTCGTCCCATTTGGCTTCCAGGGCGGTGGACTCGATGACGATTTCCGCCGGGAGTTGGGTGTTGGTCCATTTTGTTCCGGCCACGTGGGCTTCGGCGGCGGCCTTGGTCAGGTAGATGCGCTTCAGGGCGCGTTCGGACTCGTCCAGGGCGTCGGCGGTGTAGTCCAGGGGGCTGCGGTAGTGCTTGGTGATGAGGAAGAAGCGCAGCACTTCGGGCAGGTAGTTGGCCAGGATGTCGCGGATGGTGACGAAGTTGTTCAGGGATTTCGACATCTTTTCGGAGTTGATCTGCACGAATCCGTTGTGCACCCAGTAGCGCACGAACTGTTTGTCCGTGGCGGCTTCGGTCTGGGCGCGTTCGTTTTCGTGGTGGGGGAAGGCCAGGTCCTGTCCTCCGCCGTGGATGTCGAAGGGCAGGGGCAGGTAGCGTTCGCTCATGGCCGAGCATTCGATGTGCCAGCCCGGGCGTCCGGGGCCCCAGGGGCTGGGCCATGAGGGTTCGCCGGGCTTGGCGCCTTTCCACAGGGCGAAGTCGAGGGGGTCTTCCTTTTTCTCGCCGGGCTCGATGCGCGCGCCGGCCATGAGGTCCTCGATGTTGCGTCCTGAGAGCTTGCCGTAGCTCTGGTAGGAGCGGACGCGGAAATAGACGTCGCCGTCGGGGGTGGAGTAGGCGTGCCCCTTACTGATGAGGTTTTCGCAGAGCTGGATCATCTCGGCTATGTGTTCGGTGGCTTTGGGCTCGATGTCGGCGCGCAGGATGCCGAGGCGGTCCATGTCCTCGTAGAAGGCGTCGATGTAGGTGCTGGCGATGGTCTCGAAGTCCGAGCCTTCCCGGTTGGCGCGATTGATGATCTTGTCGTCGACGTCGGTGAAGTTGCGCACGAAGGTCACGTCCATCCCGATGTAGCGGAGGTAGCGGACCAGGACGTCGAAGACCACGGCCGAGCGGGCGTGTCCGATGTGGCAGAAGTCGTAGGCCGTGATGCCGCAGACGTACATGGACACGTGGCCGGGCTTGAGGGGGACGAATTCTTCCTTTTTCCTGGTGAGGCTGTTGTAGATCTGCATGCTCATTCCTTGGTTGTGCTTGGGAAAGACGGGATCGCCGCCTGGATGCGTTCACGGATTCTGCCCACGGTCAGGAGCGTGAGCAGGGCGGACAGTTCCGGTCCGGAGCCGGAGCCGGTCAGGGCCAGCCGGATCGGGTGGTACAGGGCCCGGCCTTTGGCGCCGGCGCGGGTTGCGGTCTGGCCGAGGAGGGCCGAAGCCTCCTTGGCGGTCAGCCGGGACTGCGGGTCAAGCCCTTCGATGGCTTCGGCCAGGGCGTGCAGGACGTCGAGTCCGCCTGCCAGCTCCGCCAGTGCCGTTGCGGTGTAGCGTACTTCGTTTGCGGTGAAGTGCGGTAGCAGGCTGCGCAGTTCGTCAAGGGTGGCGGCGTTTTCGCGCAGGCCGGTGACGAGGTCCAGGCGCAGCTGCGTCCCCAGTTCATGCCACGGGTCGTTTGCCGGTAGGATCGAATCCAGGGTGCGGAGCTGGTCTTCGGGGTCGGCGGCGCGGAAGTAACGGGCGCTCAGGGCGCGCAGTTCGTCGACGTTCATGACGGCGTTGCCGCGACCAAGGGCGAAGGGGTTGAACGCCCTGGCCATGTCCTCGACGGAGGAGAAGATGTTTTTGGTCGGCAGGGCGCCGGACAGGGAGCCCAGGTAGTGGACCACGGCCAGGGGGTCGAGACCGTCGCGCATGCAGTCCCGGATGCCGGGGGCGCCGCTTCGCTTGGAGAGTTTTTTGCCTTCCGGGTCCACGAGGAGGCCGTGGTGGGCGAAATGCGGGGGAGTGAAGCCCAGGGCCGCGTAAAGCAGGAGCTGTCGGGCCGTGTTGGTGAGGTGGTCTTCGCCGCGCAGGACGAGGTTCACGCCCATGTCGGCGTCATCCACGACCACGGCCAGGTTGTAGCTGGGCCAGCCGTCGGAGCGCAGCAGCACGAAGTCCCCGAAAGCGCCTGCAGGCACGCGGATTTCGCCTTTGATGAGGTCCGTGAAGGCGATGTCGGCCTGGTCTGGCAGCCGGAAGCGCATGACGTGCGGTTCGCCGTTTTTGATGCGTGCGGCGCGTTCGCCGGCGGAGAGGGCGGCGCAGCGTCCACTGTAGCGCGGCGGGAGGTTCCGGGCCGCGGCTTCGGCGCGTTCGCGTTCCAGTTCGGCTTCGGAGCAGAAGCAGGGGTAGGCGCGGTCCGCTTCGGCGAGCCGGTTCACGGCCTGCCGGTAGAGATGCAGGCGAAGGCTCTGGTGCCGCGCGGGCTGGTCCGGCGTCAGGCCCAGCCAGGCCAGGGCACCCAGGATGGACGCTTCGAACCCGAAGGTCGAGCGTTCCTGGTCGGTGTCTTCCAGACGCAGCAGGAAGGTTCCGCCGCTCTGGCGGGCCAGGAGGAAATTGAGGACGGCGGTGCGCACGTTGCCCAGGTGCGGTTCGCCCGTGGGACTTGGCGCGAACCGGGTGACCCAGGGGCCGCCGGTCTTGAAATTCGTCATGCGGGGGTCCTCAGTCCCGTGACCAGGGCCACGGCCTTGATGCCTTCCTTGCGCCCCGTGAAGCCCAGGTGTTCCTCGGTGGTGGCCTTGACGTTGACCTGGTGGTCGGCGAGTTCCATGAGCCGGGCCACGTTGGCGCGGATGCCGGTCTTGTGGGGCGAGAGGCGGGGCGTCTGGGCGACGACGGTCAGGTCCACATGGGTGATGCGCAGACCGGCCTGGCGGGCCTTGTCCATGACCTCGGAGAGGAGGATGGCGGACGGGATGTTGTCGAACCTGTCGTCGCTGTCGGGAAAGTGCTCTCCGATGTCCCCGAGGCCGAGGCAGCCCAGGATGGCGTCGCAGAGGGCGTGGAGGAGCACGTCGCCGTCGGAGTGGGCCTTGACCTGCGGGGCCCCGGCGATGGGCATGCCGCCCAGGACCATGGGGCGGTTTCCGCCGTAGGCGTGCACGTCGTAGCCGAAGCCGGTGCAGGGCACGGGGGCGGGGGCAGGGGAAGAGAGCACGCTCAGGTCCTCCGGGTTGGTGATCTTGATGTTGGCGGGCTCGCCAGGCACGACGCGGACCGTGCCGCCGGCAAGTTCGATCATGCTGGCGTCGTCGGTGACGTCCCAGTTCTCGGCCAGGGCGCGTTCATGGACCTGGCGCAGCATGTCGGCGGGAAAGAGCTGCGGGGTCTGGACGGCGCGCAGGGTCTGGCGGCGCAGGGTGGAGAGGACCATATCCCCCTCGACCTGTTTCACGGTGTCGGTCACGGGCAGGGCGGGGATGACGCCGCCGGTGCCGTCGGTCAGGCCGGCGAGGAGTGCCTGCACAAGGGCGGGCGAGAAGAACGGTCGCGCGCTGTCGTGGACCAGGACCCGCCCGCAGTCCGGGGGCAGGGCGGCGAGCCCCAGGCGCACGGAATCCTGGCGCCGTTCGCCGCCGGCAGCGGCCAGGACGGGGACGCCGGGTGCGAAACGCTCCTTGAGGTCCTGGAGTTCGCGGGTGCGCGCGTCGAGTTCCTGCGGCGGAAAGACGACGACCATGCCCGCGAGGCTGGGGACTGCGGCCATGGTCGTGACGCTGCGCCAGTAGAGGGGGCGTCCCTCGTGCGGCAGAAACTGCTTGCGCGCGCCGCCAGTTTCCCGGGCCAGGCGCGAGCCCTGGCCGGCGGCCAGGATGATGGTCCAGAGTGATGTTGTCATGATCGAAATTACGGAGCCGGACGATAAGCCGGATTCTGTTCCCGTTGCCGGGCAGCTGTCATTCCTCTAGGGCGGCGGTTACCCGCCGTCTCCAGCAACCTACCCGAAGGGTCGTGACCGGGCCGGTCACCTTCCTATTTGGTCTTGCACCGGATGGGGTTTACCGAGCTTGCCGCGTCACCGCGACAACTGGTGGGCTCTTACCCCGCCTTTTCACCCTTACCCCGGCAAGCCGGGGCGGTTTGTTTCTGTGGCACTGTCCCGGGGTCGCCCCCGCTGGACGTTATCCAGCATCCTGCCCTGTGGTGTCCGGACTTTCCTCCCCCGGCCTTGCGGCCGGCAGCGACAGCCTGTCCGGCTCCGCAAAAAATCACTCGCTTTCGGAGAAGTGGCGCTCCCAGAAGATGATGCGCAGACAGTTGGGGCAGCTCAGGATCTGCTCGCCCTTCTGCAGGTCGATGAAGGTCTGGGGCGGAATGACGACATGGCAACCCTTGCACACGCCTTCGCTGACGGGAACGATGACGGGGTTGGGGATGCGGTCGCGGATGAAATTGTAGCGGGTCAGGATGGGCGCGGGCACGGCTTCGGACGCTTTCTTCTTGTCCTTGTCCAGCACGGCCAGGCGGGCGCGTTTTTCGGCCAGTTCCTGATCCAGGGTGGACTGCTGCGCGGCGATGGTTCCGGCCAGGTCGTCGATGTCCTTCTGCAGGGCTTCCTTGCGGCCTTCGAGGTCCGAAAGGTCGGCCAGGAGGTTGGCGCGCTCTTCCTCGCGCAAGCGGTTCATCTTCTCCATGGTGTCCATCTCACGCATCATGGCGTGATATTCCTTGGTGTTTTCCACCATCATGAGCTTGTTCTTGCTCTTCTTGACCTTCTGGGTGTCGTTCTCGATCTCGTTCTCGATGCGCGACTTCTGTTCCATCAGGACATCGACCTTCTCCTGGATCACGCCCTGCTGCTGCTCCAGGTATTCCTTCTTTTCCTGCAGGCTGCGCAGCTGCTTGGGCGCGTCCTCCAGGATGCGCTCCAGGGTGATCATCTCCGAGTCAACCTTCTGCAGCACGACGAGCTGTTCGATCTGTTCGATATAAATACTCAAGGTGGCGTCCTCCTCAAAAAACGTATCGTGTGTCCGGGGTATTTCCCGGGGAGACTTCAGACAAAAGGGTCGCGTCCGGGAAGAAAGACGACCCGCACCCCTTCCGGGGAGAGTTCGTGGGCCAGGCTTTCGCTCCAGACGCGCATCATGGTTTCTTCCAGGCAAAAATGCCCGACATCAAGGGTCACGCCCAGGTCCTGCACGGCCTGGGCCTGATGGTACTTCACGTCCCCGGTCAGGTAGACGTCGGCGCCGCGGGCAAAGGCGGCAGGGCCGAGATCCGCGCCGGAACCGGGACAGTAGGCCACGGTGGTGACGGAGTCCGGAGCGAACCCGACGTGCCGGGGTTTGGTCCGCAGGACGTGTCCCAGCCGGGCCGAAAAATCCTGCCAGGTCAGGGCCTGGGGCAGGGTCCCGATGCAACCGAAACCGAACTCGCGGGCCGGAGCGGTCAGGGCGATTTCCTGGCAATTATCCAGGCATGCGGCCGTGATCCGGAAAGCGGCGGCCTCTTCGGGCCACAGGACGTACTCTGCCATTTCCGGGTCGCGGCGCGTGCAGGCGTCGTCGAAATTCCGCAGCGTCTCCCTGCCGTGGGCGCCCGGCACGCGGAAGAGCGTGGGTGTCTCGCGGCGGGTGACCTCCAGGATGCGCATGTCCTTCAGGTCCAGGGCCCGTCCCAGCCAGTTGACGGGGCCGTGGGGGTTGGCGTCCAGGGAGGTGTGCGCGCTGTAGACCCAGAGGAAGGCCTCGAAGCTCAGCCGCAGGACCTCGTGGTACTCGTCCAGGCGGTTCGGCAACCGGGGCGAGAGGCTCAGGGGGTGGTGGCAGAGCAGGAAATCCGCCTGCGCGTCCACGGCCCTGCGCAGCGTGTCCACCGTGGGGTCCAGGGCCACGCACATGGTCCTGACCTCGGTGGCGCCAGAGGCGATCTGCACCCCGCTCTTGTCCCAGGACGCGGCCAGATGCAGGGGCGCCGTGGACTCGATATGGGCAATGAGGTTCTTGGGATGCATGCTGCTCCGTTTGCGTGGACCGTTACTCCGTCCTGAAGACGGATAAAGGTGGAAATCTAGTAACCCGTCCCCGTGATGTCAATGCGGGGGCGCACCAAAAAAGGCTCTGGCCTGGGATGGCCGGAGCCTTGGGTCGACAGGGGCAGGCGTCCGGAGGTGCGGCCGGCGTGATCGGAGACGGACCTGCACCCGCGTGGTTCATGCCCCAAACGAGCTGCCGGGGATTGCGCTCCCGGGACAGCGACCTTGAACACAGGGTGTGGCGGAAGTCAACCCGTCAGCGGGGCTGCGCCGATTGCCGGGGCATGGCGCATCGATTGCGGAGTCGGCCTGGGCCTGCCCGAATCCCTCTGGCGCTGCCCGGCGGCTGCAGTGGGCCCATGGTGCGATCTCATCCGCGGCGCGACGGAGTCCGTCCGTCACGTCAGATGTTTTTCGGAAGACGGCCAAAGGCATTTAAGGAATGCGACGACCCTTGCCCTGTTTTCCGGCGCGAGAAATCAGAAAAAGAGCAGTCAGCACTATCATATTGATGAGAATGACAATGTACGCATGACTGATGATGAAAGGTCCGATGTATACGACTGAATTGTATTCAACCCAGTCGTTTACTTCAAAAATTGATTTTGCGGGCAGGATTTTTTCAGAAAGCATTTTTTCATCGAACCGTATGGATACCGCATGATGAAATTGCTTTCCGTTTGTTGTGTCCAAACGAGCGCCTCCTCCTCCCGTGATGATATACTCTATGCCTTCTGACCGTGTTCTGTTGTATCCATGAAAATCAGCGGCCATGACATAGTTGATGTTCAGCTTCTGAAAGATCTCGACAAGCTTCGTTTCGTCTTTCGTGTGCCGCTCCTTGATATCCGGGGAAATCCAGGGCGGGATATGCATGAAGACGAAACGGTTGCGGTATTGGGCGATTTTTTCAGGATCAAAGGATTGCAGATAGTTGAGGGACGCTTCGTTGGAGAAGCGTTTGTCCAGGTTGCTGATGAAAATGAAGATGCTGTCTTTGTACACGAAGGAGAAATTGCGGGGGCCGTATTCCGTTTCGAAGCGGTCCAGGGGATAGTCCCGCGGATCGACGTCATGGTTGCCGGGTGTGAAGAAGACCGGGCAGGAAAAGTCGTACTCGGATGCTTCCTGCCGGAAATAGGCATGCTGGTCCGGGGAGCCGTCGTCGACCCAGTCCCCGAGGATGACGATGAAATCCGGGGCGGATGCGCGGATGTCCTCGGCCAGCCCTTCGAAGGCGCCCTTGCTGCGCGTGTCGCCTACGACCATGAAGGAGACGGGCCGGTCCGGGCTGGCCGGGGGAAGTGCGGCGCGCACGCGTTCGAAATTGCCGAAATTGTCCGGCATGGCCGTGTGCCGGGCTGAGTATGTCGCGATGCAGGCGTATGTCTGAAATGCTACGGCGGAAATGGCGAGGGCGAGGCAGACCCGCAACAGGCGCCTTCCGAATGTTTCTGTCACGATGCTTCCCGTGGCTCGGGTTTGCCGGACGCGGCGGGGGGCAGTTCGCCAGGGGCGCGCCGCAGGGCGAAAAGGTGGAGCGTCTGGCCGTCAAAGGCGGTTATTTCGAGTTCCTCCGCGGCGGCATATCCGCCGAGCGCCTCGGGCAGGGTGTGGCCCTCTTTGCGGGTGGCGAAGAAGGCCGCCCGGTTGCTGTCGAGCCGTCCGTACTCGCCGGGCCCGAGGGGATTGCTGCCGATGAGCCAGGAGTCCTGCAGCTTGAGGGAGGTGTCGCGCAGCACGGTTCCGCCGTGGGTGAACATGCGGATTTGCGTCAACGGGACGGACATGTCGCCGGCCGGCGGTCGGCTGAGGAAGGGCAGCCCCAGGCTGAGCAGTCCGAGGATCGCGAACTTGACGATGAACAGGCCCTGCAGGTCCTGACGCCGCCAGAGCAGGTACAGCAGCGAAGCGGCGAGGGCCGATGCCGCGGCGATGCCCGCCAGTTCGGGGTTGTCCAGGTCGGGCAGGCGGGTCCGGACCCACCAGAGGGCCAGGGGAAGGCCGAGGCAGACCAGGCCGAAGACGGCGGTGTCGGCCGTAACCAGGACGCGTCCCGTGCGCCCTCCCTTTTCCGGGTCGCGCAGCAGGCCCGTCAGGTAGGTTCCCATGAGCTGGCAGAGGGGGATGAGGACGGGCAGCAGATACCTGTCCTTTTTCTCGGGCACGAGCATGAGCAGGGCCACCCCGCACAGGGCCCACAGCGCCGGGCGCCAGTAGGGGAGCAGCGGCTCGACCCGCTTGCGGGCGTGACCCGGCCATAGGGCGGCGCAGGCCACCAGGCTCCAGACGCCCGTCATGAGCGGAAATTGCAGGTAGAACCAGAACGGCTTCGTGTGCCGCGTGAACCAGGCGCCCTGCTCCGTGACGAGCATGTCCGCGAAATCGTGCGGCACCGACAGCCAGGCCGCGGCGGACCAGGCCGAGGACAGGACGACGCCGATGGCCAGGGCCAGGCCCAGGTCCCGGAACCGGGCGCGGAAACCCGCCCAGCCTCCGGTCCCCAGGACCGCGGCCACGAACGGCAGCAGCAGGGCGTAGTAGCTGACGGGGCCCTTGCTCAGGCCCGACAGCCCCAGGAGCAGGCCGGTCCCCACGGCCAGCCGCCGGCGCGGCGCCGGCGACTCCAGGATGACGGCCAGGCCCCAGATCGCGGCCAGCATGAAGGCGTGGCAGTAGATGTCCCAGCTGTTGCGGCGGGTCATGAGCACGAACATGTAGCTGGTGGCCAGGAAGGCGGTGCTCCAGGCCGCGGCGGCGGTGCTTCGGGTCCAGAAGCGGGTCAGCCCGAAGAGGGAGGCCGCCAGCAGCAGCCCCGCCAGGGCCGAGGGGACGCGGTTCACGGCCAGGTCCGTGTCCGCCCCGGCGTTGCCGAGCAGCATGGCCCCGGCCGTGAGCCAGGTCGGCAGCGGCGGCTTGGCCAGGCGCGGCTCCCCGAACATGGTGGGCAGGAACCAGTGGCCGGTGTCGATCATCTCGCGGGCCGTGATGAGGTTGCGGGCTTCCATGATGTCCACCCCCAGCATGTCCCGGTGGGCGAAAATCCCTGAGTACAGGAGCGCCAGCAGACCGAGCAGGGCTCCGAGGGCGGCGGGTGAAAAACGAGTGGGTGCGGACATCAGCCCTCCGGATGCGCGTTCAGCGGGCGGGTCGTGGTTGCGGTCGTCGCGTCCCCGCCCTGTCCGGGTCCGAGGTCGCTCCAGCGCAGCAGGCCGGCCTTGAACGCGTGGCTCGCGCCCTGGTAGTAGGCCACATCGCGGCGCATCAGCGGGTCCGCGAGATCGTCCGGCGACTCGTCGCTCAGGCCGAGGGCGTCAGTCTGGAGGCGCATTCCCCGGCGCGGGCTCAGGATCGCCATGTCATGGCCGTCGAACAGCCCGAGGTGCTGGTAATTCCCGATGAGCGCCCGTCCCGGGGCGGCGTCGCCGCGCAGGAGGTCGCGCCCGAAGAACGTCGACGTGTAGTCCATGTTCAGCAGCCCGAGCAGCGTGGGCGGCAGGTCGATCTGGCTGGCCACGGTCGCGACCTCGCGCGGCTGGATGATTCCCGGGGCATAGATCAGCAGGGGGATGTGGTACTCGGCCACGGGCAGGTCGTGCCTGCCGGCGCTGCCGGAGGTGTGGTCGGCCACGACGACGAAGACCGTCTTTTCGAACCAGGGTTTGCGCCTGGCCTCCTCCAGGAACCGGCCGATGGCGTAGTCCGAGTATTTGACGGCCCCTTTGCGCCCCTCTCCCGAAGGGATGTCGATGCGGCCTTCGGGATAGGTGAAGGGCCGGTGGTTGGACGTGGTCATGAGCTGCAGGAGAAACGGCCTGCCTGCGGCATGGTCGGCGTCCGCCTCGCGCAGCGCCTGGGCATAGAGGTCCTCGTCGCACATGCCCCACGCGTTCTTGAAGGAAATCAGCTCGTCCGGCGTGCTGGACTGGTCCACGACACGGTAGCCGTTTCCGGCGAAGAAGGCGTTCATGTTGTCGAAATAGCCCCGTCCCCCATAGAGGAAGACGCAGTCGTAGCCACGGTCCTGCAACTGCCGGCCCAGGCTCGCGTAGCCGGTTTCGCGGCCCGGGCGCTTGACGATGGCGCGGCCCGGGGTCGGGGGCACGGACAGGGTGATGGCCTCCAGGCCCCGGACGGTGCGCGTGCCGGTCGCGTAGAAATTGCTGAAGAAAAGGCTCCCGGCCCGCAGCCGGTCCAGGTTGGGCGTCAGCTGCCGGGTGTTGCCGAACGCGCCGAGGTAGTCAGCGCTCAGGCTCTCGACCGTGACCACGACGACATTGAGCGCCCTGAACTCCCCTGGGTTGTCGATGGCCCTGCGGATATCCAGGGGATCGCCGCTCAGGAAACGGGCGCCAGGCTCGGCCGTCTCCCGGCGCAGCAGTTCCCCGATTTCCTTGTCGGGCAATGTCGCGTAGAGTTGCCGGTAGTCGATCTCGTTGTTGCGGAAGGCCGCAAAGAACTGGAACGGTCCGTTGGCGGCGAGTTCGCGGCGGACGGCGTTCCCGTCCGTGCCGGCGGAAAAGTCCTGCCCCGAGAAGGCGGTCACCAGCAGGCTTGCGGCCACCAGGCCCGACAGGAACACCAGGGCCTGGCGCCTGGAGAGCAAGGGTGCGCGCAGGGCCTGGCCGATCACATTGCGCAGCAGGGCCGTGCCCGTGACGGAGATGACGACCAGCAGCGCCACGAGGGGGTAAACCGGGTAGGATTGGAGGATGTTGTCGACGACCTCCCTCGAATAGACGAGGTAGTCCACGGCGATGAAGTTGAAGCGCACCCCGAATTCATCCCAGAACAGCCATTCCGACACGGCCGTGTAGAGCATGACGAAAAAGCTGACGGCGACCAGCGAGCGCAGGAACCCCTGATGCCAAGGGTGCCGCCAGACGGCCGCGGGGCAGAGCGCCAGGTACAGGGACAGGGGCAGCGCCGCATAGACGAGAAAGCTCAGGTCGTGGATGAAACCGGCGCCGAGGATGGCCAGCACGCCTGAGGGTCCGGCATTGACATCGGCCAGGTGGCTTGCCAGCAAGGCGCAACGGGTCAGAAAAAAGACGGCCAGCCATGCGGACATGACGATGGCGAGATAGCGAATCTGGGCGGAACGAAGCAGGGGCATAGGCACTCCTCAGGTGAATTTCGCTGCCCTGCATACCCGCCCGGATGTGAGCCCCCCGTCATGCCGGTGTGAAAAAAACGTGAAACCGCCCATTGCGAGGCTTTCCATGCGCATTCTCATCGTCGAGGACAATCCCGACATCCTCGCCAACGTACTCGATTACCTGCAGCTCAAGGGCTACGACGTCGACTGCGCCCAGGACGGCCTCGGAGGCCTGCACCTCGCCGCCACGCAGCCTTTCGACCTCATCGTCCTCGACGTCATGCTGCCCGGCATCGACGGGTACCAGATCTGCCGCCGGCTGCGCGAGGACGCCCGGCTGAGCGTGCCGATCATCATGCTCACCGCGCGCGACACCCTGGACGACCGCATCCACGGGCTGGACATCGGGGCCGACGACTATCTGGTCAAACCCTTCGCCCTGTCGGAGCTGCACGCCCGCATCCAGGCGGTGCTGCGGCGCGCGCAGGGCGGGCACAGGCACGAGCTGCGCGTCGGGGACCTGGCGTTCGACACGGACACCCTCGATGTCCGGCGCGCGGGGCGGCCGCTCAAGGTCCACCCCCTGGGCCTGAAGATTCTGGCCATACTGATGCAGAAGAGCCCGGGCGTGGTCCGGCGCGAGACCCTGGAACAGGAGCTGTGGGGGGACGACTGCCCCGACAGCGACAGCCTGCGCAGCCACATCCACCAGCTGCGCCAGGTCGTGGACAAACCCTTCGACCGGCCGCTGCTGCACACCGTGCACGGCGTCGGATACCGTCTGGCGGAGGAGCGCGATGCTCTCTAGGCTGCATTTTTCCCGCCGCATCGTCATCGCCTTCGTGCTCATGACCGTGATGGTCAGCGGCGCGTTTTCCCTGGGCATCGTCGCGGTGGTCCACTTTGTCGAATCGCAGCTCATTTCCAAGGAATTGCACGGCAAGCTCGGCGCCGTGCTGCGCGAGGACGTGAAGGCGGGGCGCCCGCCGAGGCTTGATTCCCGCACCCGCTTCTTTGCGTCCAGAGCCGCCGACCCCATCCCGGAACGCTTTGCCGGTCTTCCCGCGGGGCTGACGGAAATCGAGGACGAGGATGCGGCCGCGTATGTCTATGTTATGGATATCAACGGCGTCCGGTACATGCTCGTGCAGGAGCAGCAGGAGTTCGAGGACCGGGAGGAGATCCTGTTCGCGGTGGTCCTGGCCGGGTTTCTGCTCTGCATCGTGGGGGCCTGGGGCCTGGGCGCGGTCATGGCCCGGCAGGTCATGGCCCCGGTGGCCAGGCTCGCCGGGCAGGTCCGGCACGCCGATCAGCTCGGCGCAGGCTCCGCCCCCCTGGCTTCGGGATACCCCGACGACGAGGTCGGCGGTCTGGCGGCGGCCTTCGACACCACCCTGGGGCGGCTGAGGCGGTCCATCGAGCGCGAGCGCCTGTTCACGAGCGACGTCAGCCACGAGTTGCGTACGCCGCTGATGATCGTCTCGACGTCGTGCGAGCTCCTGCTGGACACGCCATTGAGCGGCCGCCAGCGCGAGCAGGTCGAACGCATCGGCCGCTCGGCGCGGGAGATGACGGACTTGGTGCGGACATTCCTCATGCTGGCGCGCGCCGAGGGGGGCGGGGCCATGGAGGGCGAGACGGCGACCCTCGGTGAGATCGCGCGGGAGCAGGGCGAACGGTGGGGGGGCGTAATCCGCGAAAAGGGGCTCGCTTTCGAGATGTTGACGGAAGCGTCTTCCCCAATGTGCCATAATCCGACGCTCCTGCGCACGGTCATGTCCAACCTGCTCCGCAACGCGCTGCACTACACGTCCGCAGGCGGGGTGCGCCTCGTTCTCGAAGAGGATGGTTTCCGCATCGAGGACACGGGCATGGGCATCCCCGCCGACGAGCAGGAGCACATCTTCGAGCCGTTCGCGCGCGGCGCCAGGGCACGCGGGGAGGGCCTCGGGCTCGGGCTTTCGCTGGTGAAGAGGATCTGCGAGCAACAGGGATGGACGATTACGGTGCAGGAACGGCAGCCGGCGGGAACGTGTTTCAGGGTGGCGTTCAATGCCGCATCCTGAAACTGCATGATGCCTCCATGCACGAGAAGATGCCTCGCGTCGTGACCGGAATTGCTTCCGCCGGATAAAACGGGCATTGAAATACGACTGCATCCAGGGGATTTGCAGGAGGAGCTGCACATGAAGCTACGACTCCCCGTTTTTTTTGCGGCGGCATTCGTCTGGGCCGCGTTCGGTTCCTCTCCCTCCTTCGCCCTGCGCAGCTTCATGATGGAGCCCGGGACGGACGTCTACGGCGTGGCGAGAATGGTGCAGGCGCACGAGAAGGATACGCTGCTGGACATCGCGCGCGAGTTCGGCCTCGGCTACAACCAGATCGTGGCCGCGAACCCGGGCGTCGACCCGTGGGTGCCGCCCCGGGACAGCCTGGTGCGCCTGCCCCTGGCCTTCATGGCCCCCCGCCAGCGGCCCGAAAAGGGCATTGTCGTGAACCTCGCGGAGATGCGCCTGTACTACTTCTTTTCGGATGGCGGCCACGATTTCTTCTTCACCGCGCCCATCGGCGTCGGCCGCGAAGGGTACCTCACGGAACCGGGCTCCTACACGGTGAAAAGCAAGACCGCCAACCCGACCTGGGTGGTGCCGGAGTCCATCCGTAGCGAGGAACCTGACCTCCCGGCCGAGGTGCCGCCGGGGCCGGACAACCCCCTGGGGGATTTTGCCTTCCGCCTCTCCCGCATGCTGTACGCCATCCATGGCACGAACAAGCCCTGGGGCGTGGGCCGCAGGGTCAGCCATGGTTGCATCCGCATGTATCCGGAGGATGTGGGCGCGCTCTATCCGCTGGTGTCGGTTGGGACCCCGGTCATGGTCACCTACGAGCCCGTCAAGTTCGGGTGGGGGGACGGGAAGCTGTGGATCCAGGTCTTCGAGGATTTCGACAACCGGATCACAACCCCCTTGGAGAAGATCATGGAAGAAATTCTGTACTACGAAACGGCCATGGGCCCGCTCGACATCGACCGGGAGGCCCTCTCCAGGGCGCTGGACGACAAGACGGGGATGCCCATGGCCGTTGCGCGGCCCGCGCAGCCCTAGGCTACTTCTTCAGGGACTTGTCGAAGATGCGTTCGGCCTTCAGGGCCGCGGACTCGGCCCGCTCGGCCGCACCCTCGGCCTTGGCTGCGGACTGCTCGGCGCTGGCCGCCGCCTTTTCGACGCGCAGGCCCGTCTCCTCCAGCCTCTGGCTGGCGGCCTCGGCCCTGGCCGCCGCGGCCTTGGCCTCTTCGGCCGACTGCCGCGTGCTCTCCAGCAGGGCGCGGTCCTCCTTGCTCAGGCTGGCGCAACCTGCGAGGCCGAAGATGATGGC
>CALMTS010000143.1 GCA_937872685.1 uncultured Desulfomicrobium sp.
TGCTTCATGAGCTGCCCGAGGATCTTGAACGGCACCGTGGCGATGTGCGCGCCGGCCAGGGCCGCGTCCAGCACGTGCAGCGGATGGCGGATGCTGGCCGCGATGATGCGGGTGGAAAATCCGTAGTTGGCGAATATGGTCAGAATCTGCTGCACGAGCTCCATGCCGTCCTGCCCCACGTCGTCGAGGCGGCCCAGGAACGGGCTGACGTAGGCCGCGCCGGCCTTGGCCGCCAGGAGCGCCTGGGCCGCGGAAAAGACCAGGGTCACGTTGGTCTCGATGTCCATGGCCTTCAGGACGCGCACGGCCTTGAGGCCCTCGGCGGTCATGGGCACCTTGACCACCACGTTGGGGCCGTACTGCATGAGGTCGCGGGCCTCGGCCACCATGCCTTCGGCGTCCAGGGCGATGACCTCCAGGCTGACGGGTCCGGGCACCATGCGGCAGATCTCCGAGGCGATCTCGCGCCAGTCGCCCGCCTCCTTGGACATGAGGGACGGGTTGGTTGTCACGCCGTCCACCAGGCCCATATCCATGGCCGTCCTGATTTCCTGCACGTTCGCGGTATCGATGAAGAACTGCATGGTCCCTCCCTGTATCGGTTTGAAATTACTGGATCATCTTCAGATATTTGTCCCGGCATTCATAGCTGCAGAAGCATCTGACCTGATCCCCTTCCTTGATCCTGATGTCGGAATCCTTGGAGACGAAGGTGCCGCAGACGGGGTCCTTGACCAGCACCCCCTCCTTGGCCAGCTTCTCGTCATGGTTCTGCTTGACCTCGACCTTCTTCTTCCGGTCGTTGGTCAGCAGCTTGTAGAGGACAAAACAGGCGATACCGAAAATGACAAACTTGAGCATCATTCACCTCGGAAAATGTTGGAGGGCTGGCGGATCAGGTCACCATCGACGGAGTACTCGAGCCTGGCCAGCCACTGTGAAGGGCGAAGGCCGCGGATACGGATGTCCGGGGCCAGGTGCATGAGCGGGACCAGCACGAAGGCCCTTTCGCACATGCGCGGATGCGGGATCTGCAAGCGGTCCGAATGCCACTCGGCATCGTCCAGCAGGAGGATGTCGATGTCGATGACCCGCGGACCCCAGGTCACGGTCCGCACGCGGCCCATGGCCGCCTCGATGCCGGACGTGGCGTCGAGGAGCCCCTCGGGGGCCCACCGGGCGTCCAGGGTGATGCGGGCTGCGCAGTTGGCGAACCAGTCCTGGTCGGCCAGGCCCTGGGGTTCGGTCCTGAAGACCGGCGAGACGGCGTCCACCGTGAGGCCGTCCAGGGCGTCGAGCATGTCCAGGGCGAGGCGCAGGTTGGCCGGCCCGTCGCCCATGTTGGAGCCCAGACCGAGGTAGCCGCAGGTAACCGTGTGATGTGGCATTGCCTGAAAAAGCTACCTTTTTCATCTTGTGCAGGCAAGGGGCCAGATGTACCTTGCCGGGAAATGCACGAAGAAATCGACGCCTACCTCCAGCACCTGACCGTCATCCGCGGCCTGGCCGAAAAAACCGTCGAGGCCTATGGCTCGGACCTGCTCTTCTTCCGCGACTTCCTCACGGAACTGGGCGGCAGCCTGGACAGGGTCGACGAGCACACCCTCTTCCTCTATCTCGTGCACCTGCGCCGCAAGGGCCTCAAGAACACCTCCCTGGCCCGCAACCTCTCCAGCCTGCGCGGCTTCTTCGACCACCTCGTGCAGGAGCGCGTCCTGACGGCCAGCCCCGCGGCCCTGCTGGACAGCCCCAAGCTGGCCCGCAAGCTGCCCGACGTCCTGTCCCGCGACGAGGTCACGGCCCTGTTGCAGCGTCCCGACACGAACGACCGCCTGGGCTTCCGCGACCGGACCATGCTCGAACTCCTCTACGCCTGCGGCCTGCGCGTGTCGGAACTGGTCTCCATGACGGCGGCCTGGTTCGACGCCCAGGCAGGCCTCCTGCGCGTGCTGGGCAAGGGCAGCAAGGAGCGCTACGTCCCCCTGCACGACGGCGCCGTCACCTTCCTCCTCGACTATCTGCGCCACTGGCGGCCCCTCTTCGGGCCCAAATGCGACGAGGTCTTCCTCAACCGCTCGGGCCTTGGCCTGTCGCGCCAGGGAGCCTGGAAGATGATCCGCCGCTACGCCCTGGAGGCGGGCATCACGCGCAAGGTGTCGCCCCACACCCTGCGCCACTCCTTCGCCACGCACCTGCTCGAAGGCGGGGCCGACCTGCGCACCGTGCAGATCCTTCTGGGGCACAGCGACATCATGGCCACGGAGATCTACACCCACGTGCAGTCCGCGCGCATGATCGCCCTGCACCGCAAATTCCACCCCCGGTCCTGACCCATGCCCCATCCCGATACGGTCATCACCTGCCACGCCAACGCGGATTTCGACGCCCTGGCCGCCATGATCGCCGCGAGCAAGCTCTACCCCGGCGCGGCCCTGGTCTTTCCGGGCACCCAGGAGAGTTCCCTCAAGGACTACTTCATCCAGAGCGCCATGTACCTCTTCAATTTCAAGTCGCTGAAGGACATCGACCCGCTGCAGGTGCGCCTGCTGGTCGTGGTGGACACGCGCCAGCGCTCGCGCCTGGGCCACGTCGCCCCCCTCTTCGACATCCCGGGCCTGGAGATCCACATCTACGACCACCACCCGCCGGACGACGACGCCCTGAGCGGAGCCGTGGACGTCTTCCTGCCCTGGGGCGCGACCACGTCCATCATCATCGACATGCTCAAGGAAAAGGGGCTGACCGTGGACGCCGACGAGGCCACCATCCTGGGCCTCGGCATCTTCGAGGACACGGGCGGGTTCACCTTCAAGTCCACCACGGAGCACGACTTCGAGGCCGCGGCCTGGCTCAAGACCATGGGCATGGACCTCGACGTCATCCGCGACATCATGAGCCGCGAGCTGTCCACGGAGCAGGTGGCCATCCTCTCGGAACTCATCGAGTCGGCCACGACCCACACCATAAACGGCGTGGACATCGTCCTGACGGAGGTTTCCCTCGAAACCTACGTCGGGGACTTCGCCCTGCTGACCCACAAGCTCATGGACATGGAAAACATCCGCGTCCTCTTCGCCATCGGCCGCATGGGCGACCGCATCCAGCTCGTGGCCCGCAGCAAGGCCCCGGAGGTGGACGTCGGCGTGGTCTGCGCCTCCTTCGGCGGCGGCGGGCACGCGTACGCGGCCTCGGCGTCCGTCAAGGACCGCACGACCTCTCAAGTAAAGGATGAACTTTTTGCCCTGCTCTACTCCCACATCAACCCCCAGCTCGCGGTGCGGGACTTCATGTCCTCGCCCGTGGTGCGCGTCGAGGCCTCGCAGACCGTGGCCCAGGCCGCGGAGATCATGACCCGCTACGGCCTCAAGGCACTGCCCGTGGTCGAATTCGGGGACCAGGCCTGCGGGATCATCGAGGGGAGCGTGGCGGAAAAGGCCGTGGGCCACGGCCTGGGCGGGGAGCGCGTCACGGAGTACATGCTCGAGGACTTCCACTTCGTGACCGAGGACCAGGACCTCTACCAGGTCATGGAGATCATCCTCGGCCGGCGCCAGCGCCTCGTCCCTGTCCTGCGGGACCACGCCATGGTCGGGGTCATCACGCGCACGGACCTCATCAACCTCATGGTCCAGGAACCCGCGCGCATCCCCGAGTCCCTGCTGACGGACAAACGCCAGGAGAAGAACATCCGCCACGTCCTGTCCGAGCGCCTGCCGCGGAACATCCTCTCCCTGCTGCAGCTGGCCGGGCAGGTCGGCCAGGAGACGGGCGTGGAGGTCTATGCCGTGGGCGGATTCGTGCGCGACATGCTGCTGGGCATCCCCAACGACGACATCGACCTGGTGGTGGAGGGAGACGGCATCGCCTTCGCCCATGCCCTGGGGGAGCGTCTGAACGCGCGGGTGCGGGCGCACCTGAAGTTCCGCACGGCCGTGCTCATCCTGCCCTCGGGCCAGAAGATCGACGTGGCCACGGCGCGGCTCGAATACTATGAATACCCGGCCGCCCTGCCCATCGTCGAGCTTTCCTCCCTGAAGATGGACCTCTACCGCCGCGACTTCTCCATCAACACCCTGGCCATCCACCTCTGCCCGCCCACCTTCGGCCGCCTGGTCGATTTCTTCGGCGGCCAGCAGGACATCAAGGACGGCATCATCCGCGTCCTGCACTCCCTGTCCTTCGTCGAGGACCCCACGCGCATCATCCGCGCCATCCGCTTCGAGCAGCGCTTCCAGTTCCGCATCGGCGGCCAGACCGAACGGCTCATCAAGAACGCCGTGCGCCTGAACATCTTCCAGAAGCTCTCGGGGGCGCGCATCCGCCACGAGCTGCGCCTGCTGGCCGAGGACAGCGCGCCCGTGGAGGCGCTGGTGCGCATGCGCGACCTGGGCCTTTTGCAGGAGATCAGCCCCCTCCTGCATTTTCCCCAGACCAAGGAAGCCCTGCTGGAGGAAATCGAGAAGGTCATCACCTGGTACAGGCTCCTCTTCCGCAAGGAGGCCCCGGACATCTGGATCGTCTATTTCCTGGGCCTGGTCTCGGGTTTCGACGCGCACCAGGTGCTGGCCCTGACCGCGCGCCTGCAGTTTCCGCCCAAGCGGGTGGAGCTGGTCGAGAACACGCGCCGCCAGCTGCGCTACACGGCCATGCAGCTCGCCCAGTGGGGCAAGAACCACGGCCGGCCCGCGGACCTTTATGAAATCCTCGCCCCCCTCTCGCTGGAGGGCCTGCTCTACTCCATGGCCAAGCAGCGCAAGGAAGACCTCCGCAAGGCCATTTCCCAGTACCTGACCCACCTTCAGGATGTCGGGATCGCCGTGTCCGGACGGGACATCGCGGCCCTGGGCCTGCCGCCCGGCCCCCTTTACTCGACCATCCTGCGCTCCGTGAAGCGGGCCGTGCTCAATGCCGAGGTGCGCACCCGCGAGGAACAGCTGGCCCTGGCCCGCCGGCTGGCCAATTCCCTGACGGGGGAAGCGCGCGACACCGAAGCGCTTTCTTGACCGGAGGGTGGCAATTCTTTAACAATTTTTTGTCGTTTTGATCCTTGGGACCCTTTTTCGGGAAATCATCAACCTGGTTTGGAGGACGTATGCGCACTCGGATTGCTCTTGTTCTGCTGGCTCTTTTTCTGATGGCCGGGAACGCCCTGGCCAAGGATGTGGTCTTTGCGGTGGACGCCACCTATCCGCCCATGGAAATGGTGGACGCCAACAAGAACATCGTCGGCTTCGGGCCCGACATCGTGGCCGCCATCGGCAAGGCCGCCGGCTTCAACCCCATCCTCAAGAACACCGCATGGGACGGCATCTTCGCGGGCCTGGCCAGCGGCAAGTACGACGCCATCGCCTCTTCCGTGTCCATCACCGACGAGCGCAAGCAGACCATGGATTTCACGGACCCCTACTTCGAAGTGAAGCAGGGCGTCATCACGGCCAAGGGTTCGGCCATCAAGTCCGTAGCCGACCTGTCCGGCAAGACCATCGCCTCCCAGATGGGCACCACCGGCTACTTCGTGTGCAAGAAGATCGAAGGCGCCAACGCCAAGTCCTATGACGAGATCGGCCTGGCCGTGGAAGACCTCTACAACGGCCGCCTCGACGCCGTCATCGCCGACGACACCGTCGCCTCCAACTACGCCCTGCAGCACGAGCAGTACTCCCAGAAGCTGACCCTGGCCTTCCTCATCGCCCCCGAATCCCCGGAATACCTGGGCTTCGCCGTGAACAAGGGCAACAAGGAAATCGCCGACCTCATCAACAAGGGTCTGGCCGCCATCAAGTCCAACGGCGAGTACGACAAGATCTACGCCAAATGGTTCGGTTCCAGATAGCATGAAACCGGGGCAAACGCCCCGGTTTTCCTTTTTTTTCACCCGACCCCGACAAGGCCTGTCATGAATCAACATTTCTCCAAGAAAGCCGTCAAGATCGACATCGGCGACGGCGCGGCCATCCCCGTCAAAAAGGATCGCGGGCTCTTCAACGCCTGGTGGCTGACCTTCTTCGGCGCCATCGTCGCCATCATCTACCTGTGCGTGACCCAGCCCGAGCCCTACTGGCGCGTGCTCAAATTTCTGCCCGACGGCGTGCTCGTGACCTTCCAGGTCACCATCCTGTCCATCCTGATGTCCCTGGTCCTGGGGCTCATCACCGGGCTGGGCAGGCTTTCCCGCAACAGATTCATCAACCTGATCGCGTCCACCTACGTGGAGGTCATCCGCGGGATACCGCTGCTGGTGCAGCTCTTCTACATCTACTACGCGCTGGGCCGGCTGGAACTCTTCAAGGGCCTGCCCCCCATGGCCGCGGCCGTGGTGGCCATGGGCATCTGCTACGGCGCCTACATGGGCGAGGTCTTCCGCGCCGGCATCGACTCCATCGACAAGGGCCAGACCGAAGCCTCGCGCTCCCTGGGCTTCAACCGCGCCCAGACCATGATGTACGTCATCCTGCCCCAGGCCTGGCGGACCATCCTCCCGCCCGTGGGCAACGAGTTCATCGCCCTGCTGAAGGACAGCTCCCTGGTCTCCGTGCTGGCCGTGGCCGACCTCATGCGCCGCGGACGCGAATTCGCCAGCGAGTCCTTCCTGTATTTCGAGGCCTACACCATGGTGGCGCTGGTCTACCTGGTCATCACGCTCTTCCTGTCCAAGGGCGTCAGCAAAATGGAGCAGAGGTTGAATTATTATGAACGGGATTAGGCCCATCATCGACATCAAGAACGTGTACAAGTTCTTCGGGCAGCTGCAGGCTTTGAACGACGTCAGCCTGTCCATCAACCAGGGCGAGAAGGTCGTCATCATCGGGCCCAGCGGATCGGGCAAGTCCACCCTGCTGCGCTCCATCAACCGCCTGGAGACCATCGACAGCGGCAGCATCATCGTGGACGGCAAGGACGTGAACGGCTCGGGCAACGACATCAACCAGATCCGCCAGGAGCTGGGCATGGTCTTCCAGAGCTTCAACCTCTTTCCGCACAAGACCGTCATCGGCAACCTGACCATGGCGCCCATGAAGCTCAAGAAGCTGTCCGAACTCGAAGCCAAGAAGCGGGCCCTGGCCCTGCTGGACAAGGTCGGCATCAAGGACAAGGCCGACGTGTACCCGTCGATGCTCTCGGGCGGCCAGCAGCAGCGCGTGGCCATCGCCCGCGCCCTGGCCATGAACCCCAAGATCATGCTCTTCGACGAGCCGACCTCGGCCCTGGACCCGGAGATGATCGGCGAAGTACTGGACGTCATGGTCACCCTGGCGCGCGAGGGCATGACCATGGTCGTGGTCACCCACGAGATGGGCTTCGCCCGCGAGGTGGCCGACCGGGTCATCTTCATGGACCACGGCCAGATCGTCGAGACGGGCACGCCCGAACACTTCTTCACCAACCCGGAACATCCGCGCACCCAGAAGTTCCTGAGCCAGATCCTGTAGCCATGAAGACAATCCACGCGCCCTGGCGCATCGACTACATCCTCGGCCCCAAGCCCGACTCCTGCGTCTTCTGCCTCCCCGAAACCACCGCGGAGGACGAGGCGCGCTGCGTACTGCACCGTGCCGAGCACTGTTTCGTGATCATGAACATCTTCCCGTATTCCAACGGGCATCTCATGGTCACACCGTACCGTCACGTGAGCAACATCACGGAACTGACCCCCGAGGAAAGCCACGAGGTCATGGACTATGTACAAAAGTGCGCTTTTATCCTACAGCAGGCCTTCAAGCCGCATGGCGTCAACATCGGCGTGAACATAGGCGAAGCGGCCGGCGCCGGGATCAAGGAACACCTCCACGTACACCTCGTCCCGCGCTGGAACGGCGACCACTCGTTCATGGCCGTCATGGCCGAGACGAGCGTTCTTCCCGAGCACCTGCGCTCGACGTATGAGCGCCTGAAACCATATTTTGAAAACCTTCAACGGTAGAGGTACGACGGATGAAATATCTCAAAGTGTTGGGCCTGGTGGCTCTCTTCTTTTTCTCCATGCTGTTCTTTGTCCAGAACCATGACATCCTGATCCAGGAACTGGCTCTGGAACTCAAGGTCTTCGGCCTGCACTACACGACCGAAGCCGTGCCCTTCTACCTGATCATCCTCATGTCCTTCGTCATCGGCTCCCTGCTGTGCACCCTCTACTTTTTCCTGGAGAGAGTGCGTATGGCCCGTCAGTGCCGCCAGTACAAGAAGCAGGTCGACGCCCTGGAGAGCGAAGTGGCCTCCCTGCGCCCCAAGACGATGGAAGATTCCTACACCACCACGGAATCCACCGAGAACATTCAGAACTGAGCAGCTCGCGTCATCCGACCTGCAAGAAGTGCGTCCCCAAGGCCCATCCTTCGGGACGCAATTTTTTTCCTTCATCCGGGGCACATCAATGCACACGATTCTTGAAACGAAACGGCGCTGGCTCGTCACCGGCGTGGCCGGCTTCATCGGCTCCAACCTGCTGGAGACGCTGCTGGCCGCCGGCCAGCACGTCACGGGGCTGGACAACTTCTCCACGGGGCACCGCCGCAACCTCGACGAGGTCAAAGACAGCGTCACGCCCGAACAGTGGGCGCGCTTCCGCATGATCGAGGGCGACATCCGCGACCCGCAGACCTGCGTCCAGGCCTGCGAGGGCGCGGAGCTGGTCCTGCACCAGGCCGCCCTGGGCTCGGTCCCGCGTTCCATCACCGACCCGCTGCTGACCAACGCCAACAACGTGACGGGCTTCCTGAACATGCTCGTCGCGGCCAAGGACTGCGGCGTGCGCCGCTTCGTCTATGCGGCCTCCAGCTCCACCTACGGCGACCACCCCGGCCTGCCCAAGGTCGAGGACACCATCGGCAAGCCCCTGTCCCCCTACGCCGTGACCAAGTACGTCAACGAGCTCTACGCCGACGTCTTCCTGCGCACCTACGGACTGGACAGCGTGGGCCTGCGCTACTTCAACGTCTTCGGCAAACGCCAGGACCCCGAAGGGGCCTACGCCGCCGTCATCCCCAAGTGGTTTGCCGGCCTGCTGCGCGGCGAGACGGTCTGGATCAACGGCGACGGCGAGACCAGCCGGGACTTCTGCTTCATCGACAATTGCGTCCAGGCCAATATACTGGCAGCATGCGCCGATAATCCGGACGTTCCGGGCAAGGTCTTCAACGTGGCCTACGGCCAGCGCACCACGCTGAACGAACTTTTCGCCCTCATCCGCGACGAGGCGGCCGGATTCGTGCCCGCCTGCGCGGACGCCAGGCCCTCGTACCGCGATTTCCGGGCCGGCGACGTGCGCCATTCCCTGGCGGACATCTCCAGGAGCCGCAGCCTTCTGGGATACGACCCGGCCTTTGGCGTGCGCGAAGGCCTTGCCCTGGCCGGAACCTGGTACGCCCGCCACCTGACCTAGGAGACCCGCATGCAATGGCTCAAGTCCCTCCTCGGACTGCGCGACGACTACACGGACCTCTTCCTGCCCGTGCCCCCCAACCCGGCCCAGGACGCCCTGGCCGCCATCGACGACCTGTCGCGCGCCATGAAGAACCACCAGGGTGCCGTGGAGACCTGCTCGGCCCTGGGCAACCTCTACCGCATGCGCGGGGAGCTGGACCGGGCCATCCAGATGCGCAGCTCGCTGCTGCAGCGCCCCGACCTGGACCGCGAGGACCAGGCCCGGATCTGGTTCGAGCTCGGCCGCGACTACTCGCGGGCGGGCATCCTGGACCGCGCCCACGAGGCCCTGCTCCGCTGCCGCGAAATCGGCGGGGACATCCCGGCCCTGGAACTGGAGCTGGCCCTGCTGCACGCCAAGGGCGGGGATTTCATGGCCGCCAGCCGCCAGTACGCGAAGATGGGGCACGCCCCCCAGGCCGCGCACTACCTGGTCCGCGCCGCCGCGTCCGGCGACGCCACGGACCTGGGCCTGCTGGCCGAGGCGCGCGAGATCTACCCCGCCTCGCCCGAGGCCTGGCTGGAAGGGATCATGCACCAGATCCGCCGGGAAGATTGGGACGAGGTCGTCAGCCTGCTGGACCAGGGGCTCGGCGTCGTCGGTCCGCACCTGGGTTTCGTGCTCCTGGACCCCTTGCTTGATTTCGACGACCCGGCCACCCCGGTCAAGGCCATCCTGCCCGCGGACAGCCTGGACGCCCTGCTGGCCGTCATCGACCGGCACCCGCCGGACCTGTCCTCCCTCTACTGCGCGGGCTGCCTGCTGCGCGCCCACGGGCGCGTCGAAGAGGCCAAGACCTGGCAGGAGAAGGCGCTGCTCCTGAACCCGGCCTACTGGCCGGCGCGCCTGGAGCTTCTGACCATGTCCCTGCCCGAGCAGCGCATGACCCCGGTCTTCACGCTGCAGCTCGACTTCCTGCTGCACCGGGCGCGGGAGGCCAAACGCTTCGTCTGCGGGCGCTGCGGCCTCAAGCGCGGCCAGATCTTCTTCTGCTGCCCCAAATGCCTGTCCTGGCACTCCATCACCATCCGCCAGCTGCTGAGCGACGAGGCGTCATGAGCACGGTCAAGCTGACGCCCATGATGGAGCAGTACCTGCGGGTCAAGGAGGAGCACCCGGGGACCCTCGTCTTTTTCCGCATGGGAGACTTCTTCGAACTCTTCTTCGAAGACGCCGAGGTCGCCGCGCGGGAGCTGCAGATCGCCCTGACCAGCCGCAACCCCGGGGCCGAGAACCCCGTGCCCATGTGCGGCATGCCCCACCACGCCATCGACGAGTACCTGCGCCAGCTCCTGGACAAGGGCTACAAGGTGGCCCTGTGCGACCAGGTCGAGGACCCCAAGCAGGCCAAGGGGCTGGTGCGCCGGGAGGTGACCCGCGTGCTGACCCCGGGCACGGTGGTCGAGGACATCAACCTCGACGCCAAGGGCCACAACTTCCTGGGCGCCCTGTTCTGGGACGCCGACATGGGTGGCGGGCTGGCCTGGGTCGATTTTTCCACGGGAGTATGGTCCGGGCTGCAGACCAAAAGCGAGGCCGTGCTCTGGCAGTGGCTGGTCAAGATGAACCCGCGCGAGCTCCTGCTGGCGGACTCCCAGCCCCTGCCCAAGGACCTGGAGGGCTGGCAGGCCAGGGTTTCGCGCTTCCCCGCCAAATCCTATTTCGACGGGCGCAGCGCCGAGGACCGGATCCTGCGCGCCCAGGGCGTGGCGTCCCTGGCCACCCTGGACCTGGACGACAAGCCGGCCCTCACGCGCTGCTGCGGCGCCCTGCTGACCTACCTGGAGCTGACCCAGAAGCGCGACCTCGGGCACCTGGCCCCCTTCACGCCCCTGGACCTGTCCGCCACCCTGCTGCTGGACGAGGTCACGGAACGCAACCTGGAGCTCTTCCGCACCATGGACGGCGGCAAGGGCCGCGGCACCCTGTGGCACGTCCTGGACCAGACCCAGACGCCCATGGGCGGCCGCCTCCTGGCCACGCGCCTGCACCAGCCCTTCAAGGACCTCCCGGCCATCCTGCCCGTGCAGGAGACGGTCGCCTTCCTCTTCGAGCGCGACGACGCCCGCGAGGACCTGCGCCGCGCCCTGGACAAGGTCTACGACCTGGAGCGCCTGTGCACGCGCATCGTGGTCAACCGCTCCACCCCCAAGGATTTCGGCGCCCTTTGCCTGTCCCTGGCCGCCCTGCCGCGCATGCGCCGCGGCCTCCTCGCCCTGGACTCGCCTCCCGCGCTGCTCGCCCGGCTGCTCCGAAACTGGGACGACCTGGACGACGTGCACGGGCTCCTGACCCGCGCCCTGGCCGATTCCCTGCCGCCGGTCATCACCGAGGGCGGGCTCTTCCGCCCGGGCTACGACCAGACCCTGGACGAGCTCATGGAGCTGACCGACCACGGCGAGGCGGCCCTGACCGCCATGCTCGAACGCGAGCGCACGGCCTGCGGCCTGCCCAAACTCAAGCTGGGGTACACCAAGGTCTTCGGGTACTATTTCGAGCTGAGCCGGGCCTCGGGCGCCGAGCCGCCGGCCCATTTCATCCGCCGCCAGACCCTGGTCAACGCCGAACGCTACATCACCGAGGAGCTCAAGGTCCTCGAAGAGCGGCTCATGAGCGCCTCGGACCGGCGCAAGGCCCGCGAGTACGAACTCTTCCTGGCCCTGCGCGACGAGGTGGCCGGGCACCGCGCCCGCTTCATGCACATGGCCGGGGTCCTGGCCGAACTCGATTTCGCCCAGGGCCTGGCCCAGGCCGCGCGCACATGGGACTGGCGGCGGCCCGAGCTGCACGACGGCCTGGAGATCGCCATCAAGGGCGGCCGGCACCCGGTGGTCGAGGCCGTGCAGGGCCGCTCGAACTACATCCCCAACGACCTCTCCATGGGCGACGAAGGCCGCGTGCTGCTCATCACCGGTCCCAACATGGCCGGCAAATCGACGGTCCTGCGGCAGGCGGCGCTGATCTGCATCCTGGCCCAGATGGGCTCCTTCGTGCCGGCGGCCAGCGCCCGGCTCGGCCTGTGCGACCGCATCTTCTCGCGGGTCGGGGCCTCGGACAACCTGGCCATGGGCCAGTCGACCTTCATGGTCGAGATGACCGAGACCGCGCGCATCCTGCGCCAGGCGGGCAAGCGCTCCCTGGTCATCCTCGACGAGATCGGCCGGGGCACGAGCACCTTCGACGGCCTGTCCCTGGCCTGGGCCGTGGCCGAGGAGCTGGCGCGGCGCCAGGGCGGCATCCGCACGCTGTTCGCCACCCACTACCACGAGCTGACCGTACTCGAAGACAGGTTGCCGGGCGTGCGCAATTACAATATCGCCATCAAGGAATGGAAGGGCGACATCGTCTTCCTGCGGCGCATGGTCCCCGGACCGGCCGACCGCAGCTACGGCATCGAAGTCGCCCGGCTGGCCGGCGTCCCGGCCACGGTGGTGGCCCGGGCCAAGGAGATTCTGGCCGCCCTGGAGCGCCACGCGCCCGGCGGGGCCAAACGGCGCGAGGTCATCAGCCGCCAGGTCGGCCTGCCCGGGCTGGCCCGGTCCGCGCAACCCCGGGAAGAGGCGGCCGGCGAGCATCCCGTGCTCTCGGCCCTGAATTCCCTGAACGTCAACGAGCTTTCCCCCCTGGACGCACTGACCCTGCTCCACCAGTGGAAAGCTATGGCAGGACACTCATGAAACGTCTGCTGCTGTGCATCCTCCTCGTGTTCGCCGCCGCGTGCGGCAAGAAGGAATGGCCCCAGCCCGTGGTCAGCGACGAGCTGATCCAGATCAACCATATCGAGGCCCGCTTGGACCAGGGCTGCGTCATGATCAACGCCAAGCTCGGCGGCAGGCTGGTCAACCTGGAGTATTTCCTGGTGGAGATCGAACAGGATGGGTGCCCGACCTGTCCCTTCACGCCTTCCTATACGCAGAAGTTCTACCCCTACAGCCCCAGGGTGTACCGCAAGGAGAACAGCTTCATTTTCACCATCTGCGAGCCCCTGCCGGCCAAGAGCCTGCGCATCCGCCTCAAGGTGGACAACACGCACCATATCATTGAACCGGCCCTGTCGGAGATCGTCACCCTCGAACCCAACACCCCCTGACCCGAAGAGGAACCTCATGCATTACTTTCAATACAAGGACGGCCAGCTTCACGCCGAGGACATACCCGTAGCCGATCTGGTCCGGGAATACGGCACGCCCCTCTATGTCTACTCCGCCTCGACCCTGAAGCGCCACTACCGGGCCTTCGATTCGGCCTTCGAGGGCATCGACCACCTGACCTGCTACTCGGTCAAGGCCAACTCCAACATGAGCCTTCTGAAAATCCTGGCCCAGGAAGGGGCCGGCACGGACATCGTGTCCGGGGGCGAGCTCTTCCGCGCCCTGCGCGCCGGGGTGCCGCGCAACAAGATCGTCTACTCGGGCGTGGGCAAGAAGGCCGTGGAGATTCAGGAAGCCCTGCTGGCCGACATCCTCATGTTCAATGTGGAGTCGCGGCAGGAACTGGAGCGCATCAACGAGATCGCCGGCGACCTGGGCAAGGTGGCGCGCGTCAGCCTGCGCATCAACCCCGACGTTGACCCCAAGACCCACCCCTACATCTCCACGGGCCTCAAGGAGAACAAGTTCGGCCTGTCCCGGCCCGACGCCCTGGAGACCTACGCCCTGGCCAAGAGCCTGCCCAACGTCGAACCCGTGGGCATGGACTGCCACATCGGCTCCCAGCTGACCAAGCTTTCCCCCTTCCTGGAGGCCCTGGAGCGCCTGAAAGCCTTCCACGGCCAGCTCCTGGAAATGGGCATCCGCATCAAGTACCTCGATCTGGGCGGCGGCCTCGGCATCACCTACAACGAAGAGGAACCGCCCCACCCCGACGAGCTGGGCAAGGCCCTGGTGGACGCCCTGAAGGGCATGGACGTGACGCTGATCCTCGAACCCGGCCGGGTCATCGCCGGCAACACGGGCATCCTGGTGACCGAGGTGCAGTACACCAAGACCAACGAGGACAAGCATTTCGTCATCGTCGACGCGGCCATGAACGACCTGGTACGCCCGTCCCTGTACGGCTCCTACCACCGCATCGCCCCGGTCAAGGAAGGCAACGGCGAACAGATGACGGCGGACGTGGTCGGCCCCATCTGCGAATCAGGGGATTTCCTGGCCAAGAACCGCACCTTCCCCAAGGTCGGCCCGGGCGACCTCCTGGCCGCCTTCTCGGCCGGCGCCTACGGTTTCGTCATGTCCTCCCAGTACAACTCCCGCCCCAGGGCCGCGGAAATCATGGTCGAGAACGACAAGCACGTGGTCATCCGCAAACGCGAGGTCTACAACGACCT
>CALMTS010000144.1 GCA_937872685.1 uncultured Desulfomicrobium sp.
GGGTTACAAGGTCATCGACGTGGACGTGCTCGGCACGGCCCTCGGCCTGGGCGACCCCACGGGCCGCAGCGCCAACGTGGTCATGATCGGGGTGCTCAGCACCCTGGCTCCCTTCGATTCCTTCCCCACGGAGTACTGGCTGCAGGCCCTGAAGAACGTCAGCCCCAAGCCTGCCATCTGGCAGGGCAACTACGCGGCCTTCCTGGCCGGGCGAAAACTCGGATAACAGCTCTGCGCGGGCGGGCTTCGGCCCGCCTTTTTCTTTTTCAAGGACGACCCATGCACACCCCCGACTATATCGATTTCGAAGCCATCACAGGGCTCTTCCGCGAGGCTCACGCCGAAGGGCGCAATTTCCTCTACGAATACGAGGTCTATACCCTGCTGGCCCGATCCGGTGCCGAGACCCCGCCCAGGGCAAGCCTCCTGGTGCGCGGCGCGCGGCCTTCGGACGAGGAGCTGGCCGCCATGCCCGGCGACAAGGCGGTCCTGAAGATCGTCTCGCCGACCATCGTGCACAAGACCGAGGTCGGCGGCGTGCGCATCGTACCCAAGACCCCCGACAACGTGCGCTCGGCCATGCGGCGCATGCTCTACGAGGTGCCCGAGAATTACGCCGCCTGGATCGAGCGTCAGCCCGAGGCCGCGCCGCCGTCCTACCGCGGGCTGACGGGCCAGGGGCTGGTGGCGGCTATCAGCCGGGATCTGAAGGGCGTGCTGCAGGTGCAGTTCATGCCGCCCGACTCCGACGCCTTCGGCAACGAGCTCATCGTCGGCCTGCGGCGCACGCGGGAGTTCGGCATGGTGCTTTCGGCGGGCCTTGGCGGCACGGACACGGAACTCTATGCCCAGCGCTTCCGCAAAGGGCAGGCCATCGTCGCCGCGTCCACGGCGCTGACCGATGGCGAAAGCTTTTTCGAACTCTTCCGCCAGACCATCTCCTACAGGAAGCTGGCCGGCCTGACCCGTGGCCAGCGGCGCATTGTCGGCGACGAGCAGCTCATCGAGTGCTTCGAGAGCTTCATCGCCATGGCCAACCACTATTCTCCGGAGAATCCCGAAGCGCCCTTCATCATTGAAGAGCTTGAAATCAACCCCTTCGCCTTTACCGACTACCTGATGGTCCCCCTGGACGGCATGTGCCGCTTTTCCCTGCCCGGAAGCCGCCCGGTGGGCCGTCCTGTGGGCAAGATCCGCAATCTGCTGCACCCGCAGCGCATCGGCATCGTCGGCGTTTCGGCCACGCGCAGGAATTTCGGCAGGATCATCCTGGACAACGTCATCGCGCAGGGTTTCGAGCCGGGTAACGTGACCGTCCTGCGCGAAGGCGGAACCGAACCCGGCGGCGTGGCCTGCGTGCCCGATCTGGCAAGCCTCCCGCACAAACTCGATCTCCTCGTCGTGGCCGTCAACGCAGCCCAGGTCCCCGATCTTGTGGAGGAAATCATCAGTCGCGACGCGGCGCATGCGGTCATGCTCATTCCCGGTGGCATGGGCGAGACCGAAGAGAGTCGCGAGCGGGCCGAGCAGGTCATGGCCAGGATCGACGCGGCCCACGGGCACGGCGACGGCGGGCCGGTCTTTCTCGGCGCCAACTGCATGGGCGTGGTCTCGCGGCCCGGGAACTACGACACGTGGTTCATCCCCGAGGAAAAACTTCCCCGCGACCGCGACAAGCCGTACCGCAGGGCGGCCCTGGTCAGCCAGAGCGGGGCCTTCATGCTGCACCGCAGCAGCCAGTGCCCGGAGCTGGTTCCGGCCTACATGATCTCCATGGGCAATCAGACGGACCTGACCCTTGGCGACATGGTCAGTTATTTCAAGGACTGCGAAGAGGTGGATGTCATCGCCGTGTACGCCGAGGGCTTCAACGATCTCGATGGGCTGGCCTTCTGCCGGGCCGTGCGGGAGGCTGTGCTCAAGGGCAAGGAGGTGGTCTTCTACAAGGCGGGCCGCACGCCCGAGGGCAAGTCGGCCACCAGCGGCCACACGGCGTCACTGGCCGGGGACTACATGGTCTGCGAGTGCTGCGTGCGTCAGGCCGGTGCCATCGTGGCCCAGAATTTCAACCAGTTCCAGGACCTCTTCCTCCTGGCGGAGACGCTGCACGGCAAGCGGATTCGCGGCAACCGCCTGGCAGCCGTCAGCGGGGCGGGTTTCGAGGCCGTGGGCATGGCCGATTCCATCCAGACCGACGACTACGCCATGCAGCTCGCACCCTTTGCCGCGACGACGGTGGAGCGGATCGGCGAGGTGCTGCGCGAAAAGCGGCTGGACAAGCTGGTCAGCATCGCAAACCCGCTGGACATCAACCCGGCCGCAGACGATGACGCGCACGCCCGGGTGGCTGCCATCCTGACCGAAGATCCGGGCGTGGATGCGGTCATCCTGGGGCTCGACCCCCTCTCGCCGGTCATGCACACCCTGGGGCGGACCGACGTGCCGGCCTTCGACCTGGCAGCCGAGGGGAGCATCGCACGGCTGCTGCCGGAAGTGGCCGGGCGGAGCGACAAGCCGATTGTCGGCGTCATCGACGGCGGCCGCCTCTACGACCCCCTGCGCGACGTGCTCATGGCCGGGGGCGTGCCGGTCTTTCCGGTCTGTGACCGGGCCGTGGCCGCGTTGGCGCAGTACATTCAGGCCCGGTTGTACGCGGACGTGCTGCGGGGTGGGTTGGGGTGAGGGTCACAGGCGGCGTTGCCTGGCGCGGGGAGCAGGCAACCGGTGTCGTGGCCCCGCGCGGGGTCCTGCACGCCCCGGCGCGCGTCTCGACCTGATCGAGGGTGCGGCTTCTCTCGTCCACCAAGCGTTCGCGGAACAGCTTGGCCGGATCGTCAACGAACTCAGCCCCTGAAAATTCATCAGGTTCCGGCTGACGCCCTGCTGCGGGATGAGCGCGCTTTTCGTCTCAAAAATCCCACTGCTTCTTCCTGCCCCAGTCATACGACCGCACTCCGTGCACCATGTCCGCCAGGGCATCCCCGCGCACACGGAAGTACCGGCCCAGGTTTTCCGGGTTGATCATGTCCAGTCCGAACAGGAGCCAGCGCAGGCGGTTCGCGCCGCGCATCTCCGGCATGACGTTGCGGCGGATGCGTTCGCTGTAGGCCTGGGCGGGGTGGACGCCCTTTTCCAAGGCGTCGGCCAGGGCCTCGCCGGCATAGAAGCCGGTCAACAGTGCATAGAAAATCCCCTCCCCCAAAAGCGGGTCGGCGTAGCCACCTGCGTCTCCGGCCAGGAGCACGTTGCCGTGCGCCGGATTGTCCAGGGCGTTGCCGTAGGGGATGGGGTGCCCATCGAGAGGATGGTTGCGGATGAAGCCTTCCCCGTCGGCTACGCCGAGGTGGTGCAGGAAGTTCTTGAAGGCGTCCCGGAAATTTTCGGACCGGCGTCTCAGGCCGCAGATGCCCAGGACCATGCCGTCGTTGTTGGGAAAGACCCAGCCATATCCCGTGGGCAGGAATCCGGCGTGCAGTTCCGGGACATCGGGGATTCTCGGCACGGCCTCGCGCGGCACCGTAATCTCGATGGCCGCGGCCAGGTTGCGCTGCCATCGCTCCCGGGGCAGGCCGAAGCACTTGCGGACCACGGAATTGACCCCGTCGGCGCCGATCACGTAACGGCCGCGGAAGTCGTCCCGTTTCGTGCGCACCGTCCCTTCGGGGGAGCAGCGTATGATCTCGTGATCATGGCGGACCTGCGCCCCGGCTTGCTGGGCCCGGTCCAGGAGGAAGGCGTCGAAACGGGAGCGGCGGACGAGGTGGAAAGGGTAGGCCAGGCGGTCCCGGATCAACGGGCGGCCATTGTAATGCAGTGCGAAGCCGCCGGCGACCGTGTCCACGACGCCGTCACGAACCAGGCCATCCGCCGTGCACCCGTGCAGCCGTTCCAGCAGCCGCACGCTTTTCCACGTCAACAGGCCCCCGCAGAGTTTCGGGCGCGGAAAGGAAGCCTTGTCCAGAAGCAGGACGGAAAAGCCGCGCCGTGCCAGGGCCAAAGCGGCAGTACTTCCCGCGGGGCCCGCTCCGGCGATGATCACGTCGGCATGCTGCACGTCGGCGTCTCTCCCTCGCGACCCGCGGATCAGTCTTCGGCGATGGCCGTCAGGTCGATTTCAGCCCCGCACTCCTGGGCTTTGAGGACCCGGCGGGCGATCTTGCCGCTGCGCGTCCGGGGCAGGGCTTCCACGAACTCCACGGAGCGGATCACGGCCACGGGGCCGACTTCCTTGCGGATATGGTTCTTGAGCATGCGGATGATTTCGTTGCGGTCGTCCAGAGCCGCGAACTCCGGCTGCAGCACCACGAAGGCCTTGGCCACCTCGCCCTTGATCTTGTCAGGAATGCCGATGACGGCCGCATCGGCCACGGCCTTGTGCGACAGGAAGGCGTTCTCCACCTCGACGTTGCCGATGCGGTGCCCGGCGATGTTCATGACGTCGTCGGAGCGCCCGTGAATCCAGATCAGGCCGTCCTCGTCACGGGTGGCGATGTCCCCGGCCCAGTACTTGCCGGATCCCTGGGGCCAGTAGGTGGCGTCGAAAACGTCGGGCTTGCGGTACACGTCCAGCAGCATGGACGGCCAGGGCCTGGTCACCACGAGGTTGCCCGCCACCCCTGCTTCGAGGGGGCTGCCATCGTCATCGACGACTTCCACTTCGATACCGGGCATGGGCCGGTGCACGGATCCGGGCTTCAGGACCGAGACCGGGAAGGGCGTGATCATGCAGCCTCCCGTCTCCGTCTGCCACCACGTGTCCAGGATGGGGCACTGGGAACGGCCGATATGCTTGTAGAACCACAGCCATGTGTCCGGGGAGATGGGCTCGCCGACGCTGCCCAGCAGGCGCAGGGTGGAGAGGTCGTGCATGCGCGGGTACTGGTTGCCGTAGCGCATGAGCATGCGGATGACCGTGGGCGCGGTGTAGAGGATGGTCACCCCGTAGCGGGCCACGATGTCCCACATGCGGTCGGCCTGGGGATAGAGGGGGTGCCCTTCGTACATGACCGTGGTCGTGCCGGCGATGAGGGGGCCGTAGACCACGTAGCTGTGGCCCGTGATCCAGCCCATGTCGCCCGTGCACCAGAAAATGTCCGTGGGCTTGATGTCGAAGACCCAGTCCAGGGAGCGGTGCAGGCCGACCATGTACCCTCCGTGGCCGTGGACGATGCCCTTGGGCTCGCCCGTGGTGCCGGAGGTGTGGAGGATGAAGAGCGGGTCGGATGCGTCCATGATCTCCGTGGCCGCGTCCGAGCGTTCCTGGCGGACGAGGGCGTCGTACCAGATGTCGCGGGCTTCGCTCATGTCCACGTCCAACTTGGCCCGGTTGACCACGACCACGGTTTCCACGCAGTCGCACCCGCCGACCAGGGCCTCGTCCACGGTGGCCTTGAGGTTGATGATGCGGCCGTTGCGGTAGAACCCGTCGGCGGTGACCACCAGCTTGGCCTCGACCTCGGTGATGCGCTGGCGCAGGGCCTTGGCCGAGTAGCCCGCGAAGACCGCGCAGTGCACGGCGCCGATCTTGGCGCAGGCCAGCATGGCCATCATGGTCTGGGGGATGAGCGGCATGTAGAGGACCACGCGGTCGCCCTTGTGCACGCCCAGGGACCGCATGGCGTTGGCCAGCTTGTTCACCTCGCGGTAAAGCTCGTAGTAGGTGTATTTTTTTGTGTCCCCGGCCTCGCCTTCCCAGATCAGCGCCAGCTTGTTCTTGTTGGCCGTGGCGATGTGGCGGTCCAGGGCGTTGTACACGATGTTGCACTGGGCGCCCTTGAACCAGCGGTAGCGGGGCGCGTCCGTGTCGTCGAGGACGGCGTCCCACTTGTGGAACCAGTCCAGCTCCTGGGCCGCGTCCTCCCAGTAGCCGAGGTTGTCGGCGCGGGCCGAGGCCTGGGCCGTGGCGAATTCCTGCGGGTTGACGTTGGCCTCGATGACCAATTGGGGCAGGGGGCGGAAGACGAGTTCCTCGCTGTATGCCATGTCGGATTCTTTCATGGCTTTCTCCTTGCGCGGCAGGCCGCGTTTCATGCCGGTGCGTCGTTCCATATGATGTACTCTTTTTGTGGTTCGGGCCAAGCCCATTCTCGGCTAATGGCCTTGTGGGGCAGGTGAGCGCCCCTAGAGTTGCAAAATCTTTTTCAGCTCGCCGATGCGACGGCGGCTGACCGGAAGCTCGATCTTCTTGCGGCCGGCCGTGCGGAGCATGAAGTTGCCGCCGGGCATGGACGCGATCTCCGTGACCATGTCCAGGTTGACCAGGTACTTACGGTGGACCCGGCAGAAACGGTGGGGCCTCAGCCGCGCCTCCAGGTTCTTCAGGCGGTAGGAGGTCAGGAAGCGGTCCTGGGCCGTGTGCACGAAGCTGTAGTCCTCGTAGGCCTCGACGTAGACGATCTGCGTGTAGGGGATGAGGATGTGCCGCCCTTCCTGGTTGACGGGAAGCTTCTCGATCTCGGGAGGGCGCTCACGGCTCATGTCCCAGGCCTGGCGCAGGGCGTTGACGAAGACTTCTTCCTCGTCTTCGCCCATGGACAGCTGCAGCGTCTCTTCGTTGATCTGGTCGCGGCTGCGCAGGGGCTGGGTCGGCGGAGCGGCCTTTTTGCGCGGGAGCAGGGGGCGCAGGCGCTCGATGGCGCGGCCGAAGCGGTTGGCGTTCACGGGCCACAGCATGTAGTCGGCCGCGCCGAGCTCAAAGGCGGCGAAGGCGTGGTCTTCCTCCGTGGCCAGGAAGATGAGGGCCGGAGGGTCGTCGCCCTGGGCCAGGTGCGCGGCCAGTTCCATGCCGCTGACCCCGTGGGGGAGTTCCGTGCCCAGGAAAAAGACATCGTAGGGGATGAAGGTCAGCATTTCCAGCGCTTCAAAGGAGGATACCGCTTCCCCGAGCACGGCAATCTCCTTGACAGGATCAAGCATGTCTCGCAATTGGGACCGAACTTTGGGATCCGGGTGCAGAAGCAACGCTTTGAGTTTGGGCATGACGCCAGCCTGGTCGCGGGTAATGGGGCAACCGATCATATATCCTTGATTTCCAAAGAGCTCAAGTTCCCTGCGTGACGGTCGTGCGGGCGTCGGCCCCCCTTCTTCTCCTCCGGTTGCCCTGTTGTCGCATTTACCTGGAATGACATGACTTTCCGGATTTGATCCGGAATTTTCGCTGTCCGGAGGCTGTTGGACAACGCCCCGGAAATCACATATTGAAAAACGTTTATATCCGTAATGAACGGGAGCGGAAGCTCCCCCGCAAGGAAATATGGCCAAGCAAGAACATATCAGAAATTTCAGCATCATCGCCCACATCGACCATGGAAAGTCCACTCTGGCGGACCGCATCATGGAGAAGACGGGCCTGATCTCCGACCGCCAGAAGAAGGACCAGTACCTGGACCGCATGGAGCTGGAGCAGGAGCGCGGCATCACCATCAAGGCCCAGAGCGTGCGCATCCCCTACAAGGCCAAGGATGGCCGCACGTATGTCCTGAACCTCATCGACACCCCCGGCCACGTGGACTTCTCCTACGAAGTGTCCCGCAGCCTGGCCGCGTGCGACGGCGCCCTCCTTGTGGTTGACGCCACCCAGGGCGTCGAGGCCCAGACCCTGGCCAACGTGTATATGGCTTTGGACAACGACCTGGAAGTGCTCCCCGTCCTGAACAAGATCGACCTGCCCAGCGCCGAGCCCGAACGGGTGGCCGAGGAGATCGAGGAGGTCATCGGCCTCGACTGCACGGATATCGCCAGGGTCTCGGCCAAGTCGGGCCTCGGCGTGGAGGAGTTGCTCGAACGCCTGGTGGAGCGCGTGCCTGCCCCCAAGGGCGACACCGAAGCGCCCCTCAAGGCCCTGATCTTCGACTCCTGGTATGACTCCTACCAGGGCGTGGTCGTGCTCTTCCGCGTCATCGACGGCCAGATCAGAAACGGCCAGCGCGTACAGATGTGCGCCACGGGCAAGAGGTTCGAGGTGACGCGCCTGGGCGTGTTTTCCCCCGAGGCCATGGACATCAAGTCCCTCGGGCCCGGCGAGGTCGGTTTTCTGTGCGCAGCCATCAAGGAACTCAAGGACGCCCAGGTCGGCGACACCATCACCGACCCTGACCGGCCCACGGATTCCCCCTTCCCCGGCTTCAAGGCCATCAAGCCCATGGTCTTCTGCGGGCTCTACCCCGTGGAGCCTGCCGAGTACGACACCCTGAAGTCCTCCCTGGAGAAACTGCAGCTCAACGACGCGGCCCTGCACTACGAGCCCGAGACCTCCCAGGCCCTGGGCTTCGGCTTCCGCTGCGGCTTCCTGGGCCTTTTGCACATGGAGGTCATCCAGGAGCGGCTGGAGCGCGAGTTCCAGGCCAAGCTCATCGCCACGGCGCCGTCGGTCATCTATCGCGTGACCCGCACCGACGGGGTTACCTTCGACATCGACAACCCCAGCAACCTCCCACCGCAGGAAAAGATCGCCTCCATCGCCGAGCCCTTCGTGCGCATGGAGGTCCACGTTCCTAACGACTACGTAGGCAATGTACTGAAGCTGTGCGAAGAGAAGCGCGGCATCCAGAAGGACATGCGCTATATTACGTCCACCCGGGTGGTCATCAGCTACGAATTGCCCTTCGCCGAGATCGTCTACGACTTCTTCGACCGACTGAAGTCGGTGACCAAGGGCTTCGCCTCCCTGGACTACGAAGTCATCGACTACCGCGAGGCCGATCTGGTCAAGCTCGACGTGCTGATCAACGCGGAGCCTGTTGACGCCATGGCCGTGATCGTGCACCGCTCCAACGCGGCCTACCGCGGCCGCGCCCTGGCCCTGAAGCTCAAGCGCGTCATCCACCGCCAGCTCTTCGAGATCGTCATTCAGGCGGCCATCGGCAGCAAGATCATCGCGCGGGAGCGGGTGTCTCCCCTGCGCAAGAACGTCACCGCCAAGTGTTATGGCGGCGACATCACGCGTAAACGCAAGCTCTTGGAAAAACAGAAAGAAGGCAAAAAGCGCATGAAGCGCATGGGCAGTGTGGAAATTCCCCAGGAAGCGTTCCTGGCCGCCCTTCAGCCGGATGAATAGCCTCCGGGCCTCTGGCCGTCCGGCCCCTAAACCGAAAACAGCCGCATCCGCGGATCAAGTATCAGGCAGGTAGACATGAATCCTCGTTGGCAGACAATGCTCAAGGAATACGCCGAAGCCCTCATCGTGGCGCTCATCCTGGCGTTTTTCATACGTTCCTTTGTGGTCCAGGCGTTCAAGATCCCTTCCGGCTCCATGCTCCAGACCCTGCAGATCGGCGATCATCTGCTGGTCACCAAGTTCGCCTACGGCGTGAAGATTCCCTTCACCAACATGATGGTCATCGAGCGGGAAGGCCCCAAGCATGGGGATGTCATCGTCTTTGAATTTCCCGAGGACCCGTCCAAGGATTTCATCAAGCGCGTCATCGGCGTGCCTGGCGACGTCATCGAGATCAGGGACAAGCAGGTTTTCCGCAACGGCGTGAAGCTCGACGAACCCTACGTCCAGCATGTCGACGGGGCGAACACCGTGCCCAGGCGGGATAATTTCGGGCCAGTGATGGTGCCCGAGAACAAGTACTTCGTCATGGGCGACAACCGCGACGAGTCCTATGATTCCCGTTTCTGGGGGTTCGTGGAGCGCAACACCATCGCGGGCAAGGCCCTCATCCTGTACTGGTCCTGGGCGAGCCTGACCGACATCCGGTGGGAACGCATCGGGCAGATGGTGGAATAGCGGCATGATCGCCAAGGTTTCCACCGCCGCGCTCCTGGGAATCGACGGATTCACCATTGAACTCGAGGTGGACCTGGCGCGATCGGGCATGCCGGCCTTCATCATGGTCGGCCTGGCCGAGGGGGCGGTGCGCGAAGCCAAGGAGCGGGTCTTTTCGGCTCTCAAGAACACCGGTTTCAAGCTGCCGCCCAGCCGCATCACCGTGAACATCGCGCCGGCCGACATCCGCAAGGAGGGCTCGGCCTACGACCTCCCCCTGGCCCTGGGCCTTCTGGCCGGGGCCGAGGTCATCGAGCAGGAAAAGCTCTCCGGTCTGTATATGGCCGGGGAGCTTTCTCTTTCCGGGGAACTCAAACCCGTGTCCGGCGTCCTTCCCCTGGCCCTGCGCGCCCGTGAGGCCGGGGCGAAGGGCATGATCGTGCCCGTGGCCAACGGGCGCGAGGCGGCCGTGGTGCAGGGCCTGCCCGTGTACGCCTGCCGGACCCTGGCGCAGGTCGTGCGTTTCGTCATGGGCGAGGAAGATGTCGAGCCCGTGAACTGCGACGTGCAGGGCCTGTGGAACGAGAGGGAGCGCCACTGGCTGGATTTTTCAGAGGTCAAGGGGCAGGAGCGCGCAAAGCGGGCCATCGAGATCGCATGCGCCGGAAATCATAATCTTCTTTTCATCGGTCCGCCCGGCAGCGGAAAGACCATGCTGTCGAGCCGCATCCCCACGGTCCTGCCCTCCCTGACCTTCGACGAGGCCCTGGAGGTGACCAAGATCTATTCCGTGGCCGGCAAGCTGCCGCCGGAACAGCCATTGGTCGTCACCCGACCGTTCCGCTCGCCGCACCACACCATATCCGACGCCGGGCTCATCGGCGGCGGTCAGTATCCCAGGCCGGGAGAGCTGTCCCTGGCGCACCGGGGCGTCCTGTTCCTGGATGAACTGCCGGAGTTCAAGAAGCATGTCCTCGAGGTGCTGCGTCAGCCCCTGGAAGAGGGCCGGGTGACCATCTCGCGGGCCGCCGTGTCGCTGGAATACCCCGGCGACGTCATGCTGGTGGCCGCCATGAACCCCTGTCCCTGCGGGTACCTTGGTGACGAGAAGCACCACTGCTCCTGCACGCCGATTCAGGTCCAGCGCTACCGGTCGCGACTCTCGGGCCCCCTGCTGGACCGTATCGATCTGCATGTGGAAGTACCGGCCGTTCCTTACCGGGACCTGAAGCAGGAGCAGGGCAGCATCAGCTCCGCGACCATGCGGGAACGCATCGACGCGGCCCGCGCGGTGCAGCGCGGGCGCTACGAAGGCCTGCATTTTTCCTCCAACTCCGAGCTGTCGGGCAAATGGCTCGAACGCTTCTGCCCCCTGACCGAGGGCGAGCACGCCTTCCTGGAGGGCGCGGTGCAGCGCCTGGGCATGTCGGCCCGGGCCTTCACCCGCGTGCTGCGCATTTCCCGCACCATCGCCGATCTGGCCGGGGACGAGACCCTCACGGTCACCCACCTGGCCGAAGCCATCAACTACCGCGGCCTGGACCGCCAGAGCCAGGAGTGAGGCCCGGGCGGCCCCGGGCTTACTTTCCTGTCCGAATGCTATTTATCGACCAGATTGCCGTCGCTGAATGACGTGTACGTCACGACTGGCATGTGCTTGCCGCTGAGTTTGACGATGTATTTTCTGTATACGTCGCCTTCTTTGACAATAATGCGGCACTGCCGTTCATCGCCGGGAAAAGCGAGGCATATCCTGCCGTCATCGCGGACTTCCCAGGTCCCGGATCTTTTTTCGCCGTTCTGCAGCTGGCGCAGTTCCCCGTTCGGATTGTAATAGGTCAGGCTTACGCGGCCGGTCTTGTCGAGCACCGACTTCACGGTTTTTCCAGAAAAAAGCTCGGTGACATCGGCCGCGTTCAGTGTGCCTGGCGGCAACTGGACGTCCTTCTCCCCGCGCACGCCTTTTCCGGCGCACCCTCCGATCAGGGCTACGAAAAGCATTACCGTCATGAGAGCGTTGAGGAATTTCATGTGAACCTCCTTGGTTAAAGCGTCGTGGCACATTCTCAAGAAAGCTTTCCGAACAGAAACTGGAAGACATCCTCTGCAAACGGAGGATGGGAAAGGTAGCTTTCAAAAGCGTGATTGGCATTCGGCACCGACTCGAAGCGGAATTCCGCCGGGATGTGAAAGGCTCTGGCCAGTGCGCGCATTGCTCCGACCCATCGCTCGCCGCGTTCCGCCCGGTTGAGTCCCTGGCATGCGTCGATGCGCCGCGATTTGTTCAGGTCATCGTCACGGACATCGTCCTCTCCGCCAACCAGGACGAGGGTCGCGAGTTTCAGGAATTTCGCGGGCGAGAATGTGAGCCGCCGCCATCTGGGGCCGGACCGGAGTCCCAGCGGGTATCTCTTTTCAGGATCCGGGAATGTGTACCAGCCCGGCGCCGCGAGCACCATCCTGGCGACACGTTCCGGGTGGAGCATGGCGTAGCGGTGTGTGAATTGCCCCCCGCCCGAGAATCCAAAGATATGCAGGGGAGTTGGCGTGATTTCAAGCCAGGCCGCAGCGTGTTCGAGCATAAGATCCAAAGCCTCGTCGGCCCGGGCCTCGGAGGCGGAAACTCCGAGTCGCTGGTACGAAGGCTGCGTCCCTTCGGGAAACAGTGGGGCGAGCATGACCGCCCCGTATCGTTCAGCCTGGGCTGCGAAACCGGCAAGATGCTGCTCGGCGTTGCGCGAGATGCCGTGAACGGTGACGAAAACCCGGTCGTGGCGCTGCCCCTGTCTGGGAACGTAGGCAAAGTACTCTGCGGGAACTGGGCCGTGAATCGTTTGTTTCAGGATGGTGCCGGGTGTGATCTTTTGCTGCATGTCTGTCCTTGGATGACTTCAGTTTGCGGGGTTGCGAGTCCCGACAGGCCCGAGCGGCTCGGCCTTGTCGGAGCGTTCGGTCGTCCGGGTCAGGCGCCCTTTTTCCAGGTGCCAGCAGGAATCGGCGCGTGCGATCTGTTTTGGGGACCGCGTCGCCATGATGATGGTCCCAGGATACTCATCCACTACCCTGGAGAGGATTTCTTCGGCTTGCGAGTCGAGGTTGGCATCGGCTTCGTCGAGAATCAGCACCGGCGGGTGGCCGAGGATGGCCCTGGCCAGGGCGAGTCGATGGCGTTGGCCGAGCGACAGGTTCAGTCCGCCCTCTTGCAGGCGGTACGCCTCTCCGCCCGGCAGGGTGTCGAGGATTTCGTCGAGGCCGCAGAGGGCTCGAACTCTTGCGACTTCGGCTTCGTCGGCTCCGGGTTGGCGGTAGCGCAGGTTGAAGCGCACCGAACCGCGCAGCAGGGGAAGGTCGGGGCTGACGATGCCGATGGCGTTGCGGACCGACTGCAGGTTGCATTTGCTGAGATCCTGGCCGTCGATCAGTATTCGTCCCGTGGAGAGGTCGATCAGCCGTGCAGCGGCTTGCAGCAGAGTGGACTTGCCAGCCCCGTTGGGACCGATCAGCGCTATCCGCGAGCCGCCCTTGGCAGTTGCCGAGATGTTCTCCAGAATCCCCCGCAGGGAGGCCCCTTCAAAAACGACTGCCCCCTCCTGGACTACCAGATCGGGCAACGACGCGGCGCGTCCGCGCATGGTCTTGGTCTTCAAGAACGATACTATTTTCTCCTCGGACACGCGGGCGTTTTGCAGATACTCGTGCACCCGTCCGAAATCCCGGAACGCATTGGAGATCATGCCGACCACGGCCATCGCGCCGACGACATTGCCGGGTGTGGTCATGCCTGCCGAAGCTTCCAGCGCGCCCAGGGACAGGAGAAGGGCCATGGAGAGCGCGGTAGAGCCGTCGGTCACGACGCGCATCAGGCTGGTGATTCGTGCCCTGGAGATCATGGCGTTCTTGAGCAGCACGCTATGGCGCCGGAACCTGCTGCGTTCCCGGCGAGTCTGGTTGAAAACCTGGATGACGCTGAGGGTCCGGATCTTTTCGTTGACGTTTCTGGCCAGCAATCCCCTCTGTCGGCGGGACGCATTGATGGCGCGCTGCATACGGGGCCCAAGCAGGAGATTGCCCCCCATGCCGAGCAGCAGGATGGCCAGGGACGCAACGGCCAGGGACGCGTCGATATAGGCGAGAACACCCGTGGCCAGCGTCACGACGATGGATGCGACCGCGATTCGGGCAAGGCCCCGGCTGACCCAGGTCCGCAGGGCCGAGAGGTCTCCGACGAAGCGCAGCAGAATGCCCCCGGAGCTGCGTTTGCTTACGGTGCGGGGGGGGAATTTGCTCATTTGGCTGAAGAGCGTCATGCGAACCCGGTGAATATAGTGCTGACCGAGCCGTTCGGCGTCGACGAGTTCGATCATCCGCAAGAGCGCTCCCAGGACGGTGCAGAACAACAGGCCCGCGGTGAAGAGGGCTATGGCCGCCATGCCCCCCATGCCGAACAGGGAACTGCCGGAGCCTGGGGTGAGCAGTCTGTCGAAGGCATCGCGCACCAGAAACATGGTTCCGATGACCATGGCTGCCTGCAGGATGCCGTTTAAGACAAGGCGCAGCAGAATCAGGCTCCCGTTGCGGTCGAAGATGGGAGGCAGGGTCCGCATCCTGTTCAGCCTCCGCTCGGGATGAACCCGAAAGGCAGCAGGTCCGCGCCCGAACACGCCTGCAGTTCCGCGCAGCGCATCCGCTCGCGGCGGCGATGGCGGAGACAGTCGTGAATCAGCGACGCCACGGCGGGTTTGGCCAGGCTCATGGTCTTGAAGACGGGCAGGCCCGTGGCGCAGGTCGCTTCCCGGATGGCCAGCGGCGAGGATGTCAATACTCCGGTGGTGGCGATGACCGGGAGTTGCCTGGCGGCCAGCCACGTGACGCCGGCCTGGGCGCCGAGCGCATCGTTTGCTGCGAAGATAACTCCGTCGATCCAGTTCATGAATTCGGGAATCTGGAAAAGGCGTGATGTTTCGCGCTGCAGGAGTCCGTCGGCCACCTCCAGGACAATGACTTTCGGGTTTGCTGCGGCCAG
>CALMTS010000145.1 GCA_937872685.1 uncultured Desulfomicrobium sp.
GTTTGTCCACCAACAGAACCATCGCCAAGAACGCCTCCATCGTCTCCGGCGCGACCATGCTCAGCCGCGGGCTGGGGCTCGTGCGCGACCTGATCATGGCCTACACCCTGGGTGCGTCCGTCCTGGCCGACGCCTTTTTCGTGGCCTTCCGCGTGCCCAACCTGCTGCGGAGCCTCTTCGCCGAAGGGTCCCTGACCATGGCCTTCGTGCCGACCTTCGTGCGCATGCGCCAGGAACAGGGGGACCAGGCGGCCTTCGCCCTGGCCCGGTCCATCCAGTTCTGGCTGGTCCTCATCCTGGGACTGCTGACCGTTTTCGTCCTGCTCTTCCCCAAGGCCGTGACCCTGCTCATCGCCTCGGGCTTCGCGGCCAAGCGGCCCGAGATGTTCGAGCTGACGGCCAGCCTGATCCAGATCTGCTTCCCCTACATCCTTTTCATTTCCGGCGTGGCCCTGTGCATGGGCGTGCTGAACAGCATGGGGCATTTCCTCGTGCCGGCACTGGCCCCGTGCATCCTCAACATCGTGCTCATCGCCGCCAGCCTGCTGGCCATCGCCGTGGGCGGGAACGTGGCCATATACCTGGCCTGGGGCGTCCTCGTGGCGGGGCTGGGCCAGTGGTTGCTGCAGCAGCCCGCGCTGCGCGCCAGGGGGTTCTCCTGGCGCGGGCCCGTGGAGCCCATGAGCCCCGGCGTCCGGCGCATCGGCACCCTCATGCTGCCGACGGTCCTGGGCTCGGCCGTGTACCAGATCAACATTCTCATCGGCACGGGCATGGCTTCCTTTCTGCCCGAGGGCTCGGTTTCCTATCTTTACTACGCGGACCGGCTCTTCCAGTTTCCCCTGGGGGTCTTCGGCGTGGCCGTGGGCGTGGCCACCCTGCCGTCCCTGTCCACCCTGGCCGCCCCGGACAGAAGGGAGGAGTTCAAGGACACCCTGGCCTCGTCCCTGGGCCTGACCCTGTTCGTCAACCTGCCGGCCGCCGCCGGCCTGGCCGGGCTTTCCCTGCCCCTGGTCGGCCTGCTGTTCGGGCGCGGGGAGTTCTCCCCGGCCGCGGTGCACGGCACGGCCATGGCGCTGCTGGGCTACGTGGTCGGTTTGCCCGCCTTTTCGAGCGTGCGCTCCCTGGCCTCGGCCTACTACGCCCTGGGCGACACCAGGACCCCTGTGCGCGTGGCCCTGTGCTGCCTCCTGGTCTACATCGTCGTCGGCTTCACGGGCATGCAGGTCCTCGGACACGTGGGGCTGGCCCTGGCCTCGTCCGTTTCGGCCTGGCTCAACGTGCTGCTCCTGGGATATTTCCTGCGCCGCCACATGGGGCCCTGGTTCCGGGTGGGCCGCGACCTGGTCCTCTCCCTGGCGCTCAGCCTGGCCCTTCTGGCCGGGTGCTGGGCCAGCACGGGGCTGGGGCGCGTCAGCCTGCTTTTCATTCCCCTCTGGGCGGCCGGGTACATGGCCGCCTGCCTCGCGCTCGGGGTAAGCCAGGCCCGGCTTTTCGCCGACGTCCTGGGCCGGCGTTTCCGGCGCAAATCCGCCTGACTTGAACTGCGGGGGCTTTGACGGTAGTCTCCTGCTTTTTCGAACCGACAACGTCTCACAAGAGGACCGCATATGATCCGCATCAACGAGAATTACCTGAAGCTCAAGGCCTCCTATCTCTTTGCCGACATAGCCCGCCGCGTTTCGGCCTTCCAGCAGGCCAACCCCGAAAAGAAGATCATCCGCCTGGGCATCGGCGACGTGACCCAGCCCCTGCCCGAAGCCGTCGTGTCGGCCTTCCACCAGGGCGTGGACGAGATGGCCGACGCCGCCACCTTCCGCGGTTACGGCCCCGAGCAGGGGTATGACTTCCTGCGCGAGTTGATCGCCACCGAGGATTTCAAATCCCGCGGGGCCGACGTATCGGCCGACGAGATCTTCGTCAGCGACGGCGCCAAGTGCGACACGGGCAACATCCAGGAACTTTTCGCCGGGGACATCCGCATCGCCATCCCCGACCCGGTCTACCCGGTCTACGTGGACACCAACGTCATGGCCGGCCGCACGGGCGCAAACGTGGACGGCCGCTACGAGGGCCTGGTCTACCTCGACGGCACCAGCGCCAACGGCTTCATTCCGGCCCTGCCCAAGGAGCCCGTGGACCTGATCTACCTGTGCTACCCCAACAACCCCACGGGCGCGACCATCACCAAGGAGCAGCTCAAGGTGTGGGTGGACTACGCCCGGGAGAACAAGGCCCTCATCCTCTTCGACGCCGCCTACGAAGCCTTCATCCGCGATCCGGAGCTGCCCCGGTCCATCTACGAGATCGAAGGCGCCCGCGAGGTGGCCATCGAGTTCCGCTCCCTGTCCAAGACCGCCGGCTTCACGGGCACGCGACTGGCCTTCACCGTGGTGCCCAAGGACTGCATGGCCTATGACGCACAGGGCAACGCCCACAGCCTGCACGCCATGTGGAACCGCCGCCACACCACCAAGTTCAACGGCGTGTCCTACCCCGTGCAGAAAGCGGCGGCGGCGATCTATTCCCCCGAGGGCAAGGCCCAGGCCAAGGCCCTGGTGGACGGCTACCTGCACAACGCCTCCATCATCCGCACGGAGATGGCGGCCCTGGGCTACGAGTGCGTGGGCGGGGAAAACTCCCCGTATGTCTGGATCGACGGCCGGATGGGTTCGTGGGATTTCTTCGACATGCTGCTGAACAAGGCCGCCGTGGTCTGCACGCCCGGCGCCGGGTTCGGCACCTGCGGCGAGGGATACATCCGCATCTCCGCCTTCAACAGCCTGGCCAATGTCCAGGAAGCCATGGAGCGCCTGCGCTCCGTCCTGAAATAGGATGATCGCTCCGGCGGCCGAGGCGGCCCGGCGGTTCTTTCCGCGGGGGCTCTCCCAGCCGGAGGCGGGATTCCGCTTTTCCCTGGACGCGCTCCTGCTGTCGGCCTTTGCCGGGCGGGAGAAGGTGCGCGGACGGGTTCTCGACCTGGGGACAGGGTGCGGGGTGGTCGGGCTTGGATTGGCCCTGGACCACCCCGGTTTTTTTGGGGTCGGACTCGACGTGAATCCGCTCATGCTCGGCCATGCGCGGGAAAATGCCCGCCGGCTGGGTCTTGACGATCGCTTCGCGTTCGTGGGGGCCGATGTCCTGAATCCCGCCTGCCTGGCCCCTGAGAGCATGGACCTGGTGCTGTGCAATCCCCCGTACCGGGATTCGGGCACGGGCAGGACATGTCCGGACCCGGACCGGACCACGGCGCGTTTCGAAGACAGAGGCGGGCTCGCGGATTTCGTGCGCGCGGCGGCTCTGCTGGTGCGCAACAGGAAGCCCTGCGTCTTCATCCAGCTCGCCGAGCGCCTGGACGACCTGCTGTCCGCCATGCACGCCTCCCGGCTTCGGCCCAAGGAGGCGCTTTTCGTGCACCAGCGCGTCGGCAGTCCGGCCCGCCTGGTGCTGGTCCGCGCCGTCAAGAACGGCGGACCGGGCATGGAGGTCCTCGCGCCGCTCATCCTGCACGAGGGGGACGGGGACGCCACCCGTCTGACGGCGCAGGCGCTGTCGTTCTGTCCCAGCCTGGCCTGCAATCCGGGCCGTGGCCAAACGCCGGGCTGCGGATAAAAAAAACCCCGCGGGTGCGGGGTGTCACGATCCGGAATGGGGCGCTTGCGCTACTTGCTCATGCGGCCGATGATGAAGGATATGATGGCCGTGGCGACCAGCAGTCCGATGACATAGTCCGTATCCAGGGCGTTCTGCAATGCGTCGGTGATTGCGACGAACGTGTCCTTGATGGGGTAATGCTCTTCCATGGATTCTCCTGTTGCATAGGCAAGGCCCGCAGAAAAATCCGCGGGCCTTGGGGAAATACGGACCTAGTTGATGTTGTCGCGGACCCAGAAGGTCAGCTCGTATTTTTCGCCGAGTTCCTTCTGCAGTTCGTTGAGCACGGATTTGTCCATGTCCATGATGCGGATGAAGACCTGCCTAAAGCCCTCCTCCACATTGTCATAGGATGTCAGCACGGAGATGACCCTGGCCTTGTGGCCGCGCAGGCAGTCGAGCACTTCCTTGAGGGTGCCGCGCTGGTCGGAGAGCTTGAGGCCGAGCTGGATGCCGCCGTGATAGATGCCGGTGATGCTCAAGAGCACCCTGTACACTTCGTTCTGGGTCATGATGCCGACGAGTTCGTTCGCGTCGTTCAGGACGGGAATGCCGGAAATTTTCTTGTCGTGCATGATGGCCGCGCACTTCACCACGGTGTCCGTCTCCCGGATGGTGATGGGGTTCGGGGTCATGATGTTTTTGACCTTGATCTCCGAGAGCAGGTAGTAGAGCTCGTGCACGTCGAGAGTGGTGGCCTTGGAGGGGGAGGCTTCCTTCACGTCACGATCGCTGAGCATGCCGAGCACCTTGCCCTTCTCGTCGACCACGGGCAGGCGCCGGATGCCCTTCTCCTTCATCAGCTTGGCGGCGCGCATCATGGAGGTTTCTGGGTCCACCGTGATCACGTCCCTGGTCATCCATTCCTTGATAATCATGATATGTCTCCTTGGGGGCGGGGGCTCCGCCCATGGTGAATCGTGTGCGTACAGGGCCCGAATGAATGTAAGTAAGTGGATGAATAATGTCTTTTCGCCACCTCGTCAAAGGCTCTGTGGCTAATTGCCCGGAACCTCTGCATAGAGGTCGGGGCGCCGGTGGTTCAGGGAAGGGATGGCGCGTCGTGCGGCCAGGACTGCCTGCGGGTCCACGACTCCGGGGATCAGTCCCTCCCGGAGCCCGTCCGCGCTGTCGACGTCTCCCGTCGGAGTGACGAAGAGCGAATGTCCGCCGAAGGGGAATACGCCCTGTTCGCCGACCCTGTTGGCCCCGAGCAGGAAGCACTGGTTTTCCACCGCCCGGGCCACACAGAGGGGTTGCCAGACGCCGATCCTGGCACGGGGCCAGGCCGATGCCAGGAGCAGGGCGTGGCAGCCGCCCAGGGCCTGGGCGCGGAAGAGTTCGGGGAAACGCAGATCGTAGCAGACGGACAGGCCGAAGCGGACGCCCTCCAGATCGAAGGAAACGATTTTCCTGCCCGGGACGAAGATTCCTGTCTCGTCGGCGTCCCCGGCCTGGAACAGATGGACCTTGCGGTATTCGGCCAGAATTTCCCCCCGTGGGCCGAACGCCACGAGGGCGTTGAAGAGCCCGTCTTCCCCCGGCAGGCATACGCCGCAGACCAGGCAGACGCCGCATTCCGCGGCCAGGCCCAGCAGATGGTCCCGGACCCGGGGCCAGGAGGATCGGCCGTAGAGGGCGACGGCGGCCATGTCATAGCCGATGTCGGCAATCTCTGGAAAGAGGAGGAGCCGGCAGCCGATGTCGGCCCCGGCCCTGGCGTGGGCGGAGATCGTTTCCAGGTTTCCCTGCACGTCCCCGGGAATGCCGGACATTTGAACTGCGGCGACTTTCATGACATACCCCCGCTTGCACAAACCGTGAAATGTGAGGACAGACATGCCCGAGTTGCATCTTGATTGTCCAGCCGGGATTGCCGGAGACATGTTCCTGGCGGCCATGGCCGGCCTTGGAGTGGATTTTTCGCCCCTGGAGGACGCCTTCGCTCACGCCGGCGTCGAGGTCGGCATCGCCGTCGTGGACGCCCGCGACAAGGGGATCGCGGGCAAGCGCATGGAGATCGGCGCACCTGGGGCCCAGCCTTTGCGCCATCTGGGCGACCTGGTCGCCATTGTCCACCGCCTGCCCCTGTCGGCGCCTGTCCGCGCCCGGGCCGAGGAGGCCTTCGGGCGTCTGGCCGAGGTCGAGGCGGCGGTGCACGGCTGCGGCCTGGACACGGTCCATTTCCATGAGGTCGGCGCCGTTGACACCCTGGTGGACGTGGTCGGGGCCTTCTGGGCCATGGAGGCCCTGGGCGTGACCCGGGTGACCTGCTCCCGCCTGCCCTGGTTCACCGGGACCGTGCGCTGCGACCACGGGCTCGTGCCCCTGCCGGCCCCAGCCACTGCGGCGCTGCTGCAGGGAAAGCCCGTATACCCGACGCAGTTCGAGCGGGAGATCATCACGCCCACGGGCGCCCTCCTGCTGGACCGCGCGGTGGACGAATTCGTTCCCGGGCCTTCGGGGCGGGTGCTTGGCTGCGGGTTGGGGCTCGGGAACATGGAACTCGATGTCGTCAACGGGCTGCGCGCCTTCCTGCTGGAGGGCGGGGGAGCGGTGATGGAGAGGATTGTGGTGCTGGAGACCAACGTGGATCACCTGACGGGCGAGGAGATCGGGGGGGTGTTCGCAGTGCTGCTCGACGCCGGGGCCCTGGACGTGCTCTTCCTGCCTGGCGTGATGAAGAAGAACCGGCCCGGCGGCCTGCTGCAGATTCTGTGCAGGCCGGACGACCTGCCGCGCATCCGCGACCTGGTCTTCGCCCAGACCATGACCCTGGGCTTGCGCATCACCGAGACGTCCCGGGCCGTGCTGCCCCGCGCCGCGACCACGCGCCCGTCCCCCTGGGGCGACCTGCCGGCCAAGGAGACGACCGTCGACGGCCAGCGCTACACCCGTCCGGAATTCGAAGCCCTGCAGGCCCTGGCCAGGCGAACGGGCCGTTCCGTGGCCCAACTGCGCTACCTCATGGGTGAGGACTGAGGTTCATCCAGTCCATTCCTTAGGACGGCGGAAACCTCACAGCCCCCGCGACGTCAGCAGCCTGTCGAGCTGATTGGAAAACTCCTGCCTGTCCCGGGGCCGCAGCGCCGCCGGTCCGCCCGTCATGACACCGCTGCCGCGCAGTTCGTCCATGAGGTCGCGCATGGTCAGGCGGCCGCGGATGTTCTCCGCATTGAATACCTCGCCCCTGGGGCTGAGCCCCGTTCCGCCCTTTTCGATGACCCCGGCCGCCAGGGGGATGTCCGTGGTGACGACCAGGTCGCCGCTGCGGGCCAGGTCGATGATGGCCCGGTCCGCCTTGTCGAAGCCCGAGCCGACCTGCAAAAATTCGATGTGTTCCGACCTGGGCGTGGCGAAGCGCGAGTTGGCGACCAGCACGAGGCGCACCCCGCGCCGCTCGGCCGCCCTGTAGAGGATGTCCTTGACGACCCGGGGGCAGGCGTCGGCGTCCACCCAGATGCGCATGCCGTCCGTCGCGTTCAGGGATGTCATGGCGTTCTGCCGTCCGGAGGGGCGGGGAGGTGCGAGCGCAGGAACAGGCCCGGCGCGATGTCGGGGTGGTCGCACCGCAGCAGGACCCGCATGCCGCCGTGGGCCGCGTTCAGGCGCAGCCCCTCTGCGTTTTCCGCGCCGTAGTCGGCCGGTGCCAGGACCGGGCGCCGCAGGCCGGGCAGGAGAATCTCCAGGGGCGCGTCCGTCTCGAAGCGGTGCTTGACGTCCATGACCCAGGCGCCGGGGCCGGCTGGTTCGATGATCCGGCCGACGATGTTTTTCGTCAGCGCCCTGGACAGGGCCGGAAGCACGGTCACGGGCGAGGGGGTGAAGAAGGCCGACGACAGGGGGCGGGTTGCCAGCTGTTGCAGTTCCTCCAGATACAGGCCCGGACGGAAGGTTCCGGCAGCCAGGTCGTCCAGGGCCGTGCGGTACACGTCCGTGACCTGGGCCAGGTAGGAGGGGGTCTTCATGCGCCCCTCGATCTTGAGACTGGCGATGCCGTTGGCACGGAACCAGTTCAGGTACTTGACCAGGCAAAGGTCCTCAGCGGCCATGACCTGGCTGAACTCGCCGCGGTCCCGGACCTCCCACGTGTCCTCGCCGGGGCGCAGGCGCTCCTCCAGCCGCACGGCGGTGACCGTGTAGTCGAAGCGGCAGGGGTGGGTGCAGTGACCCAGGTTGCCCGAGCGCTTCGTCAGGTGCGAGGACAGCAGGCAGCGGCCGGACACGGCCATGCACATGGCCCCGTGCACGAAAATTTCGAACTCCAGGCCGGGGACTTTCGAAACCATGGCCCGGATGGCCGGAGCGCCGAGCTCGCGGGCCACGTTGACGCGGCGAGCGCCCAGGTCGCGCCAGAAGGCGGCCGCGGCGGAGTTGGAGGTGTTGGCCTGGGTGGAGATGTGGACGGGGATGTGCGGGACGCGCTTCATGGCCATGGCCGCGATGCCGGGATCGGCGATGATGAGGGCGTCCACGTCGATGGAGGCGAGCTCCTCCAGATAGCTTTCAACGATGGAAAGGTGCTGTTCCCAGGCCAGGAGGTTGAGGGCGAAATAGACCTTCGCGCCCCGGCCGTGGGCCAGTTCCACGGCGCTGCGGAGTTCGGGGAAGGAGAATCCTTCGGTCTTGGCGCGCAGGCTCAGGGCGCGGCCGCCGAGATAGACGGCGTCGGCGCCGTAGGCCAGGGCCGTGGCGAGCTTGTCCGGGTTGCCCGCGGGGGCGAGAAGTTCGGGGAGCGTGTTCATGGTCAGGAGCAGTGCGGGAGGCCCAGGCCTCTGTGAATTCGGTTTTCCTTCATGCGCCGCACCAGGTCGTAGGAGGGGCGCAGCCCGCCCTTGCCCCGGCCGAGGGCGATGTTGGGTTTGTTGTCGCCGTGAAAGTCCGAGCCGGCGCTGGCCAGCAGGTCGAGCTTGAGGCACAGCCCGGCATAGGCGTTGGTCTGCGCCTGGGTGTGCATGGAATAGAAGACCTCCACGCCGTCGAGACCCCAGTCCTTGAGCTCGCGCAGCACGCGTTCCAGCTCGTCCCCGGACAGCCGCAGGGTGCAGGGGTGCGCCAGGATGACGGTGGCCTTTTCCTCCCTGAGCAGTTCGATGGCCTGACGCGGGTGGAGCTTTTCCTTGGGTGCATAGCCCTTGGTGCCGGGACGGAGCCAATTGAGGAACGCGTCCTGGAAGTTCACAGCCACGCCCTTGTCGACCAGCAGCTGGGCGATGTGCGGGCGCCCGATGGTGCCGCCGGCGAGTTCTTCGAGTTCGTCGTAGGTGATGTCCACGCCGTGGGCGTTGAGGTTGCCGATGATGGCCTCGTTGCGGGTCCTGCGCAGGGCGGTCAGGTGATCAAGCGTCGTTTGCAGCCGGACGGGTTCTGCGGGCAGCCACAGACCCAGCAGATGCATGCTGCCTGGCTCGAAATGGACGCTCAGTTCGCACCCGCCGATGACCTCCAGGCCGTGCTCGCGCCCGGCCGCGCAGGCTTCGGGCAGCCCCCTGACCGTGTCATGGTCCGTCAGGGCGATGGCTTTGAGGCCGGTCCGTTTGGCTTCGGCCACGAGCTCCGCCGGCGTCAGGGTGCCGTCGGATGCGGTGGAGTGGGTGTGCAGGTCGATTTGCGGCATGCTTCATGGGTACGGCAGCGGCCGCGGGATGACAAGGGCGTTCGGGCCCGCTCACGGGCAATAAAAAACGGCATGCGCCAAAAGGCGCATGCCGGATTTCGTCTCGGGGGGATTACTTGAAGCGGTAGGTGATTCTGCCGCGGGTCAGGTCGTAGGGGGACAGTTCCACCTTGACCCGGTCGCCGGGGAGGATGCGGATGTAGAACTTGCGCATCTTTCCGGAAATGTGCCCGAGCACCTGATGCCCGTTCTCCAGACGCACCAGGAACATGGCATTGGGCATGGCTTCCTCGACGACACCTTCGACTTCTATTGACTCTTCCTTGGCCATATAAAACGGATACCTTCTTTGTGATTTTCAGGAGTTGTTGTTCAAAGACACGACTCCTTACCCGCTTGATGCGCAAATGACAAGGCCGGATGTGCCGGACATCCGGGATTGCACGTGCCGGGGGTTCAGCGTGGCGCCCTCCCGGTCCGCACGGCTTCCTCGATGGTCCTCGCGAGCAGATGGATGTCCATGGGCTTGGGCACATAGGCATCCATGCCGTTGGCCAGGA
>CALMTS010000146.1 GCA_937872685.1 uncultured Desulfomicrobium sp.
GCCTGAGCCTTGCTCGACCGCAGCAGCCGCAGGGCCTCCTCGGTCAGTTCGAAGCGGGGATCGGCTTCCACCTTGTCGAAGCGGGCATAAGACAGGCCGCCGTCCTTGAGAATGCCTTCCAGACGGTCGACAATGCCCGTACCGACCAGGCCGGGGTCCGTGACAATGAGAACTGTGTCGCCGCCGAGACGCTGCACTTCGGCGACGATGTTCTTCACTGTCCCCGGGCCCATGACAATACGTCGTGTTGTACTGAAGATTTCCTGAGACTTCATGCGTCCTCCATAGTGGCAGTTGATGGTGCTAATGCATAGGTACGCGTTGAAAATGCATGATTTACCAGACGTCATATGTTGTAGCCAGCGACAACACAGTTTTCCGGTCAAGATGTGGCAAGCATGATATCAATTTGTATGCCGGGAATGCGGATGTCGCGGCGGGAGAAATTAAGATCGTAAATTCGGGGTATTGAGGGATGGAGCAGACGCGGTTCGCGATCCTGGCATTGGACGAGGCCGCCGATGTCGATGCATTTGGGCATCGAAAAACATGGTCGCAGGGGCTGCTATCTGAAAATATCAAATATTTCAATATTGTTGTGTGGTGATGCATTGACGCATGCTGTGATGCGTCAGTGCATCGCATGGTTCGGGTCTGTCACTGCGTGATGCCCGAACCATCCGTTGTAAAGCCATAACGTTTAGCTTTGCGAACCACTGTGGACTGATTGATGCCCAGCACTCGGGCGGCGGCCCTGGTGCTTCCATGGGTCTTCAGGGCGTTGATCAGGGCTATTTTCTCCGCTTCTTCGACAATGTGGCTGAGCTTCAGATTCTGACAGGCATCCTGACAGGCGGTTGCCTGTGGGGCGGCCGTCAGCGTGGCCTGCACTTCCTCGCGGGTGATGACGTCGCCTCTGGCCATGACTACCAGCCGTTCCAGGGTGTTGCCGAGCTGGCGGACATTGCCCGGCCACCGGGCTGCGATGAGCAGATCCAGAGCCTCGGTTTCGATCTGTTTGCTCAGACCGTACTTCTGATTGTAGCGCCCGAGAAAGTGGTAAATGAAATCGAAGATGGCCTCCTGGCGTTCGTGCAGGGGCGGAATCGTCAGGGGCACGACGTTCAGGCGGTAGAAAAGGTCGCTGCGGAACTGCTTGCACTGGATCATTTCTTCCAGATTGCGGTTGGTTGCGGCGATGATACGCACATCGATGGGGAAGCTGCGCACGCCGCCGACCTGCATGATGGCCCGCTCCTGCAGCACGCGCAGCAGCTTTGCCTGCAGACCCAGGGGCATTTCACCGATCTCGTCCAAAAACAGGGTTCCGCCGTTGGCTGTCTCGAACACGCCGATTTTGCCCGTGCGCAGGGCGCCGGTAAAAGCACCGGGCGTGTATCCGAACAGTTCGGACTCCAGGAGCTGCTCAGGAATAGCCGCACAGCTGATCTTGATGAAGGGCCCAGCATGGCGAGGGCTGCCGGAGTGGATGAGTTCCGCGATGACTTCCTTGCCCGTCCCAGATTCGCCGGTGATGAGCACCGATGAGTCCACCTGGGCCACGCGCATGGCCTGGTCGTATACTTCCTTCATTTTTTTGGAGCGGATGATTATGCGTTCTGTATCGTTCATGTTCCGGCGCAGAGTGTCGATCTCGCGCCGGTATTCCTGCTGCAGTTCGGCCATGCGTTCCAGTTCCTGCTGCAGCCTGCGCAACTCCGTCACGTCACGGACATTGGTCACGACCCGCCAGATCCTGCCGATGTCATCAAAGACCGGATTGCCGGTGACGACAATGGTCTTGGTGTCGCGGACCTTCTGAATGATGGTTTCGATACGCCCGGATTTGAGCACGCGCAGGCTGACGGATTCATCGTACACTCCTGCGCCAACCAGTTCGGTCATAGTCTTGCCTAGCAGATCGCCCGCCCGCAGGCCGGTGATGCGTTCATAGGCACGGTTGACGTGCAGGGTCCGTCCTTCGCTGTCGGTGATGTAGATGCCGTCGAAAGAGGAATCGATGGTGGTCTGCAGTTCGCGGGACAGTTCGCGCAGACGGGTCACTTCCAACGTGCAGCGGACCTGCTCATGCACGTTGCGCAGCAGAACCAGGCGATGACCGCTGGTATCACCGAAGCGCGGTTTCCAGCTGATGGGCACGAGCCGGGAGTCATCGCGCCAGGCCATGAGCAGCACGCAGGGGTCTGACGGATCGGTTTCCATGTCGAAACCGGCCTGACGCAGAATTACTGTCAGTTCCAAGCCCCGCATGTCGCCAGAAACAGTGTTGCCAAGTATGGTTGCGGCCGTATTGCCCCACTGCACGCGGTTGTCGGCGTCGAGCAGAAACAGGGGCTCCGGCAGATCCTGAAAGGTTTCGCAGCAGTGCACGCCCTGCGGTCCCGCCGGGCGGGGCTGGGTGCGTCCCGTGTTCATGGCGTCGATGCAGCCCACAAGACGCTCGCCGTCGGTCACGCCGAGCACGGTGTTTCCGTACCAACCGATCTCTTCAATATCCGTGTTGAGATTGATGGAGCATGTCATGGTCCGCGCGTGCCGGGCCACCGTATCGGACAGGCTAGCTCCGGAAGCCAGGGCCGCGAGTAGATCGTCCTGGGTGAACACGGCACAGGGACGGCCGTTTTCATCCAGAACCTGCGCGCCGCGCAGTTTTTCCTGACGGAACAGGGACGCGGCCTCAAGCAGGATGGCGCTTGCGGACAGGGTTCTGGTGGGAGTTGGCATGATGTCGCGGACTTT
>CALMTS010000147.1 GCA_937872685.1 uncultured Desulfomicrobium sp.
TGGATCGGCGAAACCTGGTACTCCCAGGCCCGCTACGCCGAGGCCGCCGAGGCTTTTGCGCAGGTCCTGCGGGAATACCCGAGCCACGCCAAGAGCCCAGACGCGCTGCTCAAGCTGGCCTACACGGCCATGCGCCAGGGGCGAACAGGCGAGGCACGGTCCTATCTGGACCAGCTTCAGGCCCGTTTCCCCGATTCCGGCGCTTCCCGCCTGGGCAGGCGGGCGCGGGGCAGGCTGGAGGGTTCGAGCGGGGAAGGAACCGTGGTGGTGACCCGTGGATGAATTCGCCGCCAGCCTGGCGCTGCGCCACACCCGCGGCCTGGGGCCGCGGACCTGGAAGCGGCTCCTCGACGCCTACGGCGGCGCCGCCGAAGCCGCCGCGGACTGGTCCTCCTGGGCCCTTCGCGGGTTGGCCTCGCCCCGGGTGCAGGCGGAATTCGGTCGGAGCGGATGGCGGGAGAAGGCCCGGGACGAGGAGCGCAAGGTCGGGGAACTCGGACTGTCCGTGGTTTTTTACCGTGACGAAGCCTGGCCCGATCTCTTGCGCGAGATACCCGATCCGCCGCTTTTTCTCTATTATCTCGGTGATTTGAGTTTGTTGGTCCGGCCCTGCGTGGCCGTGGTCGGGTCCAGGCAGGCTTCGCGCTACGGCGCGGGCATGGCCGAGACCATGTCCGCTTCCCTGAGCCGCGCGGGGGTCTGCGTGGTCTCGGGGTTCGCCCACGGCATCGACCGCGCCGCCCATCTGGGGGCCCTGCGCGGCGTGGGGGGGACCATCGCGGTCCTGGGCACGGGGCTTGATCTGGTGTATCCTGCCTCCAACCGCGACATCTGGGACAGGATCGCCTCCAACGGCCTCATCGTCAGCGAGTTCGCGCCGGGTTCCCGGCCCGACGGCGCCAATTTTCCCCACCGCAACCGCATCGTCAGCGGCCTGTCCCTGGGGGTGCTGGTGGTCGAGGGCGCCCTGGGCAGCGGCAGCCTCATCACGGCCGGGCTGGCCCTGGCCCAGAACCGCGATGTCTTCGCCCTGCCCGGCCCGGCCAACCTGAAGTCGTACCAGGGCTGTCACCAGCTCATCCGCCAAGGCGCCTGCCTGGTGCAGAGCGGCGAGGACATCCTGCACGAGTTGCAGCCCCGGCTCGCGGCGCACGGGGTTTCAGCGCAGCCCGCACCGGCCATCCCCGATCCGGGCCCGGCGGAGCCGGCCGACCCCGACCACAGGACGGTGCACCGCCTGCTGCGCGACGGCGACCGGCTGCATGTCGACGCCCTGGCGCGCCGTACGGGCTGGCCCGCGGACAAGGTCAGTGCCACGCTCCTCTTCATGGAATTGCAGGGCCTTGTGAAGCAGCTTCCCGGCATGTACTATGCCCTTGCAACCTGACCCAACGGCTCACCGGAGAGACGCAATGCAAAAGATACCCCTGCAACTGGCCAGAGCCGAGATGGTCCTGGCCAAACCCGTGACCCGCGAAAACGGGATGGTGCTTGTCGCGGCCGGAACGGTCCTGACGGAATCCCTCATCTCGAAACTCGGCAACATGGGCGTCGAGGAAGTCGCGGTGCAGGGCGACGCCCTGGGCATGGGCGACGGGTGCGGGGCCGAGGCGCTGGCCAAGAAACAGGAACGCCTGGAGCATCTGTTCAGAAATTTCAAGGAAGACGCCTATATGCAGCACGTCAAAGGGCTGATCACGGAATACTACACGCGCAAGTGCGCCCTGGCGGCGGCCGCCCAGGCGTCTCGGGGCGAGGGGCAATGATGGAAGACGAACTTCGAACCAGGCGCAAGGGCGAGATTCTGGCCGTCAAGGATCTGCCGACCCTGCCCGGAGTCCTGCAGGAGGTCGCGGTTCTGGTCCAGGACCCCAACACCTCCACGGATCAGATCAGCAAGGCCATCTCCAAGGACCAGGTCCTCTCGGCCAAGGTCCTCAAGATGGTCAATTCGCCCATCTACGGCTTCCCCGGACGCATCGGGTCCATCCAGCACGCGCTGGTCCTGCTGGGGTTCAACGTCATCAAGGGCATCATCATCTCCACCTCGGTCTTCGACGTCATGAATGAGAACATGAAGGGACTGTGGGAGCATAGCCTGGGCTGCGCCCTGGCCAGCTCGGCCATCGCCCGCGCCATAGGCTGCAAGGACCCGGAGGAGTACGCCGTGGCGGGCCTTCTGCACGACATCGGCAAGGTCGTGGCTGCGGTGCAGTTGCCCGAGAGCCGCGCGGCCATCGACGCGCTGGTGAAGGAGAAGGACATCCCCTACCGCAAGGCCGAGGCCGAGGTGCTGGGCTTCGCCCATGACCGCATCAACCTCTGGCTCTGCACCTACTGGAACCTGCCGCCCAACCTGAAGGAAGGGTTGTCCTACCACCACCGGCCCATGTCGGCCTCCCTCTATCCCCGCATCGCCCAGGTCGTGCACGTGGCGGATTTCCTGGCCCGCCTCTACGGGGTGGGCAACGGCGGCGACGATCAGATCAGCGTCCTGGACGAAGGCGTGCTGGAGGCCCTGGAGATCACCCCCGAGGTGCTGTTCAAGGTCATGGACGGATTGGAGCAGGATTTCATGGATCTGGTCTAGGGCAGGCGCGCATGAAGGACGGCAAGCACTTTTTCCTGGTCACGGCCGACCCCAAGCTCGAAGGGAGCCTCCGGGCCCTGTGGCCCGAGGACGAGGTCAAATGGACCTGCTTCGGCCGGGGCACCTCGGCCCTGGAGTTCCTCTTTTCCGAGCCCCCGGACCTGCTGGTCGTGGACGAGCAGCTGCCCGACCTGGCCGGGCCCGATCTCGTCCGGCTGATCAAGGGCGAGAACGTGTATCGCCAGCTGCCAGTGGTGCTCTGCCTGGCCGGCGAGGAGGTTGCCGGGACGCAGGACTTCAGCACGCTGGAGATCGACGACTTCCTGATCAAGCCCCTTTCCCCGGCCATCGCCAAGGCCCGCCTCATCCTGGCCTATCACCGCTCCACGCGGGAGCTCGACGCCAGCCCCCTGACCAAGCTGCCGGGCAACACGTCCATCATCCACAAGATCCAGGACCTCATCGACCGCCGGGAGGACTTCGCCCTGGCCTATATCGACCTGGACCACTTCAAGTCCTTCAACGACAAGTACGGGTTTTCGCGCGGGGACGAGGTGCTGCTCATGACCGCCCGGGTCATCGTCAACTCCATCAAGGGGTTCATGGGCGCGAACACGTTCGTGGGGCACGTGGGCGGCGACGACTTCGTCTTCATCGTCCCTCCCGAAAAGGCCGAGAGCGCCTGCCGGCAGGTCATCGACAATTTCGACTCCATCGTGCCCCATTTCTACGACCAGGAGGACCGCACGCGGGGGGCCATCCATTCCCTGGACCGCCGGGGCAAGGAGCAGGTCTTTCCCATCATGGCCATCTCCATCGCCGTGGTCTTCAACCGCGACGGCCGGCTCAAGCACTTCGGCGAGGCTTCCCAGATCGCCATGAACCTGAAGAAGGAAGCCAAGAAAAATCCGGGGAGCTGCTATGTCATGGACAAACGGGCCATCGCCTGACCCCGTCGCCCTGTTCCTTCTCTATCTGGACGCACAGCGCGGCTATTCCCCGGCCACCGTGGCCGCCTACGGCACGGACCTCGAGGGCGTGCACCTTTTCCTGGAACGGCGGGGCAAGGGGCTCCACGACCCGGCCGCCATATCCAAGAACGACATCACGGCCTACCTCGCCGACCTGCATCGCCGCGGCCTGGCCAAGTCCAGCGTCTGCCGCAAGCTTTCGGCCCTGCGCGCCTTCTACCGTTTCCTGCGCCAGCGCAAACTCGTGACCGAGGACCCCTGCGCGGCCCTGTCCAACCCCAAGCTGCCCAAGCTCCATCCCAAGGTCCTCAATGTCGATCAGGCCGTCCATCTGGTCGAAAGCGACCTGACGCCCGACCCCGAGGGGCTGCGCGACCTGGCGTTGCTGGAAGTTCTGTACGGGTCGGGTTTGCGGGTCAGCGAGGCCCTGGGGCTCGATTTCGCCCACGTGGATCTGGGTCAGCAGCTGGTGCGGGTGCTGGGCAAGGGCAGGAAGGAGCGGGTCGTGCCCCTGACGGGCCCGGCCGTGGAGCGCCTGAAGCGCTACCTGGAGCAGCGCGGGGCCTTCGGGCCGGCCCCCCGGGAACAGGCGGTCTTTCTGGGCAAGCGCGGCGGCAGGCTCACGCGCAAGCAGGCGGACCGCATCGTCAAGGCCCTGGCCGCACAGAGCGGAGTGCCCGTCTCCATCAGTCCCCACACCCTGCGCCACAGCTTCGCCACGCACATGCTGCAGGCCGGAGCGGACCTGCGCAGCGTGCAGGAACTGCTGGGGCATTCCCGCATCTCCACCACCCAACGCTACACCCACCTGGATCTGGCGCAGATCATGCGGGTGTACGATGCCTCCCACCCTCTGGCCAAAAACGGCGAGAACACGGACTGAAGTGGACGCCACGTTCCTGTGGCGTCGTTGCGCGCGATCGCGGGGCCTTGGTGAAGGGCCGCGCGGGGTTAAGACCTTCTTTTCGGTCAGGCGGGTCGCCGGGTTTGATGGCCGTCCTGCGGACTCACTGCATCTGCTCGGTTCCGGCCAGGGGTATTGTCAGGTCGTTGGCCAGAACCCACAGGGCCAGCAGGTGGCGCAGGGTCAGGTCGGCCTGGGCCAGGGACTCCTTGTCGGCGTCCTGGGCGGCCATTTCCTGGATGGCCATCATGTATTCCCTGGCCAGGGTGAACTCGGCGCAGATCTCGCGCACGAAGTCTTCGTAGAGGTCGGGCTCTTCCTGGAAGAGCTGGTCCAGGACGCTGATGGTCCGCGTCAGGTTGAAAAGGGTGATGTCGTTCATCTGGGGCATGGCATGTCTCCGTGAAAAGAGCCGGCCGCGGGGATGGTCCGCAGCCGGCTCGTCTTTGATGAGTTGAAAAGGGTTTACAGGCCGAGCTGGCTCAGCAGGTCGTCGACGTCGGACTGGGACTGGCCGGACTGGGGGCCCTTGAGTTCCGTGGCCCTGGCCTTGGAGGTCTGGCGGATTTCCTCCACGGACTTTTCCGGGTGCTGTTCCATGGCCTTCATGGACAGTCCCGTGGCCATGTACAGTTCGAAGACCACTTTCTCGATCTGCTGCAGGGCCGCGACGATGCGTTTGATGCGCTGGCCGGTCAGGTCCTGGAAGCTCAGGGTGGTCATGATCTCCATGAGGTCCGCGCCCAGGGCCTCGGAGCCTGCGCGCAGCTCCGCTATCTCCGGGGCGCTGCCGCCGGCCGCCAGGGTGTCGAGAATGGCCATGTTCCGGTCGGTGGCGTCAAGGTGCTTTTCCACCAGACTCATGATGCTCTCGGTGGCTTTCTCCGTGGTCTGCAGGATGGCTCCGAGCTGGGTCGAGGCCTCGGAGAACATCTCGTCGGCCATCGGGGACGGCGCCTGGGACGCGGTCGGAGCCCCGTTGACGGTGGCGGCGCTTATCTCCTTGTAGATGGACTTGAGGCCTTCCTGCAGGTCGGTGCTGATGGCGCGGTAGAATTCGCCCTCGGTCAGGGCCATGGTCAGGGCGCGGTTGATCTCTTCGGTCAGGGCCGTGGAGATGACCTCGCGGATCGTGTTTTCGGCCTTGGCCGTGATCCTGTTCAGAAGTTCCTGGCTCAGCTGTTCCTTGTGCATGTCTCCTCCCCCGTTCAGGATGACGGGGAGAGGTGCCTCTCCCGCAGTTGTTCGCGCTGTCTGGAGACAACGAACTGGACGATCTTCTCGCGTTCGCTGTCGCGCATTTCCTTGAACTCCAGGGCCCAGACCCGCTGTCCCCGGTGTTCCTCCTCGCGGATGAGGGTGCCCGTTGCACCGGCCAGGGTCTGGGGCTGGCTGCCCAGGGCGATGACCACCTCCACATCCTGTCCCAACCGGAACTCATGCGACGCGCTGAGGCGCAGTCCAGCGCCGCTGATGTCATGGATGAGCACCGGGACGGGAAAGTCCTCCTGCAGGGACTGCTGGGTCAAGAGCGAGAGGATGGAGTTCAGCTTCCCGTTCATGTTTTTCAGGTACGTCAGCAGGCCGTCAGGCATGCTGGCCTGGGCGGCTTCGGAGAGCTGGGGCGTCGCGCTCTCCTGCGAGGAGTTGAAGAGGGGCGTGAAGCTGCCCGTGGGCAGAATCCGCAGGTAGCCTTTCAGGGCCGTTTCGATGCGCGCAAAGGTGCGTTCCGCGACGCTCATGCGTCCTCCGTTACCACGTGTTCGGGTCGACTTCCATGACCATGGCGCGCACGGGGCAGACCGTGACGCACATGTTGCACGCCGTGCATTTTTCCTGGTCGAAGTCCACCATACGGGTTTCGAGGTTGAGGTGCAGGGCTTTGGACGGGCACAAGGCCGTGCACAGCCCGCAGTGCATGCACGACTCTTCGTTGCGGGAAATCTCGTGGGAAACGGGCGTGACCCTGATGCCCTGTTCCTGCAGGTAGGTCACGCCCTGGCGGTAGTGCTCCAGGGTGCCCGACAACTCCAGGATCATGTGGCCTTCACGCCGGGGGTTGATGTTGGCCTGCAGGATGTTGAAGGTCAGGTCGAAGTGCCTGGCCAGGTTGTACATCATGGGCTGGCCCGAGGACTCCGGTGGGAAGCGCAGGCTGACGATTCGGCTGTATTCGTGGGTGGTCATGGGTATCCTGCCTTCCTGGCTACTTGCCTTCCTTCAGGTATGCCTGGGCCCGTTTGGCCTCGGCGGAATCGGGGTATTTCTTGATCAGGTCCTCGAGCACCAGCTTGCCGGCCTGGTCCTTCTTCAGCTTGTAGAAGGAGATGCCCTGCTTGAGCAGTGCGGGCCGGTACTTGTTGGACTTGCTGTGTTCCTCGATGACCTTCTGGTAGGTCAGCACGGCGTTGGCGTAGTCCTGCAGCTGGAAGAAGCATTCTCCCTGCCAGAAGATGGCGTTGGGCACCAGGGGGTCCTTGGGAAAGCCCTTGACGAACTCGGCCCAGGTCGTCTGAGCCTGCTTGTACTTCATGGCGTAGAAACTTTCCAAGGCTTTCTGGTAGAGTTCCTGCCCGGGCACTTCGGCTGCGGGCTGCTCCGCGGTGGCGGGCGCGGGCTGGACGGCCTGGGGCTGCTCGGCAGCGGGCGCGTTCGGAGCGGGCTGGGCGGTCGTCATCTGCGGTGCGGCTTCCTGCCCCTCGGCTGCGGGTGCGGCTTCCATTCTGGGCATCTCTTCGAAGGTGACGCCGAGCTGGGAGGCCATGAACATGTTCCGTCGCTCGAGTTCCTGGACCTTGGCGTTCAGGGCGTCGATGCTCGCCCCGCCCTGCGTTTCCTGGGCGCGGCGGAAATCCTCCATCTGGCCGTTGATGGCCGCGAGCTGGCTGCGCATGGCGTTGAGCTCGGCCCAGCTGTTGGCCTGGGCCGGCTGGGTTCTGGCCATTTCCGCCTCCAGCTTGTCGATGCGCTCCTGGAGCCGTGCCTGGGCCTGTTCCTGGGAATAGACCTGGCTGCGCAGGCGGTCGAAGTCTTTCCTGGACGTCACGCAGGCCGGGAGGGACGCGATCAGGAGCGCCAAAATGCTGGCGATCAGTATTTTTCTGGAAAAGGGAAAAGAAGCCATGGGAACCTCTCTGTGTGCTGTGTTCGTCGACCCTGAAACGACCGCGGCGGAGTTCAGGGGGTTAGCGTTTCTTGATGGCGCGTTTTCTGCCGAAGAGGATATAGCCCACACCGCCAAGGACCGGCAAGACGACCTGGGCCACAATCCAGGCAGCCCGTTCCTGGGGCGTCGGGAACTCGTTCTTGTACAGGTGCCAGATTGACCACAGGTTGGGGATGATCGGCACGAGCAGAAGCGGTATGGCCAGAAGGAGCTTGTCCGGGGGAATGCTAGCGAACATGTCGTCTCCGGTGGATGATGATGAATATGCCGAGCGCCACCGCGCCCAGGGCGATGAACTGGGTCACGCTGATGGGACCGAAATCGCCGCGGTAGTCGGCGCGGAAAAGTTCGATGACGTAGCGGAACGAGCCGAAAAGGACCAGGAAGATGCCCATGAGCTGCCCCGACGCCCGTGTCCTGCCCTTGGCGGCCAGGGTTACGGCGAAACAGGCCAGGCCCGCCAGGCTGTGGTAGAGCTGGGTGGGGTGCAGGGGCACATGCAGGGGCGCCAGGGAGTCGGGGTTGAAAAAGGTGATGGCCCAGGGCAGGTCGCAGACCGCGCCGTAGCAGCAGCCCGCGGCCAGGCAGCCGATGCGGCCGATGGCTTCGCCCAGGCCGATGCCGGGAGCCAGGGTGTCCATCCAGACCCACGGGTCCTGCTGTTTGATCCGCAGGAAGGCCATGGCGAAAATCGTGGCCAGGATGGCCCCGCCCGAAAAGACCAGGCCCCCCTTCCAGAACATGAATATTTCCTGGGGGTTGTGCCAGAAGTAGGTCGGGTTGATGAGCACGTACAGCAGCCGTGCGCCGAGGATGGCGCCAAGGATGATATAGAACCCCAGGTCCGAGACCAGCTCTGGGTTCAGGCCCCGTTGCCTGGCTTCGCGCATGGACCAGCCGATGCCCAGCAGGAAGCCGGCCGCCACGAAGAGGCCGTAGGTGTGCAGGGCGAAGGGGCCAAGTTCGATGCCGAACAGGAAAAAGGGCGGAAACTCAAGAATTGTCGGAAACACAGCGGCGCCTCTGCTGGTAAAAGGACACGAGTAGGGCTCCAGCCCCGAGGCAGATGCCCATGTCGGCCACGTTGAAGGCGGGCCAGTGCAGATCCCCGATGTAGAAATCCAGGAAATCGACGACAACCCCCAGCCGCACGCGGTCCAGGAGGTTGCCCAGGGCCCCGCCCAGGATCAGCCCCAGCCCGTACACATAGAACGGGCCGTCGTCGTCCTTGCTCCTGGCCAGGAGCGTGATGAGCCCCACGGCCAGGATGGAGACGACGACGAAGAAGGGCCGCTGCCAGTCGATATCGTGGCGGTTCAGGAAACCGAAGGCCGCGCCGCGGTTCAGGATGTGCACGATGTCGAAGAATCCCGGGATGACCGTGAACCCCTTTTCCCAGACCGGGATGGACTGCTGGATCCAGACCTTGGTCAGCTGGTCCAGGGCGATCACGACGGCCGCCACCACGCCGATGAGGCGGTAGCGGCGGCCCATGTCCGGTGCCGGGAGGCAGGGGCGGCGGGACGGTTTAGGCATGGTATTCCTGCAGCACCTTGGTGCAGCGCGGGCAGGCCTGGGGGTGGGCCGGGTCCGTGCCCAGGTTTTCGTCGTAGATCCAGCAGCGGGCGCATTTCTCGCCTTTGGCCCGGCCGATGACCACGGACACGCCCTCGACCTCGCCGCGGATGGCGTCGGCCGGAGCCGGTTCGTCCGTGACCCGGGCCTGGCTGACGATGAACACGTCGCGCAGGTAGGAAGCCACCGAGGCCAGGCTCGCGTAGGCCTCGCCCGTGGCGTGCAGGGTCACCATCGCGTCCAGGGAGTGACCCAGTGCCTTGGACTGGCGCAGGGGCTCGATGGCCTTGGTCACGTCACCGCGCACGGCGAAGACCAGGTTCCAGACGGCCTCTTCCTCTTCGCTGAGCAGATCGCCCTCGATCTCGGGGACACGCATGGCGAAGACCGTGCTGCCGGCCGGGCGCATGGCCTCGGGCAGGTGCTGGAAGATCTCCTCGGCCGTGAAGCTCAGGATCGGGGCCATGTCGTTCACGATCATGAGCAGGATGTGGTAGAGCGCGGTCTGGGCCGAGCGGCGCTCGCGGCTGGTGGCGCCGGTGACGTAGGCGCGGTCCTTGATGATGTCGAGATAATAGGAACTCAGGTCCGTGGTGCAGAGGTTGTGCAGGGTGTGGTAGACCTTGTGGAACTCGAAGCTCTCGTAGGCGGCCTGCACTGCCTGGTGCTTGGCGCGGACCATGTTCAGGGCGTAGCGGTCCAGGGACAGCATGTCCGCCGGGGCCACGGCGTCCGTGGCCGGGTTGAAGTCGCTCAGGTTGCCGAGGATGAAGCGGCAGGTGTTGCGGATCTTGCGATAGGCGTCCACCAGGCGGCCGATGATCTCGTCGGAGATGCGCAGGTCTTCCTGGTAGTTTTCCGAAGCCACCCACAGGCGCAGAACTTCGGCGCCGTGCTTGGCGATGATCTCCTGCGGAGCGACCACGTTGCCGATGGACTTGGACATCTTGCGCCCCTGTCCGTCGAGCACGAAGCCGTGGGTCAGCACCGCCTTGTAGGGTGGCACGCCGCGGGTGCCCATGGAAGCCAGCAGGGAGGAATGGAACCAGCCGCGGTGCTGGTCGGTGCCTTCGAGGTACAGGTCTGCCGGGAAGGTGCACTCCTCGCGTCCTTCGACCACGGCGGCGAAGCTGGTGCCGGAGTCGAACCAGACGTCGAGGATGTCGTCTTCCTTCTCCCAGTGCGTCCCGCCGCATTTGGGGCAGGTCAGGCCCTTCGGCACGACGTCTTCGAGGGACGCCTCGAACCAGTAGTCCGCGCCCGTGGGATGCGTGGCGAAACGGTCCACGATGGAGTGGGCCCAGTCGCCGTCGAAATAGGCGTCCCCGCAGTCCGCGCAGAGCAGGGCGATGATGGGCACGCCCCACATGCGCTGGCGCGAGATGCACCAGTCGGGGCGGAACTTGATCATGCTGTGGATGCGTTCCTTGCCCCAGGACGGCACCCAGCGCACCTTGTTGTCGATGGCGTCGAGGGTGGCGCCGCGCAGGTTGTTGTGCTCCATGGCGATGAACCACTGGGTGGTGGCGCGGAAAATGACGGGCTTCTTGCAGCGCCAGCAGTGCGGGTAGGAGTGCCTGATCTTCTCGCTGCCCAGCAGGTTGCCGACCTCGGTCAGCTTGGCGATGACCATGGGGTTGGCCTCGAACACGTTCTTGCCGCCGAAGAATTCCACCGACGGCAGGAACCGGGCCTGGTCGTCCAGGGGCGAGAGGATTTCGAGGCCGTAGCGCAGGCCCGTCTCATAGTCCTCGCGGCCGTGGCCCGGGGCGGTGTGCACGCAGCCCGTGCCCGCGTCGAGGGTCACGTAGTCGGCCGTGACCACGGGTGAGGGGCGGTCGTAAAAGGGATGGCGGGCGACGAGGCCCTCCAGGGCGCTGCCCGCGACGGTGGCCCGCACGGTCCATTCGCCCCATCCGAAGCGTTCGGCGCACGCTGCCACCAGTTCCTTGGCCAGGATGTAGAACGCGTCGCCGACCTGGACCAGATCGTACTCGAAATCCGGGTGCACGGCCACGGCCAGGTTGTCCGGGATGGTCCAGGGCGTGGTCGTCCAGATGACGATGAAGCTGTTGTCCGCCGCGGCCTGGGGGAATACCTTGGCCAGTTCGGCCGCCTGCAGGGGGAAACGCACGTAGATGGACGGGGAGGAGTGGTCGTCGTACTCCACCTCGGCCTCGGCCAGGGCCGTTTCGCACGATCCGCACCAATAGATGGGCTTCTTGTTGCGCTGCACGGAGCCCTGCTTGTAGAAATTGGCAAGCTCCCGGGCCGTGGCCGTCTCGTAGTCCGGGGTCATGGTCAGGTAGGGCTTGTCCCACGTGCCGAGCACGCCCAGGCGCTTGAACTCCTCGCGCTGGATGTCCAGGTACTTCAGGGCGTAGTCGCGGCATTTCTGCCGGATTTCGAGGATGGAAAACTTGTCCTTGCCGCCCAGTTCCTGCTCGACCTTGAGCTCGATGGGCAGGCCGTGGCAGTCCCAGCCCGGGACGTACTGCGCCTTGCGGCCGGTCATGTTGCGGTGCTTGACGATGACGTCCTTGAGGATCTTGTTCATGGCGTGGCCGATATGGATGTGCCCGTTGGCGTAGGGCGGCCCGTCGTGCAGGACGTAGGGTTCCTTCCCGTCGTTGGCCCCGATCATGGCCCCATATGCGTCGTTTGCGTACCAGTCCTCCAGAACCTTGGGCTCGTTCTGGGTCAGGCTGGCCTTCATGGGGAAGGTGGTGGCGGGGAGATTGAGGGTTTTCTTGTAATCGCTCATGGGGCGGCGCTCCTGCAGGTTATTCTCTAGTGCCGGCCGGCCACGGGGCGGCCGGCACCGGTTCTTAGTGTAATGAAGGGCAGAACAGTGGAATATCCCGCACCCGAAGTCAAGTTGATAGCGTCTTACAGACCCTTTTCCCAGGCGTAGGCCGAGAGGGCGATGGCGTCGATGTCGTCGTGCCGCGGGACCCAGTTCATGGTCGCCCGGATGCGGGAGGGGTCCGAGATGAGGGCGGGCGGGTCGCCTGCGCGGCGGCCGCTTTCGATGACGGGGAAGTCGACGTTGCTGACCCGCTTCACGGCGGCCGCTATCTCGCGCACGGAGTAGCCGTGGCCGTAGCCGCAGTTGAAGATGCCGGAGGGGTTTTTGGCCTCCAGGTGCTGCAGGGACAGGACGTGGGCCGCGGCCAGGTCGGCCACGTGGATGTAGTCGCGGATGCAGGTGCCGTCGGGGGTGTCGTAGTCCGTGCCGAAGATGTGCAGGGCTTCGCGGCGGCCCAGGGCGGCCTGGGACGCGACCTTGATGAGGTGCGTCGCGTTCGGCGTGCACTGGCCGATGCGGCCCTGCGGGTCGGCCCCGGCCACGTTGAAGTAGCGCAGGATGACGAAGGTGAAGCCCGGGTGCGCGAAGGCCGTGTCCTGGATGACCCACTCGCTCATGAGCTTGGTGCGGCCGTAGGGGTTGATGGGGTTCGTCGGGCTCTCCTCGGTCACGGCCGGCGTGTCGGGCATGCCGTAGACCGCGGCGGTGGAGGAGAAGATGAAGCGCGGGATGGCGTTTTTGACCGCCAGGCGGATCAGTTCCGTCGTGTTGTTGGTGTTGTTCATGTAGTATTTGAGCGGGTTTTCCACCGACTCGGG
>CALMTS010000148.1 GCA_937872685.1 uncultured Desulfomicrobium sp.
CGAAATCTGGCACCGCTTCCCCAAGTTCGTGCTGGGCTTCATCGCCGCCTCCATCGTCTTCTCCATCCTGGATCAGGGAATGGGCAAGGACCTGGGCAGCTCCGTTCTGGAGCACGGCATCGTCCGCGGCGGCACCAAGGTCCTGCGCGACTGGTTCTTCGCCCTGTCCTTCGCGGCCATCGGCCTGTCCACGAACTTCCGTGAACTGGCCAAGTACTTCAAGGGCGGCAAGCCGCTCATCCTGTACGTCTGCGGCCAGAGCTTCAATTTGGCTCTGACCCTGACCATGGCCTACATCATGTTCTACATCGTGTTCCCGGAAATCACGGCCAAGATCTAGCATAACAAAATTCAGGCCGGGAGGACGCATCCTCCCGGCCTGCAATGGAAATCCTCATGAACGAAAAAAGCTTGCCGGTGCGCATCAAGAATTTTTTCCTGGCCCTGGGCACGGCCCTGGCCTTCGTCTACCTGTTCCTGCCCCTGCTCACCAGTTCCTGCGGGATCCTGCACCGCATGTCCGTGTACCTGGACAACAACGGCATCGACCCGACCCGGTACTACTACACCGACGTGGCCCAGGTGAAGGAAGGGGAGGAATATCTGCGTTTCGCCCTTGAGGAGAAGTGACCGCAGGCCGGGGCGGCGCGTGGAGGCGGGGTCGAGGCTTGATAGAAGAGGGCCTTCCGTCCTAATGGATTTTTCAGGGCGCTGGCCGCAAGCCGGGACGTCGCCCGGCGGCTGATCCCGCGCCGTTTCCACGAGGACCTTCCGCATGGAGCGGAAACCGCTTCATCCCAGGACAGGCCATGCATATCCCCAAGCCATCGAAGATCCAGACCAAATTCATCTCCGGCCTGCTGTTGGCATCCATCATCCTGGGCATCGCCTTTTCCACGGGGTTCTATCTGCACATGAAGAACGTCCTGGAGGAGGAGGTGCGGGACAAGGCCCTGCTCATCTTCACCCACGTGGATTCCATCCAGCACTACGTGCGCGACGTGTTGCGGCCGACCATGTATGATCGCCTCCCTTCGTCCTTCGTTATCGAGGCCATGTCCTCGTCGTTCATTTCCCGAACCATCATGGCCCCGGTCAACGATGAGAGCGACGGCACCATCTACCGCCGCGTGGCCATCGACGCCCGCAACCCCGCTTACGAGGCCAACGAGCACGAGCGTGAACTGATCCGCTATTTCCGGGCGAATTCCGAGCAGGAGATGTGGCAGGGATACAAGGCCATCAACGGCGAGAAATACTACGTCAAGGCCCGGGCCGTGCGTTTCGACGAGGGGTGCATGTATTGTCACGGCAAGCCCGAGAACGCGCCGCCGGAGCTCATCTCCCTTTACGGGGAGCGGGGTTTCGGAAAACAGCTCGGTGCAATCGCCGGCGTGGACTTCGTGGGCATCTCCGTGCACAGCAGCGTGGGCAGGGTGCAGCAGACCATTCTGACGTATTTCGCTTTCTTCGCCTTCGGCGCGCTGCTCTTCTTCTCCGCGACGAACGTGCTTTTTCGTGTGCTGGTGGTCAACAACCTCAAGCGCCTGAGCAGTGTCTTCCGCCGCAACGTGGCCGACGCCGAAGGTTCGGAGCTGCTGCACAAGCTGGAGCAGGGCGACGAGATCGAAGAGCTGGTGGACGGCATGGAGCAGATGGGCGAGCACCTGTTCGAGGCCCGCAGGCAATTGCAGGACTATGCCGAAAACCTGCGCCTGATGGTCGATGAGAGGACCGACGCCCTGTCCCGGGAGGCCGCGGCCCGGCAGGCCGACGTGCACCTCTTCGTGCGCCTGCTCGAAGACATGCGCCAGAGCGGTTCCCGCGCCGAACTCTGGGGGTTCGCGCTGCCCCAGATCTGCAGGCGTTTCGAGGCGCGCGGCATTGCCTACGTCTGCACCATGGCCTCCCAGAACTCGTACGTCTGGCCCGAGACCCAGGGACCGCCGGAACTGCCGCCCGATTTCGTGGACGTATTGACCGGCAGCGCCTGCATCCAGTCCGGATCCCGCATCTTCGTGCCCGTCGAGTCGAGCTCCGGCAACGCCGAGGGCATCCTCTGTCTGCACTGGGATACCGAAGCGGAAGCCGCCAGCCACGACCGGGGAGTGCTTCTGGCTCTGGGCCGGCAGCTCGGAACGGCCGCGGAGAACCTGACCGCCATCGACAGCCTGCTGCGGCAGATGAGCGTCCTCGAAACCATTGTCGAGGGCATCACCGACCCCCTGGCCCTCATGGATTCAAACTGCGCCGTGCTGACCGTGAACCAGGCCGCGCGGCAGCTGACCTCCGAGCTGACGGGCGATGAGCGCACGGACGGGAATATGCTGGCCATCTTCTTTGATCCCGAATCCGAGAGCTGCCCCATGCGGGAGGCCATCCGGCGCAAGGAACCCGCCCAGCGCGAGGTGGAACTGCCCGGCGGGAGGTCCTTCTCCCTGTTCATGTATCCCGTGCGCAGCCAGGAGGCCCAGGCCCGGCGCGTGGTCGTTTACGTGCGTGAGACCACCATGGAGAAGCGCATGCGCGCCCAGGTCTGGCATTCCGAGAAAATGGCCACGGTGGGCAAGCTCACGGCCGGACTGGCCCACGAAATCAACAACCCGCTCGGGGTCATCCTGTGCTACGCGGGGCTGTTGCGCCAGACCATCACGGATCCGCAGCAGGCCGCCGACCTGGACATCATCGAACGCCACACGCGCCAGGCCCAGCGGGTGCTGCAGGAGCTCCTGAACTTCGCCCGGCCCAAGACGGCCAGCTCCGGCACCTCCGACGCCTGCGCCGTGGCCGCGTCCGTGCGGGATGTCTTTTCCGTGCAGGCGGCCAAGAAGCATGCGCAGCTGAAGCTGGAGAGTCCGACCGGCCCGCTGCCGGTGCGCCTGGGCATCGGCGAACTGGAGCAGGTCGTCAGCAACCTCGTCATCAACGCCCTTGACGCCGTGCACGAGGAGGAGGGCGAGATCGTGGTTCGCGTTGCGCCCGACGGCGGCTGTGTCAAGATCGTCGTCGAGGACAACGGGCCAGGGGTGTCGCCCGAGGATGCGCCGCACATCTTCGATCCCTTTTATTCCACCAAGGCCATCGGTGCGGGCACGGGATTGGGTTTGGCTGTGGTTTACGGCATGGTCCGGGACGTGGGCGGTGAGGTCGGCGTGACGCGTTCGGCCCTGGGCGGCGCGAGGTTCGTCGTATCCCTGCCGGCCGCATCAACGGATTCGTCGTCTGAATGTGAAGCCTGAGGACAACTACCTATGCATGATGTGAACTCTGCGGCCCGGGTGCCGGAAAATCGGGTCGTCATCGTTGACGACGAGGGGGATTTCGCCCGAGGCCTGGCGCGGCTCATCGGGGGGCACTTCCCTGGACTGGAGGTGCTCGCCGTTCAAAGCGGCAAAGAGGCGCTGCGGGTTCTTTCCGAGAAACCCGTGCACCTCATGATAACGGATCTGCGCATGCCCGAAATGACCGGCATGCAGCTGCTCAAGAAGGCCCTGGGCGTCCGGCCCGGGTTGAGCATGGTGGTCCTGACCGCCTACGGGACCATTGAAAACGCGGTGGAGGCCCTGCGGATCGGGGCCTATGATTTTCTGACCAAGCCCATCGAGCCCGAGCAGCTGTTCCGGGTGGTGGGGAAAGGCCTGGAGCGCAGCCGGCTGCTGGAGGAGAACAACCAGTTGCGCGAGATTCTCGCACGGCAGGACGCCGGCGGGGAACTGGTCGGCGAGAGCGAGGCCATGCGGCAGCTCAAGAGGACCGTGGCGGCCGTGGCCCAGTCCGGGTACACGGTGCTCATCCGCGGGGAATCGGGAACGGGCAAGGAGCTGGTGGCCCGTCTGGTTCACCGTCTCGGGTCCAGGGCGTCCAAACCGTTTCTGTCGGTCAACTGCCCGTCCATCCCCGAGAATCTTCTCGAAAGCGAGCTCTTCGGCTACGTGAAGGGGGCCTTTACGGGCGCCGACCGCGATCACAAGGGCCTGTTCGTGGCCGCGAACAAGGGCTCCATGCACCTCGATGAGATCGGCGACATTTCACCGGCGGTCCAGACCAAGCTGCTGCGCGTCCTGCAGGACGGGGAAGTCCGGCCCGTGGGGTCCAACAAGTCCTTCCAGGTCGATGTGCGTCTCATCGCCTCCACCAACCAGGACCTTGAATCGGCCATGAAGGCCAAGACGTTCCGCGAGGACCTCTACTACCGTCTGAATGTGCTGACCATCACCATGCCGCCCCTGCGCGACCGGGTCGAGGACATCCCGCTTCTGGCGGCGCATTTCTTCCGCGTCGCCTGCCGGGAAATGGACCTGGCCGAAAAGGAGATCGCCCCCGAGGTCATGCATTGGATGGCGGCAAACCCGTGGCCGGGCAACGTGCGCGAACTGCAGAATTTCGTGCGCAGGCTGACGGTTTTCGCGGCCTCGGAGCGGGTGGACATGGACCTCGTCCGCCTGGTCTGCAAGGGGACGGAAGCCCCCTGCGACACGCCGAGCGTCCGCCTGCCCAATGTCCCGCTGGGCGCGTACAAGGCCGCCAAGGCCCAGGTCGTGAACGCCTTCACCCAAACCTACGTCCACGACCTCCTGGCCCAGACCAGGGGCAACGTGTCCGAGGCCGCCCGCGTCTCGGGCCTTTCCCGCGTGGCCCTGCAGAAGATCCTGACCCGCATGGGGGAGAAGGCGACCCGCTTCAAGGGCGTGGACAAGCCTCCAACCCGGTCCGCCTGAGGCGGCAGCGCTCTCACGCCGGGGGGGCCGGCTTTTCGGGAGGGCATCCCCGGAACCTTCGTCATTTCCAGGTCAGGCGTCACCCGACGCGCAGGGGCCGGGTCACGCGCAGGCCGTGCTTTCTGATCTTGTTCAGGATGGCGGTGTGGGAAAGCCCCAGGATGAGGGCTGCTTGGCGCACGCTCCTGGACCGTTTCAGCGCTGATTCCAGGATGTCTTTTTCCAGACGGTCCAGCTGCGCCCTGAGGGGCAGCCCGGGTTCGGGCCTTGCGACGGGCGGGGTGTGGCCAGGGATGCGGTCGCCCAGTTCGTGGGCCAGGATGATGAACCGCTCTCCGATGACCTCCTCGGGACAGAGGATGGCCGCCCGGTCGATGACGTTCTTGAGTTCGCGCACGTTGCCCGGCCAGTGGTGGGTGCGCAGCTTGGCCAGCCCTTCGGGGGTGATGCTCTTGGCCGGCCGGCCCATGCGCGAGGCCAGGGTGAAGAGGAAGTGCTCGGCCAGAAGATCGATGTCGCCTGGCCGCTGCTGCAGGGGCGGGATATGGATGGGCAGGACATTGATGCGGTAGTAGAGGTCCTGCCGGAACGCCCCGTCCTCGACCATCTTCTCCAGGTTGCGGTTGGTGGCGGTGATGATGCGCGCCCGGATGGGGATTTCGCGGCTGCCGCCGATGCGGCGCACGCAGTGGTCCTGCATGACGCGCAGGATCTTGGCCTGGGATGCAAGCGGCATGTCCCCGACCTCGTCCAAAAAGACCGTGCCGTCCCCTGCGACCTCGAAGAGGCCCGCCTTTCCGTCCTTGAGCCCGCCCGTGAACGCCCCCCCGACATATCCGAAGAGTTCGCTTTCCAGAAGTTGCTCCGGCAGCGCCGCGCAGTTGATGGGCACAAAGGGCCCGGAGCGCTTGCTCGCCGTGTGCATGGCGCGGGCGAAGAGCTCCTTGCCCGTGCCCGAGGCGCCGCGGATGCACACGATGGAGTCCGTGGCCGCGATGAGCTGGGCGTAGGCGATGAGGTTGTTGATGGCCTGGTCCTGGCCGACGATGTCCGGGAAGCCGATCTGCGCGGGCTCGGAGATGCTGCGCGCCAGCATGCGGATCTCCTGCATGTCCCGGGCGATCTCCACGGCCCCGATGATGCGCCCCTCCCCGTCGCGGATGGGGCGGCAGGTGGCGAAATACTGGAAGCGGCCCGAGCCCGCGACCAGGGTCTTCTTCACGTCGGCGCATTCGCGGCCGGCCAGGCTCTCGATGATGGCCGTGTCCGCCAGCCCCAGGTCGCGGACGTCGCGGCCCAGGGCCTCCGCCTGGTCGAGCCCGAGGATGTCGCAGGCCACCTTGTTGATGGTGGTGATGCGGCTGTGCGTGTCCACGGCGATGACCCAGTCGGCGATGTTGTCCAGGACCACATGCAGGCGCTGGGCCTGCTCTTCCTGGGGCAGGGTGTCGATGGCGCGCGAGGAGAGCAGGCCCGGAATGTCCGCCAGGGCCTGCATCAGGTCCGGCGATTCGTTTTCGGCCTGCCTGTTTTCGGCATCCAGATAGACGTGCGCCAGGTCGTCCACCCGGTCCACTTCCATGGCCACGATGTTGAACATGCGGTCGGCGATGCGCCGGGACAGGTCGGCGACGATGCCGACGCGGTCGTGAAAGACGAGATGCAGCTTGATGGGCATGGGGCCTCCGGGATGCCCCTGCCTATCAGGGGCGGACCCGGCTGCCAAGACCGTCGGGCGGCAGCACCGTGAAGGCGCTGCGGGCGCTGCGGCCCAGATCGTCGGTGACGGTGGCCTCATGGGCGCCGGGAGTGAGGGGCACGAAGCACGGCCTTTCGGGCGGGGCCTGCCCTGCGTAGCCGCCGTCCACGTACCAGTAGTGGGTCTGCGCCCCCGCTCCTGGCGCGGCGGACAGCGCCAGGCGCTGGAACTCGGCCGGGGCGTCGGGGCGGGACAGGTACGGCGTGCCTGGCGTGGGGGACAGGATGACGGGCCCGCTCTCTTCGGGCACGTCCGGGCAGCCGGGGTGCATGCGCGGCAGGCCGGGCAGGGGGGAGCCCTGGGCCTGCCGGAAGGCCACCAATTCGGCGGGCCAGACCACGGCGGTTTCGGCGCGGGACGGCCGGTCCAGGAGGCAGTCGCCCTGCAGCCGCAGGCCCGTGCCTTCATCGACGAAAATCCGCCTGTGCATGCCACAGGCCGGAAGATGCGTGACGCCGGCGATGGCCGGGCTCGTGACGGTGGGGCAGAAGGGCCCGGGCCGGTCCCCGCTGACGGCGCACAGTTCGGTGCGGACCAGAGCGGGTACGGGGAATTCCGGCAGTCGGGTGACGCCGGGGGCCAGGGCGCGGAAGAGGTCGAAGAGCAGCGGGCCGGCGTGGCGTGTCCCGGAGATGGCCGTGCACTGGGACCCGTCGGGGTTGCCCACCCAGACGCCGACGGCCAGGTCGCGGTTCACGCCGACGGCCCAGGCGTCGCGGTGGCCGAAGGAGGTCCCGGTCTTCCAGGCCACGGCGGGCGTGCCCACGGTGAACTGCCAGGCGTCGGGCAGGTCGGGGCGCCTGGTCGTGGCCAGGATGTCGAGGACCATGGCCGTGGCTTCAGGCGAAAGGATGCGTTCTCCCGGGTCGACCGCCTGTCCGGCGAGGGGTTCCACGGGGCGGTGCACTCCCCCCGCGGCCAGGGTGGCGTAGAGGTTGGTCAGTTCCAGCAGCCGCACTTCGCACCCGCCCAGGGCCAGGGGCAGACCGTAGTGGGCGGCCGGCCGCTCCAGGGTGGAGAGCCCGCCCCGGCGCAGGAGGGCGTGGAAAGGTGCCGTTCCGCAGCTGTTCAGGAGACGCACGGCCGGGACGTTCAGGGATGCGGCCAGGGCCGTGCGCGCGGTGACCGGGCCCTGGAAGTTCTGGCCGTAGTTTTCGGGCGCGTAGCCCGCGAAATCCGTAGGCACGTCGAGGAGCATGGAGCCGGGCACGAGGCGTCCCTGGTCGAAGGCCAGGGCGTAGAGAAAGGGCTTGAGGGTCGAGCCGGGGGAGCGTCGCGACAGGGCGTTGTCGACCTGCCCCTGGCGCGCGTCGTCCCAGAAATCGGCCGAACCGGCGTAGGCCAGTATCTCCCGGCTGGCGATGTCCAGCACGACGACAGCCGCGTTGCCGATGGCCTCCCGGCGCAGGGCGTCCATGCGTCCGCCGACCAGCGATTCGACGGCGGCCTGGGCGCGCGTGTCCAGGCTGGTGCGGATGACGCTTTCGCCGGGCAGCCGCGAGCGCACCCAGCGGGTGAAGTGGGGTGCACCCTGCGGCACCGGGGTGCGGGTGGCGGGGAGGGGCCGGGTTCTGCTTTCGGCGATGCGCGCGGGGTCGAAAACGCCGTGGGCTTCGAAACGCGCCAGGACCCGGTCGCGCACGGCGCGCGCCGCTGCCGGGTTGCGCAGGGGATTGTAGCGGGCGGGCGAGCGCGGCAGGACCGAGAGCAGCGCGATCTCCCCCAGGGACAGGGTGCGCGGGTCCTTGCCGAAATAGTGCCACGCGGCGGCGCCGACGCCCACCACGTTGGAGCCGAAGGGCGCGAGGTTCACGTACCAGCGCAGGATCTGGTCCCTGGGGAAATGGGCGCAGAGTTGCAGAGCGCGGAATGACTCGACCAGCTTGGCCACCATGGTGCGCGGGCGCGGGTCGGCCAGGCGGGCGACCTGCATGGGGATGGTCGAAGCCCCGCTGACGATGCGGCCCGCGCGGAGGTTGACCCACAGCGCGCGCAGGGCCGCGAGGGGGTTGACCCCGGGGTGCCTGTAGAAGTGCCGGTCCTCGGAGTCGATCAGGGCCGCGGTCAGGTCCGGCGAGATTTCCTCCAGGCCGAGGGGGAACCGCCACATTCCGTCCGCGGCCAGAAAGTAGCGCAGGGGCCTGCCGTCGCGGTCCAGCACCCGCGTGGCGAACGGGGGTTCGAGCCGTTCTGCCGGAAAGGGGAAGGCGCGGTCCAGGACGAGCCCGAGGAGGCCGGCCAGAGCCAGGAAGACGGTCAGGGCCGCGGCGGCGCGGCGTGCGCCGGCCGCGATCCCGGAGAGCGTCTTCATGGAGTCGGTGCGTCCCGGGTGATGCGTATCCGTCCCGGTGCGCCGCCGGCGCGCAGGCTCGGGACGTACATGGCCTCGGCCTGCACCGGCGGGCAGACGTAGGTGCCGGGCGTCACCGCCCGCAGCACGGCGTGGCGCACCCGCCAATCCCCGTCCGCCAGGTCGGTGAAGACGAGGATGCGGTCGTCGCGCAGGTCCTGATGCCCTTCGAGCGTCTTCGCCTCCTCCATCCAGTCGAGCCGCTCCGTGGTGGCCAGCCGCGGGTTCTCCACTTCCAGGCCGGCCGGCAGCATGCTCTGCACGACCACGTTGTCGATCCGTCCCGTGGTGCTGCGGACCCTGGTCCTCAGGATGACGAGCTGTCCCTGGGGCACGGCGTCCAGGTCCAGGGGGCGGCCGTTCGCGTCCAGGAAGGTCTGCTCCGCCTCAAGCCCCTCGGACCGCGGTTCGTAGGAGTTCAGGGCGGGCGTGCCCGAGGTCAGGACGCTGGCGAACACGGTCCGGTCGGCCGGGGATTTGCGCAGGGTGATCGCGCCGGCGGAAGCGATGTCCCGGGCCAGGAACAGCCGGGTGTCCGCGAAGTCCCGCGCCCCGCCCGGCCAGGTCAGGGTGCCGGAGAAGGGGCGGTCGTCGTCATGGCCGGACAGGTATTTGCCCAGGGCCATGAAGGCCAGGCTCGTTTCCTGCGTGGAGTGCCAGCGACCCTGTCCCAGATCTGCGCCGAGCCGGTTCATGAGTTCCGGCAGGCGCGGGTCGTCGGGCATTGAGGCCAGGAGGATCAGGGCGGTCAGGGCCCTGTCGCGCAGGCCCGAGCCCAGGTTCGCCCCGCTCTCGCGCCGCGCTTCGTCGAAGGCCGGGGCGATGCGCAGGAGTTCGAAGCCTCCCTCCGGCGTGTTCGTTTCCAGGTACGCCCCGGCCAGAAGGGTCCGGGCCGCGCCGCCGAGTTCCTTGCCGAAGGTGGCGCGCAGGTAGTCCTGGCCGCCCAGGTCGGGCCGCTTGCCCAGAGCCAGGACATAGAGGGCGTAGGCGGCCTGTTCGACCCGCTCCCGCGGGCTGCCGGGTTCGGGGTTCGCGAGGGTGCCGAGGTAGCCGAGGCCGCCGCCGAGCATGCCCGAGGGCACACTGTGCCCCGCCTGGCGCGCTTCCAGCAGGAAGTGGCAGACGTAGGCCGAGACCCACGGGTTGGGCTCGTCGTCCCCCGGCCAGAAACCGAACCCGCCGGACGGGGTCTGCATGGTCTGCAGGCGGCGGATGGCGGCCTGGACCAGGCCGGCCGGGCCTGCGGAGTTGAACCGTCCGGGGGCGGCTTCGCGGGCCAGGGCCCCGAAATGCAGGAGCGGGAAGGCTTTGGACACGGTCTGCTCGGCGCATCCGTACGGGTAGCCCAGCAGATTTTCCAGATGCCCCGCGAAACGCATGAGCGGCGACGTGGACAGGCGCACCGTGCGTCTGACCGTTCCCGGCATGAGGTTTTCCGGAGCCGGGCCGGACACGTCCGCCCCCTCCCCTTCGATGGCCGCGCTCTCCATGAGACGGGTCACGGGCAGGGGCGAGCGCTGGTCGAGCTCCTCGCGGGCCGTGGCCATCTCGCCGTTCCCCGTGGCCGTGAAGGCCAGGCTGACCTTGCCCTCATCCGCGCCGCAGCGCAGGGGGATGTACACGGTGTCCTCCCGGCCCGGATCCAGGGTCAGGGGGGCGGGCATGTCGCCCAGGGATGCGGGGCCGGCGACGGTGGCGCTGATGCGGAACTCCGCGCGCGATGGGGTGTCGTTGCGCAGGGTCAGGGGAATTTCGATGGCGTCGCCCGGGGACAGGAAGCGCGGCAGCGTGGGTGTGAGGACCAGTGGCCCCCGCACCCGGGTCAGGGCCGTGCCCGTGCCGAATGATTTGCCGCGGCTGCCGACGGCCACGATGCGCAGCGCGCCCTGGAAATCGGGCAGCCGGATGCCGTGGGTCACGGCCCCGTCGGCCCCGGCCGTGAGCACCCCGGACCAGAAGGTCACGGGCTTGATCCGGCGGATGCCCTCGGTGCGCATGAAGGACGAGGCCGCGGCCATGGCGTCGCCGCCGCCGGCCAGGGGCCGGTGCAGGGCCAGGTGCGGGAACATGAAGGCGAAGTTGTCGTAGCTGGTCACGTCCAGGGCCCGCTTGGCGTAGAAATGGCCGAAGGGGTCGGGGTTCCTGCCGCCAGCCAGCTGCATGATGCCCTCGTCCACCGCGGCCACGGTCACGCGCGCCCCGGGCGCGGCCTGGACATGGATGCGCAGGTCCGTCTCCGGACGCGTCTCGGCCGGGGCGTCCACGCGCACGTCCATCCTGTTCGACAGGCTGTCCACGAACAGGGGCACGGCCCCGAAGGCGCGACCCGGGCTGCCGGGCCGGATGTCCCCGGCCTTCCGGACCAGGGTGGCCGTAAGGTGCACGTTTGGCTGCCATTCCTCGCGCACGGGAATGCGCACCTGCCCGGTGTTGCCGGTGAGCTCCACGATTTCGAGATGCTCCACGCCCCGGCCTTCGACCGTGACCAGGGCCTTGCCGGCAAAGGGCGAACGGATCTGCACGGAAGCCGTCTCGCCGGCCCGGTAGCCGTCCTTGTCCGGGATCAGTTCGAGCCGGGCCGGGTTTTTGACCGCCCAGGGCGAGTAGCCCCACCCCCCGCAATAGAATTCGAGTTCCGCGGCGGCCCCGCCCCGCGGGTCGGCCAGGCGCACCCGGTAGGAGCCGTAGTCCGGCGGGACCACGGCAAAGGAGCCCGCGCCGTCACCAGCGGCCACGCGCTGGGTCGAGACCTCCACGGGGCTCTTCACGGACTCGTAGCTGAAGCCAGACTCCGTGCGGCGCATGACCGTCTGCCAGCGGTCCTGGAAGAGGGTGGCGACCAGTTCCGGGTGGCTGGCGCGCGTGCCGTCCGGAGCCACGGTCACGAATTCGAAGACCGCGGTCTTGCGCGGCTCCAGTTCCATGGACTCGGGCCGCCTGAGGCCGGGGTAGAGGCTGTAGGCGTGGACCGGGATGCGTTTTCTCGCTGTCACGCCCCGGCCGCCCTGCTCGCGCACGCGGCTGGTCAGCTCCGCTTCGAGGGCCAGGGGCGGGGTCAGGTCCTTGGGGATTTCGACAGAGAAGGAGGCCCGCCCGCCTGCATCCAGCCGCGCATCGGCGGCCAGGATGGGCAGGGGTTCGAAGGTGCGGCCGGGGTCGCCGAACGCATAGGCCTCGAATCCCTTGGGGGCGAAGCCGGCACCCACGAGGCGCGCCTTGGCGGAGACCGCCAGGTTCGCGGCGGGCGGCCCGAAGAGATAGCGGGACGCGACGTCGAAGGGCAGGCTCTGTCCCGGCTCCGCCCGGGTGCTGTTGGAGGCGATCTCGACGCTGATGCGGTCGGGGATGAATTCTTCGACCTGGTACGTCCATGAGCCGATGACCTGGCCCGCGCTCATGACCTGCAGCAGATAGCGCCCGGTCAGGGACCAGTCGGGGATGTCCAGGCTGAAGGACGCCATGCCCTGGTCCAGGGCCAGGTTCACGGTGCGCAGGATGCGGCCCTCGGGGTCGCGCTGCTCCATGGTCAGGGGCAGGTCGGGCGGGGTGCCGATGCGCCCGTCGCGGACCAGCACGGCCCCGTCCACTGTCTCCCCGGGACGGTAGATGTCGCGTTTGCCGTAGACATAGGCCTGCAGGCCGGCGGCGCTCAGGGACGCCCCGCTCACGTCCAGGCCCGTGGTCTCGACGCGGAAGCGGTCCAGGAAGATGAAACTCATGTCCTCGCCGGAGGTGGCCAGAAGCATGGCCGGCTGGCCCGCTTCGCCTTCACCGCCGTCGAAGGGGATGCGCACCAGGCCGGATGCGTCGGTGCGGGCCGCGCCCAGAACCTGGTTCCGCACGCTCACGAGCTGCACTTCGACCCCGCCGAGGGGCCGCAGGTCCTGGACGGAAGCCGCCCATACCAGAAAGCCCGCCCCCTCCTGTTTGGCCACCAGGCCGATGTCCGTGCGCAGGACCCAGCGCGCGGCCCCGCGGTAGTCGCCGGGCAGGCTCAG
>CALMTS010000149.1 GCA_937872685.1 uncultured Desulfomicrobium sp.
CCGTCTTCGCAGCGGATCAGCAGTTCCGGGGAGGAACCCATGATGGTCAGCTCGCCGAAGGACATGAAGAACGTGTACGGCGAGGGGTTGATCTGGCGCAGCCTGCGGTAGAGTTCGAAGGGCGAGCCCGAGAACGGGGCCTGGAAGCGCGTCGAGAGCACGATCTGGATGGCTTCGCCCTCGGTGATGAGGTCCTTGGCCCTTCGGACCCTGTTCAGAAACTCCTCGTGCGAGGGGGTGGTGGTGATGGCCCCCACCAGGGGCGGGGCCGGGGTGCTCGGGCGCTGGCAGCCGTTCAGGTTGGTCGTGGAGTCCAGTGTCAGGTAGCAGCAGCGGTGGTGCAGGTGGTCGAAGAGGATGACCTTGCCCGGCAGCACCATGATGGAGCGCCCCTCCTCGGGCGGCAGCTTGTCGGCCAGGGCCGGTTCGAAGATGCCGCCCATGTTGTAGGCCATGTAGCCGCACACGCTTCGAGTCACGGCCGGGAGCGCGCCCAGGTTTTCGGGGCCCGTGACCGTGAGTTCGGCGAGGCAGGCGCGCAGGCCCGTCACGTAATCCTGTCCGCTGAAGTCTTTCAGGGAGTGCAGGCGCGGGTCGTAACTCTGCACGTCGAGCTTGCCGCCGGAACAGGAGAGGACGAGCCGAAAGTCCCAGCCGATGAGGCTGTACCGGCCCAGTCGGCCGTCAACTTCGGTGCTCTCAAGGAGGAAACCCTGCTTCTCGCGCACCAGCGTGAGATAGAGCGAGATGGGCGTCTGCGTATCCGCCGGCAGCCAGGTGCCCTGTTGGGGAAGGGTGATCATGGTGCCTCCATAATCGGTTGTCGAATTTCGGATAAAAAAAAGGCCGGATCCTGCAGGAGGATCCGGCCTTTCAAGCCTTTGTACCTTTACCGACGGCAGCGCATGCCGTCAGGAAGCGGGTCCCCCTGCGTCATGCTGCTTGCGCCACCACCAAAGAGCCTTCTGGCTCAACAGCTCAAGATCGCCGCCGGCGGCGACGTTCAGGTACGAGCGGAACATGCGGACCGCTTCGAGGCTGTGGGGGTTTGCTTCGAACATGGTGGTGAAGAGGGATGCGTCCTCGGTGATCATCTTCGCCGCCGCCTCGACGCGCCGACCGAACGAGGGCGTGAAGAACCGCTCGATTCCGGTTTCCAGGGGAGAGGCGCAGAGGTAGGCGACAGTCGTCACGAAGTTGAGTCCTTGAATGTAGGCCATGGCACGGTCGTGCTCATCGGCTGTTGTTGTGAACGGGGCGAACCCCATGGCGCGGAAGCGGTCTGATAGATTATCGCTTACTTTTTCGCCACGCCCCGGAGTTACGGCAATTCGCAGCTCGGAGTCAAGTGTCGAGGGGCCGAAAAGCGGATGGGTTCCGACCACGGGCGTCGTGGTCATGGCGAGCATGTCGTGCAGGGGCTGGACCTTCACGGAGCAGATGTCGGCCAGGACCGTCGTCTCCGTCAGGTGCGGCGCGATGGTTCCGACCACTTCGCGCATGGCCGTGATGGGCACGCACAGGAGGACCAGGGCGGCCTGACGCACGGCGCCGGGCAGGGCGTCCTGGTCCAGCGGGTGGTCGAACTCCGTCACGGGGTGTCCGGCGTCGCGGAAGGCCCGTGCGAAACGCGCGCCCATCTGGCCCCTGGCGCCAACGATCACGACCGGCGCTGGAGGGTTAAGCGGCATGGCCAGCTCCGATGCCGTTGCCCTGGCGGACCTTGCCCCACACGTCCCAGAAACCCGGGAAGGACTTGGCCACGCAGCCGGGATTGTCGAGGCTCACGGTGAACCCGCCAAGCTCCAGGATGGAAAAACTCATGGCCATGCGGTGGTCGCCATAGGTGCACAGGTCCACGTGGTGCGGGAGCAGGCCGCCGTCGCCGCGAATGACCATGCCGTCGGGCCTGGCCTCGATGTTCACGCCTGCCTTGGAGAGTTCCGTGACCGGCCCCTGGATGCGGTCGCATTCCTTGAGGGCCAGGTGCGCGGCGCCGGAGATGACCGTCTCTCCCTCGGCGAAGGCGGCCATGGCCGCCACAGTGGGCACGATGTCAGGGCAGGAGTTCATGTCGAGGGCCGCGCCGTGCAGGGCCGAGGGGAAGACCGTGACCGCGTCGCCGTCCCACTCGACCCGGGCGCCCATGCGGTCGAGGATTTCGAGCATGAACCGGTCTCCCTGGGCTGAGCTGCGGTTCAGCCCGCCGATGCGGACCGGCGCCTTGCCCACGGCGCCTGCGGCCAGGAAATAGGATGCGTTGGACCAGTCGCCTTCAACACGCATGGCCCCGCCTCGGTAGGGCGCGGGGTGAACGATGAGGCGGATGTCCGTGGGAGGGAGGTTCGTGGCCTCGGCGTGGGAGCAGGACTCCCAGTCGTCGAGGAGCCGGCGCTCCAGGGCAACGGGCACGCCGAAGCGGGCCATGGAATCGAGAGTCAGGGCGACATAGGGCCAGGAGGCAACGGTCCGGCCGATGAGGCGGACGGTCGTTGTCGCGCTCGCCAGCGGCGCCGCCAGGAGCAGGCCGGAAAGATACTGGCTGCTCTGCTCCAGGTTGATGGTCACTTCGCCGCCGGCCAGGCCCGGGCTGGACATCACCAGAGGAGGATACCCGTCCTTCTCCTCGAAGGTTACGCGCACGCCCTGCTGCATGAGGGCGTCCGTAAGATGCCTCACGGGCCGGTCGTGCATGCGCCCTTCGCCGTGAATGCGGTAGATGCCGGGGATGGCGGTCACTACCGCGGCCATGAGCCGGCAGGTGGTGCCGGATTCGCCCACGTTCATGGAGATGACGTCATGGGGCGCTGCGTCTTCGCTGCCGCCGATGCCCCTGACGAAAAGCCGGCCGTCCCTGGGCTCGATGGTTGCGCCGAGCTGGCGCAGGCACTGGGCCGTGCGGGTCAGGTCCTGGCTGTCGAGCACGCCCTCGAGCATCGATTCGCCCCGGGCCAGGGATGCGCAGATGAGCGCGCGGTGGGACAGGGATTTCGATGACGGGGCGGTGATGTCGATGACGGGGTTCATGGCTGCTCCTGATGCATGCCCGCGCCGTAGAGGTGGGGGCCCGTGGGGTAGCTGCCGAGCACGCGCATGGTGTGGCAGAGAGAGGTCAGGTGCTTCATGGTGTTCTCGTACTGTTCCTGGGACAGGTCGCATTCCACGTCCATGAAGAAGACGTACTTCCACTTTTCGCCTTTGAGCGGCCGTGACTCCAGCTTGGTCAGGTTGAGCCCCTGGTCGGCCAGGAGGTTCAGGATGGCGGCCAGGGCGCCGGGCTTGTCCGGAGTGGTGAAGAGCAGCGACGTCTTGTCGCGGCTGCTGCCTGCCGTCGGCGTGGGGCCGATGACGAGGAAGCGCGTCCAGTTGTCGGGCAGGTCCTGGATGTCCAGGGCCACGGCCTTGAGGCCATAACGTTCCACCAGACGCGGATGGCCGATGGCGGCCGCGCCTTCGCCTTCGCGCTCGGCCCGTGCGGCTGCTGTCGCCGTGCTCTCCACGGGCACGACGGCGGCCTGGGGCACGTTGGTGCGCAGCCACCCCGAGCACTGGGCCAGGGCCTGGGGGTGGGAGTACACCGTGCGTACGGAGGTCAGGTCCGTGCTGGCGGACAGCAGGGCGTGGCTGATGCGGCTGAAGAGTTCGGCGTGGATGTAGACGTTGTATTGCAGGAAGAGGTCAAGACTCTGGCCGACGCTGCCCTGCAGGGAGTTTTCCAGGGGGATGACGCCGAGGTCGGCCTTGCGGGACGCCACGGTCAGGAACACGTCGTGCAGGGTCGGGCAGGGCGTGAAGTCCATGGACCGGCCGAGGTACTCGAGGCCCGCCAGGTGCGTGAACGTCCCCTCGGGGCCGAGGTAGGCCACGGTCTGGGGCTGTTGCAGGCGGCGCGAGGAAGACAGGATCTCGCGGTAGATGGCCCGCAGGTGGTCTTCGGGCAGGATGCCGGGGCTCAGGGCGTTCAGGCGGTTCAGGACTTCTTTTTCGCGGAAGGGCTTGAACACGATGTCCAGGGAGTTGGTCTTGATCTGCCCCACTTCGCGGCTCAAGGCGGCGCGGCGGTTCAGCAGGTCGAGAAGCTTTTCGTCCAGATCGTCGATCTGGACCCGGATCTCGGTCAGGCGTTCTGTGGACGACGTCATTCCGTGATCTCCTCGGTGATGCGCATGCCGAAGTGCCTTCCAGCCTGGTCCGTACGGCACAGCACTTCATCCCCGGCCTCGAGGTCCACGACGCTGACGGGGCGGCCGTCGGCGCGGACCATGCGGATGGTTTCGGCGTTCTGCAGGAAGAGATTGCCTTTCCTCCCGCCGCACTCCGCCTCGATGAGCAGCATGGGCCGGATTTCGACCTTGCAGCGGCCCACGGTGGCCAGCGTGGTGGAGCCGTCGGCGCCGACGATGAGCACCTCGGACCCGGTTTTGAGTTCATCGAGGTAGGTGGTCCTGTCCCCGGGCATGACGGCGTAGGCATGGACGGCCCCGGCATTGATGCGGAAGGGTCGGGGGGCGACGTAGGGGTTGGATTCGGTCTCGGCGTTGATGAGGAAGGTAAAGGCGCTGGAGTTGCCCACCAGCATGCCCTGTCCTGACTTCAACAGGCTCATGGTGTCCACGCAGACGCGGTGGCCCAGGCCGGCGGAGGTGACGGCGGTGATGGTCGCGGTTTCGAGTTCCATGGTTCCCTGGCTCAGCTTGAGTTCGCGCACGATGGTTTTCAGGTCGCCGATGGCTTCGGGCAGGACGACCACGGCGTGGACACCCCGCTCGAGGATGCCGGCGGCCAGGCGCGCCCGGTCCAGGCTCGACGCCTCGACGGCCAGACGCTCGGACTGGGCCAGGATGTTCTCCACCGGGATGATTTCCCAGCCTTCGCGCAGGATGACGCCTTTGCCCTGGGACAGGAGGCGCACGGCCTCCTCCTCGTCGCTCTTGCTTTCGAGGAGGACGTAGGGCTGATCCTCGGCGGCCAGGACAGGGGTTTTGCTCAGGGCCTGCACTGCGGCCACATGCTCACGCTCCGTGATGACCGCGTCCACGCCGGATTCCAGGGCCAGGGTGACGTCGCCCTTGTCGAACGGGACGGAGCAGAAGAGTACGTTTTTCATGTCCGGGCCTTAGATCTTGGGTTCTTCGAGCAGGGCCATGGCCTGATCGACGGAGTAGTCCATGTGCACCACGGCGTGCAGGGCCTGCACGAGGCGGGTGGGGTCTTCGGCCTGGAAGATGTTGCGTCCCATGGACAGGCCCGCGCCGCCGGCGGCGATGGAGTCATGGGCCATCTGGATGATGTCGCGGGGCGAATCCATGCGCGGGCCTCCGGCGATGACCACGGGAACGCAGCAGCCTTCGGTCACCTTGGAGAAGGATTCCGGATCGCCGGTGTACACGACCTTGATGACGTCGGCGCCAAGCTCCTCGCCCAGACGTGCGCAGTGCGCCACGGTGGTGGGATCCCATTCGGATTTCACCTTGGGGCCGCGGGCGTACACCATGGCCAACAGCGGCATGCCCCACTCGTTGCACTTGGAGGCCACTTCGCCCATGTCGCGCAACATGTCCCGCTCGGATTCGTCGCCGAGGTTCAGGTGCACGGACACTGCGTCGGCGCCGAGCTTGAGGCCGTCCTCAACCGTGGCGACCAGGACCTTGGCGTTGGGGAAGGGGGAGAGGGTGGTGCTGGCGGAAAGGTGGATGATGAGGCCGACGTCGCGTCCGTGCCCGCGATGGGAGCAGCGCGGCAGGCCCTTGTGCATGAGCACCGCGTTGGCCCCGCCCTCGGCCACCTTGTTCACGGTGGCGCGCAGGTCCACGAGGCCGAAGATGGGACCGACCGTGGTGCCGTGGTCGAGGGGCACGATGATGCTGCGCCCCGTGTTGCGGTTGAAGATTCGTTCCAGTCGTACGCTTTTGCCCATGTTCATGATGTCCTCCGGTTGCGGCCGGGCTTGCGGCGGCCAGGAAGAAAAAAGGGCCGCCGGCGTGTCGCCTGCGGCCCTTAGGTTGTTGTGCTTTCGTCAATAAGGCTAAAGCAGTCCCCTCAGACCACAGGCTCTGCTAAAATAAAAGTACCAAAAAAAGTACAGGCTGTGATTGAGGGGGAAGTTTGTCATAACGATTGCGTGACTACTCAGGTTGCGGCGGTCATGTCAAGAATTTTTATGACCGGCGGTCATTTTTTTCTTTTTGAGGTCTTGCCCACGTACTCCAGCCAGCCTCGTCGGCCTCATTTAGGCGTTGATGCGCGCGGCTTTCATGCGTAGTGTTGGTATGTTTCGTTCCGCCAGGGACAAGGAGTGGTGTGCATGGCCGCCAGGAAAGGAATGTCCGGTGTCATTCGAAGGATCTGTCTGTGGTGCCAGGGGGAGAGTTGGATGCGCGTCAGGGAATGCGCGCATGCCTCCTGTCCCCTGCACTCCTGCCGCCTGATGGAAGACGGGGACGAGAGCGCCATGCATGGCTGTATACGAAATTTCTGCCTGGCCTGCGCCGGGAGCCCCGAGGCCGTGGAGGAATGCAGCGCGGACAGGCCCATGGGCGGCCAGCCGGCTTGTCCGGCCCATCCCTGCCGCACTGCGGAGTTCGTCCCTGTTGCCCAGCAACCCGCGTCCGTGCAGCAGGTGCGTCCCCTGCCTGGCCTGGGCGGTTCCTGCGAGCCGCGTCCGGAAGAGCCTGTCACCCTTGAAGACGGTTGCCCGCATCGGGTCGCGAATCGTACAACCCCCGTCATGGCGCCCGTTGCCGGCCAGAATGCCCTGTCCGTCACGCACGCCGAACGCGCTCCCGAGGCGCTGGATATCTGAAATGAGCGAAAAAATTGTGGAATCGGGTGGAATTCTGGGAAATTTTGAGGGCCGGAGGCGCATAGAGGAAGAAGTCGCCGACTACAAACCCGTTGGCCGGACCCATCCACGCATGCGTGAGACGACGCCCGGGTCGGCCTTGTGGAACGAGCTTCACACCACGGAAAGGCTGGTGGACGAGGAGGGCTGAGCCGTTATTGACGGAACAGTTCGATTGCGGACAGGATGAGGCCCTGGGCGGCGAGGCCGGCGCTCACGATGGCGTCCCACCAATGGTTGATCAGGGTGGCCACGGAAAAGACGGTCAGGAAAAAGAGCACGGTCCATATCCTGTGAATGATGGCTTGAAGGATGCGGGTGAAGAGACGCGGAGTGGAAGCCATGATGATCCTCGTAGTTGGAATAATGGGCTGACGCCTTCCTTGTGCCTTGTCCTGAACCACAACGTAAGCCCTTATGATTGCCCGCAGACGCTAAACCGAACCCACCCGAAAGTAAACGCGAAATGCCTTTTGCCGGAGTCCCGGCGGCTTTCCGGGTGCTGACGACAACCTTCATCCAGATACGGATATCATGCTCCAGACACCTCTCCGGCCCGGCTCGGGCCTCGATCTTTGCGCTCTTGACGCCTTGTTTGAAGGACACGAGGCCCGCCTCGCGCACATGCGCGATGCCGCGGCCTTCGCCCGCGATCTGAGTTCCAGCTTCAGCCTGGCGGCCGACCATGGCGCGCTCCTCGAGCGTTCCTCGCTGCTGCATGACATTGGCTACGCACCGTCCTTGCGCCGCTACGGCTACCATGCCCTGGACGGGGCTATTTTTTTGGCCGGCCAGGGAGAACACCCCTGGGTTGTGGAGGGGGTGCTGCGGCACTCCCTGGCCGACAGGAAGACCGATAGATTTCCGGGTGTTACCGAGGAGTACGCGCGCCGTCAGACGTTGCCTGAAGCGGCTTGGCTGGTGCGGGCCGTGACCGTGTCCGACTGGCGGGCAGCCGGCGTGGGCTCCAGGGTTTCCTTTGCCGCCCGTTTCCAGGATATCGCCCTGCGCAATCCGCATGATCCGGGCAAGATCCAGCGGGCCAGGGTCATGGTGGACGAGGTGCGGGACTGGTTTCTGGAATGGGCGCGGGAACTGGGCCGGGAACGTCCTCTCCCGTGGGTTTTCTGCGACGTGGACAACACGCTCATCCGTCCGGGGAACAGGCTTTCCGAAGTCACCCGGGCCTCTGTCGGCGCGTACACCGCGGCCGGGGGCGCATTCTCCCTGGCCACGGGCAAACATCCGCTCAGCATCGCGCCGCTGGTCAGGGAACTCGGGCTTGCCTCCACCCAGGTGGCGGGCAACGGCACCTGCCTGCTGGACAAGGACGGCGTCACGGTCCTCGCCGACCTCGGGGACGCGGCGGAAGCGCTGCGCGCCGTCCTCGAAGGCATGGGGCTGACCATCGCCATCTACCGGGAGGACGGCATCGAGGCGGGCCGCTTGTGGGATGACGGGCTGGATGAGGTTTTCGACCGTTACAACGAAATCCGGCCCGCGCGGACGCTTCTCTCGGGCCGCCCCCTCAAGGTTCTGTGCATCACGGACGGGGCCGACCTGCGACGCGAGGATGAGCTGCGCCGCCTGGCTTCGGAACTGGGTGTGGATTGTTGCCGAAGCGACAGGCATTTCCTGGAGTTCTTGCCCCGCGGCGGTAACAAGGGCCTGGCCGCGCGCATGGCCATGATGCGTGCGGGTTGGCCGGTGCTGCATTCCCTGGCCGTCGGCGACACGGAGAACGACGAACCGATGTTTGCCCTGTGCGGGGCCTGTGCGGCGGTGGCCAACGCCACGGAGGGCGCACTGCTGGGGACGGACTGGACCATCGGTGGTTGCGAGGCCGACGGGGTGGCGGGGTTTCTGGACCATCTGCGCACCGGTGGGGGCTGGTCAGGGCTGAGGTCAGGGCTGACGTTCTGAGGGCCGCATCGGACGCACCGGGCATACGGGGCGCCAAGGGAGGTATCTCCCTGGCGTCCCTTTTTTCATGCCAGCGAAATGAGCGCCCGGCACAGCAGATGCGGGTCGATGGCGCCTGTCGCCGGGGAGGTCAGCGGCGTCACGATGGCCTGAACGCCCAGGGTCGCCAGGTCGCGTGCGGGGTCTTCGCAACCGGGGTAGGCGATGCCTGGGTCGATCAGCACATGGTCCAGCACGTCGCCGGAGGCGATGGCGTCCGGGTCGTCCGCCCGCAGGTAGTGCAGCAGGGTGCGGACCTGGTCGGAGAGCGACAGGCCTATGCTTTCGGGGTCGCGCAACGTGTTGGGGATGAAAACCTTGGGGCAGGGCGTACGGCTGACGGCCTTGCCAACTCCGGCCGGCAGCAGATTGGCGACAAGGGAGCTGTAGAAGCTGCCCACGGGGTAGCAGATGAGGTCCGCCCCGGCGATGGCCGCCCGGATTGAAGCGCTGATCCCCGGACGAACCGGGGTGTCGGCCCTGCCTTGCTCCACGAGGGAAAGCTCCGTGATGGCCTCGGTCAGGGCGGGCGCCTCCTTGCCCGTTATCAGATGCTGGCCGATGATGTGTCCGCCGCCCTTCAACCGCGCCCTGATCTGCAGGTTGGCGTCGACAACCAGCCCGACTTTCCCTCGCACCCGCACAAGATCGGAATAGACGGATACGATGGGCTCGATGCGCCGGTCGTGGGCGAGATAGCCGGCCGTGAGGATGAGGTTGCCGATGCTCGCGCCGCGCAGGTCGAAATCAGGGCCCGCGACCTTTCGGAACATTTCGAGGTGCTGCCGGATGATCATGCCCATGGGCTTGGCGATCTTCGCCACGAGATCATGGTCGCCGTTTGACAGGGCTTCCAGTTCGGTCTGCAGCATGGAGGGGCTTTCATCCGAAGGGAGGCGGTGGGCGAAGAGGTCGAAGATTTCCGGGACCTCGCTCAGGGAGCGGTCGGCCAGGGCCATGAGGCGGCTTCGCAGATCGCCCACGGCCGGCATGTTGAAGTGCCGGCGCAGCACGGCCGAACTGCCGCCCGAATCAAAAGGCGTGACCAGATGCACGGAGTTGTGGCTGTACCCGACCAGGGCCTGGCTCGTTTCCCTGAGAGCCGTGCCGCCCGTGAAGAAGAGGATGCGCGGTCCCGTCTCCGGTCGGTCCGTGGCGCGGGCCACCCGGAGCCGGTCCGGAACCTCCAGGGGGGGGCGGGTTCCGCGCAGGCTCATGCGTTTTCCGGGATGCCGGGGCCGTCGAGCCCGGGGCTGGCCGCAAAAAATGCGAAAGGTCCATGGAGGGTCTCGGAGGTTTTCGCATGCATTATGCGGCGATGTCCGAGGAAGGGAGTGGCGCGGTCTGTCAGGAGATGGAGGAGGCGCATGCGACGGCTCACTTGAGGCTCGCGTGGCAACGCTTTTTGGCTTGCAGCAGGTCCTCCGTCACGGAGGCTGTTTCAATCAGGTCGGCGGAGTCCACGGCCCTGCGCAGACGGGCGCAAAGTTCCGCGAATGCGTCATAGAATTCTTCCCCATGGCCAGGGAAGGTGCGCATTCTTTCCGAGTCGAGGAGGAACGCGTCGACGGTTTCGGCTGGAGGCATCGCGCCCCGGGCCAGGCTGTCGCGCATGGCCTTGAAGTGGGCCTGCATCCGTTTCTTCAGGCCGGGATAGCTTTCGCAGGCCGCGCACGTGTCGCAGACCGCATCCGTGCAGCAGGCTCTGCCGCCCTTGCCGCTGAATTTGACCGCCACGGCCTCGTCAGCGCCCAGATCCATCTTGACCTTGAATTTGACCAGCTCCTCCAGACTGATGCCATAGCCCTTCATGCAGCTTGACCCGTGTTCCAGGGCGTCGGCAAGATTGCGCAGGAACTCTGCGGCCTCGGAGCGGGAGAGTTGCAGATCGTGTCTGTGCTTGTGCGTCATGAAACTGTCTTCCCGGAGCTGAAGGTGTCATTGGTGTGGAGGCAGAGGGTCCTCGAACCTGTCCTGCTCGCCGGAGTCGGCGTTGCGGATGGTGGTCACGATGCGCTGGAGCTGGTCCGTGGTGATGAGGCGCTGGGAGTGCAGCCACTCGAATTTCTGGATTTCCTCTTCGGGGTCGTTGGCGAAGTTGATGTTTCCGTACCAGTCGAGGAGTTGAACTTTTCTGCGTTCGCGGATTTCCGTCATGATGCGGTCGAAGTTCTTGTCGTGCAGCAGGGAGATTTCACCTTCGTCGGAACTCAAGGACGTGATGCTCGTGCTCAAGGCGGCGTGCAGCAAAAAGCACATGGCGCCCGGAGTGAGGAATATGGCTCCCAGAAGATCGCCGCCGATCATGGTGTACGCGGCCTGGGCCAGGCCCCACGCAGTGAGCAGGATCGCCCCGTTGAAGAGCGTTCCGTTGCGTTCCGTGGTCATGCGGGGATCCATTCCGATGGATCCGTAGGGCAACTGGAAGGAGTGCGAACCGTATGCGTCGGCCCGGGAATACGTCAGGGCGTCCTGTTCGAAATCGAACGTGATGGTGGTGGAATAGCTGCGCTGGGTGATGATCATGGCCAAAGCCTCCTGCTTCGAAACCGGTGCATGAAGAGGCGGTAGGTCGATGCAGCGGGTTTCGTCAAGGCCGCAATGGGGCGCGCACGTTACGCACAGGCTTCGGAAAACGAAAAAAGGCCGCGTGATGCGACCTTTGATTTCATGGTGCCGGGGGACAGAGTTGAACTGCCGACACGGGGATTTTCAGTCCCCTGCTCTACCGACTGAGCTACCCCGGCTCAACGGAAGACCGTTACTATGGAAATCGGCCTGCTTTGGCAAGCTAAAAAAATGAAATTTGCAAAATATGTGGCCTGGCGGATCCGCCATTGCGGAGCGGCGAAGCATTGTCAAATTCAGACGCGCGGCCAAGGTCCGAGGCCGGTTCGGCTGGAACGAAAAAAGGCCGCGTGATGCGACCTTTGATTTCATGGTGCCGGGGGACAGAGTTGAACTGCCGACACGGGGATTTTCAGTCCCCTGCTCTACCGACTGAGCTACCCCGGCAACGTTGGGTGAGAAGCGCTTTTATGCAATGGTCGGGGCGATTGCAAGAAGGAATTTTCGCTCCACGCAATTTTCCTCCTCCGCCCCGCCAGGCCCGTCCAGCGCCCCTGCGTAGCGTCCCGATCTGCCCAATGGCCCGCCCTGCATGACTCGAACATGCGGCCAACGGATTCGAAGTCCGCTACTCTATCCAGCTGAGCTAAGGGCGGAGGTTGGGGTTTGCGTTTTTAGTGATGCTTCGTGGGGCCGTGTTCCTTGTGCAGGAAAAAGACGATAAGACCGACGATGCCGAGACCCAGGCCGAGAATGAGTCCAGAAAACATGGGGTGCCTCCTCTTGATATTGATCCGAGCAGAAAATATATGTCAGAACCGCCTTGACTTCAAGTTCTTTTCTTCACAAGTCACCGGGGCAGCTGCATGTCGCTGGTGGCCTTTTTGAACCGAGAGGGATAGAGGACGGGGGTATGCAGCGCTTCTTTTCTCACAGGCAACCGTTTCCGGAGCATTCATCATGAAAATATCGCAGATTTGCGCGTTTGTTGTCGCCGTGATGTCTCTGGCCGTCCAGGGCTTGGCGGCCGAGACTTTGACCATGAAGGACGCCGTCGAGGCGGGACTCAAGTCCAATCCGTCCATTCAAGCTGCACGAGAGGCCCTTCAGGCGGCAGATTATGCGGTCAAGTCGGCAAAAGCGTCCTTTGGTCCGTCGTTGAGCACCCAGTACGGGTATCTCCGGCTGGATGAGCGTCCGCAGTCCTTTGGCCAGACCGCCGGAACCCTCGATAATTGGGAGTTGACCTTCAACGTGCATCAGCCGCTTTTTACGGGCTTCAACCTTCTGACAACTTACGAAAAGTCCATTCTGGAAAAGGAGCAGGCCGCTTCGCAGATCGATAACGCCGAACTGCAGCTTACCGTCGCCATCCAGGATGTGTTCCTGCAATTGTTGCAGGCTCGCGAGAATGTGCGCTCCGCCGAAGATTCTCTCGTGCGGCTGCGTTCCCAGTTGAAGGTCAATACCGCGTTCTACGACGTCGGACTTCGTCCCAAGCTCGACATGCTGCAGGCGCAGGTCGATGTGGCCACTGCCGAGCAGCTCCTGCTCGCGGCGCAGAATAATGTGGACACACTGGGCGCCCAGCTCAACACGCTCATCGGCAGACACGTAGATGCTGACGTGGCCTACGTTGGGGCCCTGGAGTATTTTCCCATGTCGCTGACCCTCGAGGAATGTCTCCGGAGGGCACAGACGAACCGGCCTGACCTGCGTATCGCCAGGCAGGCAGTCGGCGTGGCCGAAAAGGATACGGTGTTGGCCGCGGTGCCGTATTACCCGCAGGTCGGGGCTGATTTCAACTACATCCGGGCGGGCCAGGATCCTCTTGTGCAAGGCGGGGAGTATCACGAGGCCAGCGAGTGGAACGCCCAGGTCGGCATGAAGTGGACCTTTTTCGAATGGGGCAAAACCTATTATGGGGAGAAGCGGGCCCAGAAGAACGTGTCCCGCCTGATGCAGGAATATCTGAACCTGGAGAACGACGCGTTGTTCGAGGTGAAAAAGAATTTCCTGCAGATCAAGGAGACGGAGAAGCGCATCGCGGCCGCCAGGCAGGGTCTTGTCGCCGCCAAGGAGAGCTACCGTATGGCCGTCGCCCGATACGAGGCCCAGGTCGGAACCAACACGGACGTGCTCGACGCGCTGTCCGCCCAGACCCTGGCCGAGGCCAGCGTGAACGGGGCCATGTCGGCCTACGAACGGGCGGTAGCCGGCTTGTACGGTGCCATGGGCGAGAAGAATCCGGAGTTGCTTCCTCGCTGACGTGATAAAGATGCCGGCGCGCTTTGTTCAAGCGCGCCGCTTCAGCCCGGCTCGCTTTATGAGCCGGGCTTTTTTGCGCCCTTTCGGCGAGGCATAGAACACTTTTTTTCAGCCAGGACGGCCAACTCTGACAGCCGTTCATCCACGGCGGCGTAGATGGAATTCTGTGAGAAGCGTCCGTCCTTGAGGCGTGTCCCGGCCCGCATGCCGGTCAGAATCTCCATGGCTTCTTCGATGCTGCTCACGGGGTGGATATGGAACTGGCCTTCCTTGACTGCCTGGAGCACGTTGTCGCGCAGGACCAGGTGCACGATGTTGTCCCGGGGGAGCAGGACCCCCTGCTGCCCGGTGAGCCCCCGCCGCCGGCAGACCTCGAAAAATCCTTCCACTTTATGCGTGACCCCGCCCACGGCCATGATCGCCCCGGATTGTGAGACGGCGCCGGTGAAGGCAAGGTCAAGCCTGATGGGCACGTTCGAGAGGGCGGAGAGGAGAGCCGCAAGTTCCGCGCCTGAGGCAGAATCGCCGTCCACATGCGCGTAACTCTGTTCGAAGCACAGGCTGCCCGTGAGCACGACGGGTTTGTTGCGGGCGAAGAGATTCACGAAGTAACTCTTGAGGATCATCATGCCCTTGGTGTGGATGGGGCCGCCCAGTTCCGCCTCGCGTTCCAGGTCCATGATGCCGCCGTGCCCGACGCCGACGGTGCAGGAAATCTGGTGTGGGAGGCCCATGACATATTCTCCGACCTGGGTCACGGACAAGCCGTTGGCCACGCCGACGCCCTGGCCTTGGGTGCGTACCTTGATCGATTTGCGGTCGTACTCGCGCAGGAACTCTTCTTGATAGAGGTTGGTGCGGTATTCCCGCTCTTCCAGGGCCTGCTTCACGATGGCGGCATCAATGGTCTTTTTTTCCTGGCCCGCGGCGATAGCGTTCGATTCGATCATGATTTCACGCAGGTGCGAAAAATGCAGCGAGAGGCGCTCCCGGTCCTCGGCCATGCGGGTGGAGTAGTCCACCAGCTCGGCGAAAGCATCCTTGGTGAGGCTGCGCAGCCCGCCTTCGCGTGCGGCCCTGTCCAGCGCCTGGGCGTAACCCGTTATGGATTCGGCCGTACGCTCCACCGTGTCCTGGATATGCGCCTTGAGCTTGAAGATTTTCCGGAAGCGTTCATCGTGCATGTACAGGAGTTCATATGTCTCGTCGTCGCCGATGAGGAGAACCTTGAGCGAAAGGGGGATGGGATCAGGGCTGATGGTCCTCGTGCGCAGGATGTCGTAGTGGTCCGTAGGGTCATCCAGGCTCGATTGCCTGGTGCGCAGACAGCGCAGCAGGCCTTCCCAGGCGGCGGGGTGGGCCAGGAGATCCTCCACGCGCAGAATGAGGAAGCCGCCGTTGGCGCGATGTACGGCGCCCGCCTTAATGAGTGAGAAGTCGGTATAGTAGGTGCCCCACTCGGTCTCGCGTTCCACGCAGCCGAGAAGGTTGAAGAAGCCAGGGTTGATCTCCTTGACCACGGGGGCGCCGGTCAGGCCGGAGTTGTCAACGAAGAGGTTGACCTCGTAGCGCTGGAAGTAGGAGTCGGCGATGTTTTCGTTCTGCTGGTCCGACGGCGTGCGCTGTTCGCGTTCAGTCCTGCCCTGGTAGTGGGTCAGATTTTCGAGCACGTCTTCCTTGAACGCGTCGAAGTAGGCCTTGAGGGGCTTGTTCTCGGAGAATTTTTTGCGCGTGGGTGCAAGCAGGCGCTCGACAAGGCTTGCGGCGTGCTCCTGGGCCAGTTGGAGTTCCTTTGCCCGGAACTCCTGTTCGTTCTTGTTCACCTGGCGGGAGAGGTCGGCAATGGTGTTCAGTACCGAACTGCTCTGGTCTTTTATGGTCTTCTTGTGGGAGGAGTCCAGGCGTTCGAAATCTTCGGAACTGAGGACCTTTCCGTCCAGAAGCGGGGTCAGGGAGACCGCGCCGCCCTCGTCGATGTTCAGGCTGAAGCCTTTTTTCTGGGCAGCCTCGTCCATCTTGTCCATCAGGTCGTCGCGGGCGACGGCGAGTTTGGTGAAGAGCTTATTCTGCAGGCGCAGGTAGCTGGCCTGCTCGAAATGGCGGGGCAGGTCCCGGCGAAGGCGCTTGACCATGCGTTGCATGTATTCCCGAAGAATTTTGCCTTGTCCGGCGGGGAGACTGACCAGGACGGGCTTGTCAGGATTCTCGAAATTGTTCAGATAGACGAGGTCCGGCGGCGTGGGGGCCGTGCGCGCCCTGGGCTTGAGGAAGTTTTCGACGAGATATGTACGTCCCAGCCCAGGTTCCCCTGCCACATAGATATTGTATTCCATGCCGGCGATGGAGAGGCCCATTTCCAGGGCTTTCCGTGCGCGGGGCTGGAAGAGGCAGACAACGTTGACGTCGTCGCGGATATCGGTGCTGCGCAGGACTTTCCGGGGGTTTGGTTCTATCGCAAGCTGGCGAGCTTTGAGTGAGGATGTGTTTTTCATTGGTGCTCTGTGCAGGTTGATGCCTTGTTTGTTGATTTCGTGACGGGCATAGTGCGAATAGAGGCGGCTTGCAAGCGAGGCGCTTCGGGGCGTCCGGTCGCGAAAGGGCGCCCGCCGTCATTTTGCGGGCGCAAGATGCAGAAGAAACTGATTTTGGCGAAAACTTTGATTGACGCGAAGTTGGGGCGTGTGGTAGCCCCATTTTCGATTTGTGATTTATTGCACGAATGAATGGGCCTCAGTGGCCCGCAGAGAAGACCCGATGTTTTTTGGCAAGAAAAAAAATAGGCATTTCCAGGCATTGGGTCTCGCCTCCATGATGGGTATCCATCTCGTGTCCGGTGTTATCGTGGGCATGGTGATGGGGTACTATCTGGATAAGTATTTTGGGACCAAACCTTGGTTGATGCTGCTTTTCCTGATCTTTGGCATCATAGCCGGCTACAGGAACATGTTTCGAGAGATGCAGCGCATCCAAAAGAAAGAAGCGGAAGCGGATGTTCCAGACAATGACGAAAAGGATTGAGCGCGCCCTCTACGCCCGGGGATACCACGTCCCAGAGGTACGCAGGATGGCGGCGCAGCAGGTTCTCTTCCTTTTCGGGGCAGTGCCGGCGTTGCTGCTCGGTTCTGCAGGAGTAGATTTCGCTGCAGGCGTAGTGCTGGGAACGATCAATTTTCTGGCTCTGAGCAGGGTGATCCAAGAACTGGTTTACGTGCAAAAGGGTGCGGTTGCGGTCCAGATGTTCAGTTTTTACGGGCGCCTTGCGCTGACGGCCCTGGCATTTTACCTGCTGGTCGTTATGAAAGGAGCTTCGGCGGTCTGGTTGCTGATAGGTTTTTCCACCGTGCTCATAAATATTTTGCTTTGGGGAATGTCACAAATTTTGGGGAAAACTTCTAAGGAGGCGTAAAGATGGCAGGGGGCTTACATCCTATTTTTCTCGTTGAGGAGGCGGTCAAGGCCATTGGCCTCGTCGATGCTCATGGCCACAGCCTGATACCGGGCAATGTTCTGTATTCCTGGACGTTCATGATCGTGCTGATTCTCGTCTCGACCATGGCGACCAAGAAAATTTCCTTGGTGCCTAGAGGGTTGCAGAATTTCTTCGAGTTCGTGATCGGATCACTGGAAGATTTCGTCGTGGCGAACATGGGTGAAGACGGTCGCAAGGTGTTCCCGGTACTGGCCACCTTGTTCATCTACATCCTGACTTGTAACGTCGGCGGCCTTTTTCCCGGCAGCGATGCCCCGACCGCGAATATCAATACGACAGCCTCCATGGCCGTGTTCGTTTTCGTCTACTATCAGTACTGGGGCTTCAAGATTCATGGCACCCATTACATTCATCATTTCACCGGTCCCATGATCTGGATGGCGCCGCTGATGTTTCCCATTGAGGTCATCGGACACTTTGCGCGCATGCTGTCGCTGTCTCTGCGACTCTTCGGGAACATCCGCGGTGAGGACATCGTTCTGGCTCTGCTGTTCATGCTGGCGCCGGTCGTCTCTACCGTTCCCATGTACTTCCTGTTCATGCTGGCCGACGTGATCCAGGCTTTCGTCTTCTTCATGCTGTCCATGCTCTATCTGAAGGGCGCATTCGAAGAAGCTCACTAATTCGGGGGAAATGGTCATTCGACCAATAACATTATACTTTTGTAGGAGGATTTTTCGTCATGGGTAAAACTTTCGTGTCCGTTCTGGCTACTGTCGCTCTGGTCGCCGTCGCTTCTTGCGCTTTCGCTGCTGACGCCGCTCCTGAAGTCATCTCCACCATCTCCTGGGCCGCCGCTCTTGGCATGGCCATCGCCGCCGCCGGTTGTGGCATCGCTCAGGGCCTGGGTCTGAAGGCTGCTTGTGAAGGCACCGCTCGCAACCCCGAAGCTTCCGGCAAGATCACCGTGACCATGCTGATCGGTCTGGCCATGATCGAATCTCTGGCCATTTACGCCCTGGTTGTTAACCTGATTCTGCTGTTCGCCAACCCCTTCGTCGGCTAACATCTTGAACAAGAAAAGGGGGAGGCGCTGCCTCCCCCTTTTTTGAGCTAACATAGTGAAATAGATCACTAAGTGTCTTTCCGGAGTCATTTTGAAAAGCGCCCATATCCCACGCGCCACAATTCAGCGACTTGCTGTGTACGTTCAGGTTCTTGAGACTCTCCTTCAAGAGGGAGATTCCGTTATTTCTTCGGATGGGCTTGCCCGTGCTTGTGGCGTGAATCCTTCGCAAATACGTAAGGATCTTGCATATTTTGGTGAGTTCGGCGTGCGTGGTGTGGGGTATTATGTTCAGGATTTGCTTACGGCTATTAAGCAATCACTGGGCATTGATCGTACGTGGAATGTCGCATTGGTGGGTGTTGGCAACCTGGGCAGGGCGCTCTTGCGGCATGGGATTTTCCGGCGCCGCGGGTTTATCCTCGTGGGCGCCTTTGATTGTGATCCGTTCAAGATCGGCGAAGAAGTGGCCGGTCTCGAGGTAGTCTGCTCCCGCCGCCTCAAAGAGAAAGTTCACGAACTCAACATCGAGATCGGCATCATCACCACTCCGCCCGAGCGGGCTCAGCGTGCGGCAAATTATTTGATCGAGGCCGGCGTTCGCGGCATCGTCAATTTCGCTCCCGCCCGCATTTCAGCCCCGGAGAACGTGGCGGTGGAGTATGTTGACTTCATGCACCACATTTTCTCTGTCGCCTTCAATATCTCGCTCAATCAGGCCAAGGGTCTCTCATAACATCCTTTTTGCCGAACGGCTGCGGTCAACAAATTCGACTTGCCATTCGCCTCTGAGTGGTATAGTTGTCCTCTCTCTTTTGAAACTGGAGGTTCCCATGAAAAAAGATTTGCATCCCAAAGTGTACGAAACCGCTGTCCGTTGTGCCTGCGGTTATGAATTTGTCACCCGGACTGCCATCGGTCCGGAGCTCAGCCTTGAAATCTGTTCCCACTGCCATCCGTTTTTTACCGGTGAGCAGCGCTTCATCGACTCCGCTGGCCGTATTGATCGCTTCAGAAAGAAATACGCCGGCCTGAACAAGTAAGACGACGGATACTGCCCCCGTTGCGGGTCGCACACTATGATCGACAAGCTGGAAAGCCTGGCTGCAAAATACCGCGAGTTTGAGCGCGAACTGAGTACTCCTGAAATTTTTCAGGACCAGGAGCGCTATATCAAGATCGCGAAGAAGCATGCCGAGCTCGACGAGGTCGTCAAGGCCTTCGAACAGTACAAGACCTTGTTGCGCGAACTTGCCGAAAACCAGGAAATGGCCAAGGATTCAGATCCTGAGATCTGCGAGTTGGCCCATGCTGAAATCGGTACGCTGAAAACTCGGATTGAAGCTCAGGAGCGGGTGCTTAAGCAACTCTTGACGCCGAAGGATCCTCTTGATGCCAAGAACATCATTCTGGAAATCCGCGCGGGGACAGGTGGTGAAGAGGCCGCCTTGTTTGTGGCCGACGTCTTCCGGATGTACTCCCGTTATGCGGAACTGCATAACTGGCGGGTCGAGGTCCTGAGCAGCAGCGAGACAGGCACCGGCGGTTTCAAGGAAATTGTCGCGTCAGTCTCGGGCACCAACGTTTACAGCAAGCTCAAGTTCGAGTCCGGCGCTCATCGGGTCCAGCGCGTCCCTGCGACAGAGAGCCAGGGGCGCATACATACGTCTGCGATCACGGTCGCCATACTGCCCGAGGCGGAAGAAGTTGATGTCAAGATTGATCCGGGCGACATCAGGGTCGATGTCTTCAGATCCTCGGGCCCTGGCGGTCAGTCAGTGAACACCACGGATTCGGCCATCCGCATCACTCACCTTGCCACCGGGCTTGTAGTCACATGCCAGGATGAAAAGTCGCAGCACAAGAACAAGGCCAAGGCCCTGAAGGTGCTGAGATCGAGGCTTCTCCAGGCCGCTCAGGATGAAACCAAGAAAGCGTATGACGACAACCGCAAGGCTCAGGTCGGCACGGGTGATCGCTCCGAACGAATTCGAACGTATAATTATCCCCAAGGGCGGATCACGGACCACCGCATCAACTTGACGCTCTACAGTCTTGATCAGGCCATGGAAGGCCATATCGATGATATAATCGACGGGCTGGTCCAACACTATCAGGCCGAAGCCATGAAAGAAAGCTGAGGAAACTCGGCTTTTTTTGTGCGCCATGAATTCCCGCTTAGACATTCTCGCCTTTTGGGAAAAACAGTTTGAGCAATCGAACCTTGATTCCCCGAGGCTTTCTGCACAGGTTCTCCTTGCCCATGTATTGGGGATTCCCCGGCTTGAGATGCTGCTGGAGGCACGCGCGGGCGTTCCCGAGTCTGCTGCGGCCGACATGGACGCGTTGTCGCGGCGCAGGCTTCATGGCGAACCTGTGGCCTATCTTGTCGGAATGAAGGAATTTTACGGACTTGATTTCGAAGTGAGCCCCGCGGTGCTCATTCCTCGACCAGAGACGGAACTTTTTCTGGATCGCCTCCTAACCGCCCATGAGCGTTCCGCTCAAATGAAACTGCTGGATCTCGGGACAGGGAGCGGGGTGCTCGCAGTGACATGCGCCGTTCATTTGCCCAACATTCTCGTCACGGCCGTGGACATCTCGTCCGCGGCCCTGCAAATGGCCCAGCGAAACGCAAACAGGCATGGCGTACAGGACCGGGTAATGTTCGTGCGGGGAAACCTGATCGAAGCGGTTCATGTTGGTTCTTTCGACATTATTGTGGCCAACCTTCCATATGTGCCAGAGTCGAAGCGGGATACCTTGAGCCGCGAGGTTTTGGCGCATGAACCGGAGGTGGCTCTTTTTGCTGGTTGGGATGGGCTGGATTTGTATCGCCGTCTTGCCGCCGGGCTAGCAGGCAGAGTTCGGCCCGGCACGCAGCTGCTGTGTGAGATCGACCATGGTCAAGGTGACGCCATGGTGGAAATTTTCGAGCCCGTGGCCAAGGACGTGGTCGTTGAAAAGGATTATGCCGGTTTGGATCGTCTTGTGTGTGTTGTTTTTTAGCAACGATAGTGTTGTGCAAAAGGCACGGGTTTGAAGGACTTTCGCGGCCGCATATAAAAGATCATTTAATTTCAGATGCTTGCATTTTGTCGTGATTGGCATGAAAATTGATAAGATGCGGGTATGAAACAGACGACACTAAAAAAAGAAGTTCGTTGCTCCGGAGTGGGCCTACACAGTGGCCAGAGGGTTGAAATGGTCCTCAAGCCGGCCCCTGCTGATACGGGCGTTGTTTTTTCTCTGCTGACCAAGAAAGGCCGGCAGATTGTCAATCCCTCTCCGGATTGTGTTGTCGGGACGGGCTTGGCGACGACGCTCGGAAATGACCGGGCTAAAGTCTCCACGGTGGAGCATCTGCTGGCGGCGTTGGTCGGGCTTGATGTCGACAACGTCATTGTCGAGGTCGACGGGGAAGAGATTCCGATTCTCGATGGAAGCGCATCGGTTTATGTTTACCTCATCAACTCCGCCGGGGTCAGGCTTCTTGATCGTCCCCGCAGGATCGCCAAGGTCATCCGCCCGCTTGTATTCGAGCAGGACGGGAAGCGCGTCAGCGTGAAGCCATACAACGGCCTGCGGATTGACTACACGATTTCCTTTGCTCATCCCATGATTGGCACTCAGAAATATTGTTTTGAATCTACGCCCCTGTCTTTCTCCTATCGGATAGCACGCGCCAGGACCTTTGGTTTTATGAAGGACGTCGAGTGGTTGCAGAAAAATGGCTTGGCCCTTGGCGGGACTCTCGAAAATGCGGTTGTGTTTGATGACTACGGGGTCGTCAATCCAGAGGGACTGCGCTTTGACGATGAGATGGTTCGGCACAAGATTCTGGATTTCATGGGTGATATCGCGGTTGGAAGTCGCAGACTGTGGGGGCACTTCGAGGTTTCGTGCTCCGGGCACGACTTTAACAACCGGTTCATGCGGTATCTTTTTGAAAACAGCGCGGAATATCTTGAATTCGCGACGTTGGACGGTGGTGCGGATGCGGCAAGATGTCCCGATGCAGCTCACGTACCGATGGGTGTGCCGGCCTGGGCATGAATTTTTGCCAGCGCCGAGGGGAAAGCGCCGCGAGGCGCTTTTTTTTTGCATTTGATATAAAAAAGTGCTTGCCATCGAGAATGAATGCTCATAATGAGTTCGTTCTCACGGGCTGGCGTAGCTCAATGGTAGAGCAGCTGACTTGTAATCAGCAGGTTGCGGGTTCAAGTCCCATCGCCAGCTCCAGGTGATAGGAGGGGTTCCCGAGTGGCCAAAGGGAACAGACTGTAAATCTGTCGTCGAACGACTTCGGAGGTTCGAATCCTCCCCCCTCCACCAGAAAAACCGTGAAAAACAGTAGGAGACAGAAAGAACTGTCGCTGAACTACTGAGATGAAATGCGGGAGTAGCTCAATGGCTAGAGCATCAGCCTTCCAAGCTGAGGGTTGCGGGTTCGAGTCCCGTTTCCCGCTCCATTACCTCGTCTCACCAGTTTGGCGCCTTCCAAATTCTTCCCGTCTCATTTGATCCCGCATTTAATTAAAACTATATATAGTAAATCGTAATTTCATTAGGGGGTAATTATGGCCAAGCAGAAATTTGAAAGAAAAAAGCCGCATGTCAATATTGGTACCATTGGTCATATTGACCACGGCAAGACGACCCTGACCGCGGCGATCACCAAGATCGCGAGCCTCA
>CALMTS010000150.1 GCA_937872685.1 uncultured Desulfomicrobium sp.
AAGGCCAAGCTCTTTCGCCGGCGCGAATCAGCCCTGACCACCTTGCAGACCGTCTTTCCGGCTTCATTCGCCCCGGTCGCGCCGGGCATTCCACAGGAGTCCGCAATGGGCAAATCGACGGTCAACATCCAGTCCCTGGCGGACCAGGTTCTGTTGCAGCGCTTTTCCCCGGCCGCCGTGCTGGTCAACAACAAGGGGGACATCCTCTACATCAGCGGCAGGACGGGAAAATACCTGGAACCGGCAGCCGGCAAGGTCAACTGGAACATTCACGCCATGGCCCGGGAAGGGTTGCGCTTCGAGCTTGGGACAGCCTTCCAGAAGGCGCTGCAGGTCAAAGAGGCGGTCAGCGTCAAGGGACTCAAGGTCGGGGAAGGAGATTCCATTCAGACGGTGGACCTCACCGTGCAGGAAATCCATGATCCCGAAGCGTTGCGCGGCATGGTCATGATCATCTTCACCGACGTGGCGCCCCTGCCGAAAAAGAGGACAACCCGCCGCTCAAAGCCCGGCGAGGCTGACAATGCCAAAATCCTGGAGCTTGAGCGTGAACTCGTGAGCTGCAGCCATGAACTGCAGAAAAAACGTGAAGAAATGCAGGCTTCACAGGAGGAATTGCACTCAATCAACGAAGAGCTGCAATCAACAAACGAGGAGCTGCAGTCAGCAAACGAGGAACTGACCACTTCTCGTGAAGAGATGCAGTCTCTGAATGAAGAGCTGCAGACGGTAAATGCCGAGCAGCAGTCAAAAATGGACGAGCTTTCGCGGATCAACGACGACATGCGCAATCTGCTCAACAGTACGGAAATAATCACCGTGTTCCTGGATAATGACCTCCACATCCGCCGCTTCACCCCCGGCGCGAACAAGATTTTCAAGGTCATCCCCGGGGATGTGGGGCGGCCGCTTTCCGATATCTCCAGCGACCTGCTCTATCCCGAACTTTCCGAGCAGGCGCGGGAGGTGCTGCGGACGCTGGCTTTTTCGGAGAATCAGGTCGCCACGACCGACGGACGCTGGTACGAAGTGCGCATCATGCCCTACAAAACCATGAGTGACGTCATCGCCGGCCTGGTCATGACCTTCACGAACATTACCTCGGCCAAGCGCATCGAGCTGAAACTGCGCCAGGAGAATGAACAACTCAGGCTTCGGCTCGGGGGAGAAACATCATGAGCGCACCCAAAAAACGAAAAAAAGCTGTTCCCGACCCGAAGCAGCCAGGAAATGATCCGGCGCGCGCCGAGAATGCAGGCTCTTGTCCCCTGCTGACCGAAATCGAGATGAGGCGGCTCGTGCAGGAGCTCGAAGTCCACCAAATCGAACTGCAGATGCAAAACGAAGAACTGCGCCAGGCTCAGGAAGCGCTCGAGAAATCGCGCAATGCCTTCGCCGAGCTGTATGACTTCGCCCCCGCGGGCTATTTTTCCTTTGATCCGCAGGGCCTTGTGTGCAGCGCCAACCTTCCTGGCGCCCGTCTGCTGGGCCTTGAACGGCAGCACCTGCCGGGCAAGCCCATGAGCCTGTGGATCGCCGGCGCGGATGGGCGGGAACGATTTTCAAGGCATTGCGCGGATGTTCTGCGCAGAGAAGGGGACGATACCTGTGAAATCTGGCTGCAGAGATCGGACGGGACAAAATTCCTCGCCCGTCTGCAAAGCATCGCCAAGGACCCGGTTGAACAAACGCAAGGCGTCATCAGGTCCATGATCGTTGACGTGACCGAACAGGTCCGGCTTGAGACCGCGCTGCAAGATGCCCATTACCAGCTTGAACTCAAGGTCATGGAGCGCACACAGGAGTTGCTCCTGACCAACGAGCGCCTTGTGCAGGAAATCGCCGTCCGCAAAAAAACGGAAGAATCACTGCGCCTGGCCTTCAAGGAAATCAGGAAACTCAAGGACCGTCTTCTGGTCGAGAACATCTATCTCCAGCACGAGGCTGCCCGGAAGTTCAACTTCGGAGAGATGATCGGCCAGAGCAAGGCCATCGCGAAAGTCTTCGACAAGATCGAGCAGATCGCGCCCCAGAACACGACCGTGCTCCTCCAGGGCGAAACGGGAAGCGGCAAGGGGGTCGTGGCCCGAGCCATCCACGCCCGCAGTACCCGCAAGGACCGGCCGATGGTCACCGTCAACTGCACGGCGTTGCCGGCAAACCTCATCGAAAGCGAACTCTTCGGGCGGGAAAAGGGGGCCTTTACCGGCGCCAGCGCCCGGCAGATGGGACGCTTCGAGCTTGCCGACGGGGGAACCATCTTTCTGGATGAAATCGGCGAGATGCCGATGGATCTGCAATGCAAGCTCCTGAGGGTGATCCATGACGGCGAGTTCGAGCGTCTGGGAAGCCCGCGCACCATCAAGGTCGACGTGCGCATCATCGCGGCCAGCAACCGCGACCTGGAGGAGGAAATCAGGAAGGGCAATTTCCGCGAGGATCTCTTCTACCGGCTCAACGTCTTCCCCATCGTGATTCCGCCGCTCAGGGACCGCAAGGAGGACATCAGGCTGCTCGTCAATTTTTTCGTCGACAAGTTCAACAAGAAGATCGGCAAGCGCATCGAAACCATTCCCGGGGAATCCATGGAGATCCTGGAAAAATACGGCTGGCCCGGCAATGTCCGGGAACTGGAGAGCGTGATCGAGAGAGCGGTCATCTCCAGCCGAGGAACCGCCCTGCACGTCGAGGGCCGGTTCACGTCGTTGTCGAAGGTCGACGAGGGCACCGGGCAGGACCTCAAAACGCTCACCGACCTGGAGCGCGAACATATCCTGCACGTGCTCCAGAAGACGAACTGGCGCGTTGAGGGAAAGAGCGGCGCCGCGTTCATCCTGGACATGAACCCCAGCACCCTGCGCGCCCGCATGCGCAAACTGGGCATCCAGCGCAAGTTCATGTAGCGCCGTCAAGCCTCTCCCCCGCCGTGCGCCTGCATCGGCAGAGTGGCGCACCCTTTCCTTCCGACCGGCAGCCCTCAACATATCGCGCTTTTACCGGATTCAACGGCCCGCGTTGACGGATTTCTTCCGGCGCGCCAACTCGTCCGCGCTTCTTCCCTTTCCTTTCAGGCAGTTGCACCGCGCTGTTCCGTGACCGGTTTCCGGCACGGGACTTGCCAAATCATTGTACGCGAAGTTCCGATCGGCGCACGATCCATCCAGCGCAGTTCCGCCTGAATCAGCCAGAGCACGACAGATCATCCCCCTCGATCAGCATTCACCGAGCGATGACGGAAGTTTCATTTCACGTGTGCGCTCCAATGATGTTCCCAAGCGCATAAACCGGGGCAAGGCCATCGCCATGACACACAGGACGAACCTCAGAAGAAGATGGGCGCGAACCGTCGGCCGGCACATGTGCCTGATTCTTTCACATCAAAAATCGAGGGCATTCGCCAACGGCGCCATCGTCAACATATGCAGGGGCGGGCTGCTCATTGAAACGGATGGGGATTTCATCCACGGCGACAGGCTGACAATCATGAATCCAGGGGGATTATGCATAAATGGGGTATGCATTGAGAGCGACGTTCACGGGACAGTGCGCTGGGGCCTGAACACCAAACCCTTGTCCATGGGGCGGTATTGTTATGGCGTGGAACTGGACGAACTCCTGGCGCACAGACACTTCGGGGACAAGCAGGACGAATCGCGCACCGACGACACGCACGGCAATGATGCCGCGCCGGCAATGCGTTAACGCGCCAAACTGATTGATGCCCAAGGGAGGCAGATACGTGACAGCTAACCAATTCTCACCGACCACCGAATCCCTGGCAGAGTTGACCGCAACGCACCAACCGCCCTGTCTGTCCCTGTACCAGCCGACACTTCGGCATGGTCCCGGGCAGAGGCAGAATCTGATCGTATTCCGCAATCTTGTGAAAAAGCTGGAGACATCACTGCGGCAGAATTATCCTGAAGCCGAAACGCGCCACTTCCTGGAACCCCTTGAAGCTCTCGGATACGACCGCGAATTCTGGAACCAGGCGCTGGAGGGCCTGGCTGTCATGAGCGGAGCCGGTCTGTTTCGCGTGTTCCGCCTGTCGCGGCCGGTCACCGAGTTGGCAATCGTGGCCGACAGTTTTCACCTCAAACCCTTGCGGCGATTTGTACAGTTCGCCGGCCGCTACCAGATTCTCGGTCTGAGCCTGGACCGGGTCCGACTTTTCGAGGGCGACCTGGAAACGCTGGAAGAAATGGATCCGGGCCGGGAAGTCCCGCGCACCATCACCGAGGCGTTGGGCGCGGAGCTGACCGAGCCGCACCAGACCGTTGCCTCCTACGGGGGCGTGGGCGGAGGGGGCGGCCCCATGCGCCATGGCCCTGCCGGATGATCCCGGCCACCTCGGACTGGTGCCGCTGATGGTTCTGCA
>CALMTS010000151.1 GCA_937872685.1 uncultured Desulfomicrobium sp.
CTCTGCCAGGGCCGCAGGCCGGCTCCCTTGACCGGGCTTCCGCCATGTCCTAGTGTTCCGCGACGCTTGGGGCCGTGCGCTCCGAGGCGCAAAAACGACGCCCATTTCGAGGAGGAATCCATGGTTCAGAAAGCAGACAAGATTTGGTTCGACGGCAAACTCGTGCCCTGGGACGAAGCCCAGGTCCACGTGCTGACCCACACCCTGCACTACGGTGTCGGCGTGTTCGAAGGCATCCGCTGCTACACCTGCACGGACGGCGGTTCGGCCGTGTTCCGCCTGCAGGAGCATGTGGAGCGCCTCTTCCTGTCGGCCAAGATCAACGAGATGGTCATTCCCTTCTCCCAGGAGGAGATCGGCAAGGCCATCATCGAGACCCTGCAGGCCAACAAGCTGGCCGAGGGCTACATCCGCCCCCTGACCTTCATCGGAGCCGGCGCCATGGGCGTCTATCCGGGCGACAACCCCATTCAGACCATCATCGCCACCTGGCCCTGGGGCGCGTACCTCGGCGCCGAGGCCCTGGAGAAGGGCATCCGGGTCAAGACCTCCTCGTTCACCCGGCACCACGTCAACGTCATGATGACCAAGGCCAAGACCTGCGGCAACTACGTCAACTCCGTGCTGGCCAAGCGCGAGGCCCTGGCCGACGGCTACAACGAGGCCCTCATGCTCGACGCCGAGGGCTATGTGTCCGAGGCCACGGGCGAGAACATCTTCCTCGTCAGAAACGGCGTCATCAAGACCTCGCCGCTGGGTTCGATCCTTTCGGGCATCACCCGCGAGTCCGTCATGATCCTGGCCGAGGACCTGGGCTACACCGTGGTCGAGGACCGCTTCACCCGCGACGAGCTGTACTGCGCCGACGAGGCCTTCTTCACGGGCACCGCGGCCGAAATCACGCCCATCCGCGAAGTGGACCGCCGCGTCATCGGCCAGGGCAGCCGCGGCCCCGTCACGGCGGCCCTGCAGGACGCCTATTTCAAGGTCCTGCGCGGCGAGAACCCCAAGTACGGCAAGTGGCTGGCCCGCTACACCTTCTAACTTCCCCGTGATTGCCCGCCGGGCGCCGCATGCCGGCGCCCGGCGTTTCGTCAATTTCCGCACCCGCCGGACACACCATGAGCCAGGAAAGCCTCACCGCCCGCTACCGTCCCCAGAGTTTCGCCCATGTGGCCGGCCAGGATTCCGTCAAGCGCATCCTCTCCCGCGCCGCGGCCACGGGCCGGGTCGCGCCCGCCTACCTGTTCAGCGGCACCCGCGGGGTGGGCAAGACCACTCTGGCCCGCATCTTCGCCAAGGCCCTCAACTGCGTGAACGGCCCGGCCGAGGAGCCCTGCAACCAGTGTCCCATCTGCCGTCAGATCACCCTGGGCTCGGCCGTGGACGTGGTCGAGATCGACGGCGCCTCCAACACCGGCGTGGACAACGTCCGCCGCCTCAAGGAGGACGTGGGCTACGCGCCGCTGGAGTGCCGCTACAAGGTCATCATCATCGACGAAGCGCACATGCTCTCCAAGGCGGCCTTCAACGCGCTCCTCAAGACCCTGGAGGAGCCGCCCGGGCACGTGACCTTCATCATGGCCACGACGGAACCCGAAAAATTTCCCCAGACCATCATCAGCCGCTGCCAGCATTTCGTCTTCAAGCGCCTGCCCCAGGCCGACCTGGTGCGCCACCTCGAGGGCGTGCTCGGGCAGGAGGGCATCCAGGCGGAGCATTCCGCCGTGACCCTCATCGCCCGCCGCGGCGCCGGCTCGGTGCGTGACAGCATGTCCCTGTTGGGTCAGGTCCTGGCCCTGGGCTCGGACTCCCTGACCCTGGCCGATGTGCGCGAGGTGCTCGGGCTGGCCGGGGGCGAGGTCTTCGTGCGACTCGTCGAATGCGTCCAGGCCCGCGACCTGCACGGCCTCAACGCCCTGCTGACGGAAGTCCTGGACCAGGGCGTGGACCTGGGCTTCTTCCTGCGCGAACTTTCCGGCTGCTGGCGCAACCTTTTTCTGCTGAACCAGATGGGCGACGCAGCGCGCGGCCTCATCGACCTGCCGGCCGAGGAGGTCGGGATCTGGGCCGGCCTGGCTCCGGGCTTCAGCCTCGGACACCTGCACGCGGCGTGGCAGATGACCATGGACAGCCAGCGCAAGATCCTGACCAGCATGGAGCCGGCCCTGGCCCTGGAGCTTCTGCTCCTGAACCTGGCCTGCCTGCCGGACCTGCTGGCCCTGGGTTCGGCCGGTTCCGGCCAGGCTGCGGCCGCCGGTCCCGCCGCCGGGAGGCCGCAGACGCAGGCTGCCCGGCCCGGCGGTTTCGCCCGGGCCGAGGCCCCCGTTTCCCCGCAGCCCGCTCCCGCGGAAACCGCGGCCCCGCGCCCGCCTGCCGCGCCCGCCGCGCCGCGTCCCCAGCCGGCGGCGCCGGCAGCGGCCCAACCTGAGGCGCACCCTGCGGGGCGGCCGCAGACGGCTGTCCGGCCCCCAGAACCTTCCCGTCCGCAGGCCCCCCCCGTATCGGTCCGCGAGAGCAGCGCGAATTTCGGCGCCCCGGCCGGCGCCCCGCCCGTCCCCCGGCCGCCGGACGGCCCGCGCACATGGCCCGGCTTCGTGGCCTACTGCAGCCAGCGGCCCGAGGGGTCGCGGCCCCTGCCCGCCCTGGACAAGGCCCATGGCGAGGTGCAGGGCGCGGAACTCGTGCTGAGCAGCCCCCACAGCTTTCTCTGCGACCGTCTCAAGGGCGGCCTGCCCGTGCTGACGGAGCTGGCCCGGGCGTATTTCGGGCCCGGCATCGGGGTGCGCGTGGAGGCGCCCGTGGAAGTGGTGCGCAAGACGCGCTCCGAACTCAAGGAGATGGCCCAGGCCGACCCAGTGGTGCGGCAGGCCCAGGAGAGATTTCAGGCCCGGATCGTGGAGGTCCGGCCCCCATTAAACGGCAAGGAGAATGGAATATGAACGAGTTGATCAGACAGGCGCAGCTCATGCAGAAGAAGATGCTGCGCACTCAGGAAGAGATGGGCAAGAAGGAAGTGGAGACGAGCGTGGGCGGCGGCATGGTCACGGTCAAGGCGACCTGCGCCGGCGAACTCCTCTCCGTGGCCATCGACCCGGCGGTGCTGGAAGACGTCGAGATGCTGCAGGACATGATCCTCTCCGCGGTCAATGAAGTCCTGAAGAAGGGCAAGGACCTCATGCAGTCCGAGATGTCGCAGATCACCGGCGGCATGAAGATCCCCGGCCTTTTCTAGGAGCCCCGCGTGCAGCGACTTCCAGCACCCCTGCAGAAAATTGTCGACCAGTTCTCGGCCCTGCCCGGCGTGGGGCCCAAGAGCGCCCTGCGCATGGCCCTGACGCTGCTCAAATGGCCCGAGGAGACCGTGCGTTCCTTCGGCCGTGACATCGAGGGCCTGCGCAGCGCGCTGCACATCTGCTCCCGCTGCTGCTCCCTGGCCGACACCGACCCCTGCCACATCTGCGCGGACCCCAAGCGGAGCCACGAGCAGCTCTGCCTGGTTTCGGAGTGGGACAGCCTCATGGTCATGGAGGAGTCGGGCGTCTACAAGGGGCGCTACCTCATCCTCGGCGGCCTGCTCTCGCCCCTGGACGGCATCGACGCCCGATCCCTGGAGATCTCCCGGCTCGAGTCCATCCTGCGCGAGGGCGAGGTGCGCGAGCTCATCCTGGCCCTGGGCTCGACCATGGAGGCCGAAGCCACGAGTTCCTACGTGCACGGCCTCCTCGCGCGGTCCTTTCCCCATGTGACCGTGACGCGCCTGGCCCAGGGCATCCCGCTGGGCTCGGAGATCAAGTACGTGGACCGCGAAACCCTCAAACAGTCCCTCAAATACCGGCAGTCGCTCTAGGGTCATGCACAGCGTCCAGGGCGAAGTCGTCACCGTCGTCTACCACAACCCCGAGAACGGGTACGTCATCGCCCGGCTGGACTCGCCGGCCGCGCCGGGGCCGGTCACGGTGGTCGGCACCCTGGGCGACGTGGCGCCGGGCGAGTCCCTGCGCCTGACGGGCGAGTGGGTCGAGCACCCCAAGTTCGGACGGCAGTTCAAGGCCGAGGGGTGCGAGCATGTCCTGCCGGCCACCCTGAACGGCATCCGCCGCTTCCTGGGTTCCGGCGCGGTCAAGGGCATCGGCGAGAAAACGGCCGAGCGCCTTGTGGCCCGTTTCGGCAGCCAGATCCTCGACATCCTGGACTCGGACCCCGAGCGCCTGCTGGAAGTGGAAGGCATCGGCCCGGCCAAGCTCAAGGGCATCGTCACCTCCTGGCAGGAGAAGCGGGAGGTGCGCGGGCTCATGCTCTTCCTGCAGACCCACGGCGTGGCCACGACCTTCGCCCATCGCATCTTCCGCCAGTACGGGGCCGGCGCGGTGCTGCG
>CALMTS010000152.1 GCA_937872685.1 uncultured Desulfomicrobium sp.
CGGACAGGCCCGCGGTGCTGGTGATCCATTCCTACGCCGCCGACTATTCCTGGACCAAGGACATGCACGCCGGGATCGTCTCGGTCCTCGACGCCCCTGATGTGCGGGCGCGCTGGCGCGTGGAGTACATGGACGCCAAGCACCACGACTCGCCTGCGTACCATGCCCGGCTGCTGGAGCTCTTCCGGGAGAAGTACGGGCGGGACCGCTTCGACGGGGTCATCCTGACCGACGACCACGCCCTGGATTTCGTGGCCCTGCACCAGGGCGAGCTGTTTCCCGGCACGCCCATGGTGGCCTGCGGCATCAACGACCTCAAGTCTGTCCCGCCGGGGGCCCGGGACATGAACATCATCATCGAGAGCCTGGCGCACCTCGAAACCCTGAACGCGGCCCTGCGGCAGAACCCGGGCGCGCGCAAGATCTTCGTCATGATCGACGGCACCCTCACGGGCAAATCCATCCTGCGGGAATTCCTGGAGCAGACCCGCGAGCTGGCCGGGCGTGTGGAGATCGAGGTCGTGCCGCCCATGACCCGGGACGGGCTCGTCCGCTTCGCGGCGGAGCGCGGGCAAGGGGAGCTTCTCTACCTGCTGGTCTATTTCCAGGACGCGGCGGGGCAGGTCTTCACGGCCGAGGAGATTCCGCGGGCCGTGGCCGCCGCCTCCCCCGTGCCGGTGTACGTGGCCTGGGATTTTCAGCTCGGTTCAGGCGTTGTCGGCGGCTGCGTGACCAGCGCTTTCGGGCACGGGCAAAAAGCCGCCCGAACCCTGCTCGACCGCCTGGCCGGGAAGAACCCGCCGGCCGCGTACAGCGGGCTCGCGGGCGTGAACCGGCACACCTACGACTATGCCGCCCTGGAACGCTTCGGCATCCCGGTATCCCTGCTGCCCGGGGATGCGCTGGTGCTGAACCGTCCCCTCTCCTATTACGAGCGCCACCGCTCGGCCATCCTCTCGGCCCTGGCGGTCATCGCCGTCCTCGGCGTGATCATCGCGCTGCTGGTCATGAACGTGCTCAAGCAGCGCAGGATCAACCGCGGCAACCGTGAGATCATGAACCTCAACCGCGAGATGATCGAGACCCAGCGCGAACTGCTCTCCACCCTGGGCGAGGTCATCGAGACACGGTCCCAGGAGACGGCCTACCACGTGCGCAGGGTGGCAGCCTATTCGGCCCTGCTGGGCGGGAAGTACGGCCTCCCCGAAGAGGACATCCTGCTGCTGGAAGCCGCAGCGCCCATGCACGACATCGGCAAGATCGGCATCCCCGACGCCATCCTCAACAAGCCCGGCAAGCTCGACGACGAGGAGTTCGAAAGCATCAAGCACCACACCGTCATCGGCCAGCGCATCCTGCATACCTCGGACCGCAGGCTCATGGCCGAGGCCCGCAACATCGCCCTGCAGCACCACGAGCGCTGGGACGGCACGGGCTACCCCTGCGGCCTCAAGGGCGAGGAGATCAGCCTTCCGGCCCGCATCTGCGCCCTGGCCGACGTCTATGACGCCCTGTCCCTGGACCGGGTCTACAAGGAAGCCTGGCCGCGGGAGAAAGTGCTGGACTTCATCCGCCGCGAGCGCGGCGGCATGTTCGACCCCAGGATCGTTGACCTCTTCTTCGAGAATCTGGACGAGATCGAAGCCATCAGGTACCGCCTTTCGGACGCGGCGGCCCGGCCCAGGGAATTTGACATCTCGACCAGGGTGGAATGCCCTGGGCGGGAGTAGGGCGGGGCGCCGAATGGACGGATGGACGATGGACGAGATGGACGAAATGGACCTGATGGACGGCGCCCGGGAAACGCCCCGGCAGGGCGGACCGTTTTTTCTTTGCCTTTGGGGGCGTCCATACAGTCCATAGGGTCCATATCGTCCATTTGGTCCATTGCCTTCCCCCTCTTCCACAGGAGTATCGCGTGAGCATTTCCCCCCAACCTCTCGTTTGGGCCCACCGCGGCGCGCGCAGCGTCGCCCCGGAAAACACCATGGCCGCGGCCCGGGCCGCCCAGGAGCAGGGCGCCTTCGGCTGGGAACTGGACGTGCACGTCACCCTCGACGGGCGGCTGGTGGTCACCCATGACCACGGCCTGCGCCGCGTCACGGACATCGCGTCCCGGCCGGGCATGCCGCCCCGGGACCGGCATGTCGTCGACGGCCTGACCCTGGCCCAGATCCGCGAGCTGGACGCGGGCAGCTGGTTTGCGCGGCGCGACCCCTTCGGGACCGTGGCATCCGGCGAGGTCGGCCCGGAGCTGTTGGCGTCCTACGCGTGCGAGAAGATCCCGACCCTGGACGAGGCCCTGGTCTGGAGCCGCGACGCCGGGATGCCGGTCAACGTGGAGATCAAGGACATGCTCGGCGGTGACGACGCGGGGCTGGTGCGCGGGGTGGTCGGCCTGATCCGCGGGCTGGGCATGGAGAAAATGGTGCTGGTGTCGTCGTTTAGGCCCGCGTCCCTGGAGCTTTTCCGCGCGCTGTGTCCGGAGGTGCCCGTGGGACTGCTTCTCGATGAAAAGGCCTCGGCCGCGCCCCTGGGGGAGATTTTGCGCCGGCTGCGGGACCTCGGCGCCCGGGCCCTGCACCCGTCGGTGCGGGGGCTTGAGCCGGGCCGGGTCGCGGCGGTGCGCGCGGCCGGCTTCGACGTCAACGTCTACACCGTGAACCGCGAGGAGGACATGCTCCGCCTGGCCCGGGAAGGGGCCGCGGGCATCATTACGGATTTTCCGGCCCGTGCGCGGGCCATTCTGGAACACATCACGACAGAAAAGGATGCATGATGAGACATGAACGACCCCAGGCCGTGTTCTGGGACGTGGACGGCACCCTCATCCTCACCGAGGGACTGCATTACGAGGTCATTCGAGACTGGTGCGCCGGCCGCGGCTACGAACTGACGCCCGAGGCCAACGAGGAGCTGCTGGGCAAGACCATGCCCGAGAAGTGGGCCATCCTGGCCCCCCGCCTGGCCCCGGGCCTGACGGAGGAGGAGTTCCGCGACGACTGCGCCCGCGCCTACCTGGCGGGCCTCAAGGCGGACATGATGCGCCCCGGGCCCGTGGCGGCCGTGCGGCGGCTGCATGAACTGGGCGTGGCCCAGGCCGCCGTCTCCAACGGCGAGGCGCCGGTCATCGAGGCCAACCTGCGGGCCCTGGGCGTGTGGGAGATGATGTCCTTCATCGTCTGCGGCAACGACGTCCCGCAGGGCAAGCCCGCGCCGGACCCCTATCTGGAGGCGGCGCGCCGGGCCGGCCTCGACCCCGCGCGCTGCATGGCAGTGGAAGATTCCCCGGTGGGCGTGGCCTCGGCCGCCGGCGCAGGCATGTTCGTGCTGGCCTGGCCCGCCGAGGACGCCGAACTGTCCGGCGCGAGCCTGGTGCTGCGCGAGGGCGAGGAGTTTCCGTTGGGGATGTTTGGGGAAGAGCGCCTGATGGACTGATGGACGATGGACCACATGGACGAAATGGACCAAATGGACGGCGCCCGGAAAAAAACAAGGCCTTAACGCCCCCGGGCCAGATGCCTTTCAATGCCTTTGGGGGACGTCCATCTCGTCCATTCAGTCCATTTCGTCCATTGCCTTCCCCCCTACTCCGTCACGACCCACCCATCCGGGCCCTTGACGAACCGCGCCGTGGTCATGTCCTTCTTTCTGCCCGTCAGGGGCACGGTCATGTCGATTTCCACGTCGCAGACGTAGCCCGGGGCGTCCTTGGCTTCCACGCAGCCGATCTTCTTCACGGAGTGGATCTCGGCCTTGCCGAGCATGTCCGTGAAGGCCTTGCCGGCCCCGCCGAACATCTGGGCGGTCTCGTTCAGGGAAGCGGTGCTCTTGGCGATGTTCTTTTCGAAGGCCGCGCGGATGTCGGCCTCTGAGGGTGCGCCGGAGCATCCGGCCGCCAGGAAGAGAAGCGCCGCAATACAGGCCGCCAGCAGATTTTTCATTGTTTCCCCCGTATGTTGATGTCGTGATTTCCGGTCCTTTTCCATGTCCTCTCCGCGGGCCCTGGCCGATTCCGCGGCCCGCACGGCGCGTCATTCCGCCAGGTAGTTCCGGGCCAGTTCGCGGTACTCCCGGACCTGCGCCTCGGCCCAGTCCATGTCCTCCCCCAACTCCCTGGCCATGATCGCGGCCACGTCCGGGGCGATTTCCATGCTCACGGCCGCGTCCATGATCAGGGCGCGGGTGCGGTGGCGCAGAACGTCGGACACGGTCCGCGCCCACTCGCGCCGCACGGCCCAGACCACCTCTGCCCGCAGGTAGGGCAGCCTGTAGTGCAGGGGCTGCCCCAGGTCCGGGTCGTGGCGGATCATCTCGCGGATCTCCTCGATGTCGCTGCCGTAGACCGAGAGGTGGTCGCGCGGGTCCAGGCCGTTCATCCAGCCGTGCAGGGGCAGGTTCTCGGTCTTGCAGGAGTGCGGCGGCAGGCCGGCGAAGCGCGCGGCCTGGGTGACCGTGTCCTCGCCCATCTTGCGGTAGGTGGTCCACTTGCCCCCGGCGATGGTCACCAGGCCGCTTTGGGAGATGGTCAGGTGATGGTCGCGCGACAGGGACGAGGTGCGGTCCGCGCCCTCGGCCCGGATCAGGGGCCGGATGCCGGCGAAGACGCTCAGGATGTCGCTGCGTTTCGGGTCGCGCGTCAGGTACCTGCCGGCGTGCTCCAGCAGGAACTCGATCTCCTCGTCCATGGGTTTGGGCTCGTGGTCCGGGGCGTCCAGGGCCACGTCGGTGGTGCCGACCAGCACGCGGCCGTGCCAGGGCACCAGGAAGATGACGCGGCCGTCGTCGGTGTGGGGCACCATGATGGCCGTGTCGCCGGGCGAGAAGGACTTGTCCAGGACCAGGTGGATGCCCTGGGACGGGGCGATGAGCCGCGGCGACTTCGCGTCGTCGAGGCGCATGATGGAGTCGACGAAGACGCCCGTGGCGTTGATCACGACCCTGGCCCGCAGGTGGCGGATGTCGCCCGTCAGGCTGTCGGTGGCCTCCACGCCGCAGACCTGGCCGTCCGCGTCCTTGAGCAGGCCCGTCACGCCCATGTGGTTGACGGGCGTCCCGCCCAGGTCCTCCATGGTGCGGGCCAGGGTGATGGCCAGGCGCGAGTCGTCGAACTGGCCGTCGTAGTAGATGACGCCGCCGCGCAGGTCCGTGGGTTCGAGGTTGGGGATCATGTTCAGGGTTTTGGCGCGGGACAGGATGCGCGAGCGGCCGAAGCCGAGCTTGCCGGCCAGCATGTCGTAGAGCTTGAGGCCCACGCCGTAGAAGGGCCGTTCCCACCACTTGTAGTCGGGCACGACGAAGGCCTGGTTGTAGACGAGGTGCGGGGCGTTCCTGAGCAGCACGCCGCGTTCGTGCAGGGCGTCCATGACCAGGGCCACGTTGCCCTGCTGCAGGTAGCGCACGCCGCCGTGCACCAGTTTGGTGGAGCGGCTGGACGTGCCCTGGGAGAAGTCGCGCTCCTCCAGGAGCAGGGTGCGGTAGCCGCGGCCGGCCGCGTCCACGCCGCAGCCCAGGCCCGTGGCGCCGCCGCCGATGATGATCATGTCCCACGTGATGGGGGAATCGAGCTGTTCGAGAATGTCGGATCTTGGCATGGCAGCCTCCGGATTTCGCGTTTGGTGCAGGCCCCATAGCACGGCCTGGCGGGAAGGGCCAGACGCTAACGCGGTGCGCGCAGCCCTTGACCTCGGGGCCGGCTGTTCATAGACCCTTGTATCGTCCGCCCGACTTCATGGAGAATCCGATGACGCAACCGACCGTAGGCACCGTCCGCACCCAGTCATTCACCTTCGCCCACCCGCCGCACCCCATGACCCTGGACAGCGGGGTGGGCCTGGGCCCCGTTTCCCTGGCCTACGAGACCTGCGGCGAGCTCAACGCCGACCGCTCCAACGCCGTGCTCGTCTGCCACGCCCTGACGGGCGACGCCCACGTGGCCGGCTACCACGCCGGCGACGACAGGCCCGGCTGGTGGGAGCACTACGTGGGGCCCGGCAAGCCCATCGACACGGACCGCTATTTCGTCATCTGCTCCAACGTCATCGGCAGCTGCATGGGCTCCTGCGGGCCCTCGTCCATCAACCCGGCCACGGGCCGCTACTGGGGCCTGGACTTCCCCATCGTGACCATCCCCGACATGGTCCGGGCCCAGCGCGAGCTGGTGCGGCACCTGGGCATCGACCATCTGCTGGCCGTGACGGGCGGCTCCCTGGGCGGCATGCAGACCCTGCAGTGGGCCGCGGCCTACCCGGACATGATGGACGGCATCCTGGCCCTGGCCACCACGAGCCGCCACTCGGCCCAGGCCATCGCCTTCAACGAGGTGGCCCGGCAGTCCATCATGAGCGACCCCAACTGGAAGAACGGGGACTACTACGACGGCGTGCGCCCGGATCTGGGCCTGGCCGTGGCGCGCATGATCGGGCACATCACCTACCTGTCCGACGAGTCCATGCACGTGAAGTTCGGCCGGGAGCTGCGCGGCGGGCAGTTCGCCTTCAACTTCGAAGGCGACTTCCAGGTGGAGAGCTACCTGCACCACCAGGGCAAGAAATTCGTGGAGCGCTTCGACGCCAACGCTTTCCTCTACGTGACCAAGGCCGCCGACTATTTCGATCTGGACCTGGCCAACCCCGACAGCCCGGCCCGCCGCGCCCTGGCGACGACGAAGGCCCGCTTCCTGCTCGCGTCCTTCACCTCGGACTGGCTCTACCCGACCTACCAGTCCCGGCAGGTCGTGGACATCCTGAAGGCCCTGGGACGGGACGTCAGCTTCTGCGAGATCACCGCGCCCTGGGGGCACGACGCCTTCCTGCTGCCGGACCAGCGGTTGGAAACGGTCATCCGCGGTTTTTTGGGAGGTCTCCATGGCTGCTGAACACTGCACGGACTCCGGCCACGACCTGCGCTTCGATCTGCGCATCGTGGCTTCCTGGATCGAACCGGGCAGCCGGGTCCTGGACCTGGGCTGCGCCGACGGCAAGCTGCTGCGCTTCCTGCGCGACACCAAAGGCGTGCAGGGCCTTGGCATCGAGCACGACGAGGACGAGGTCGTGTCCTGCGTGGCCCAGGGCCTGTCCGTCATCCACGGCGACATCAACACGGAGCTGCCGGGCTTCCCCGACAAGGCCTTCGACTACGTGGTCGTGTCCCAGACCCTGCAGCAGGCCTACGAGCCCACGGGCCTGCTGCACCAGATGCTCAGGGTCGGACGGCGGGGCATCGTCAGCTTCCCCAATTTCTGCTGCCTGCAGGTCCGCCTGCAGATGGCCTTTTCCGGCCACGTGCCCGTCACGCCGGAGCTGCCGTATCAGTGGTACAACACGCCCAACATCCGCGTGCTGAGCCTGGAGGATTTCAAAACCTATTCCCGCGCCGTGCCCTTCGCCATAACGCGTTCCCTGGCCGTGAACCCGGCATCGGACGGCAGCGCGCGCGAGGTGCGGTTCTGGCCCAATCTTCTGGCATCCTACGGCATTTTCATGATCACCGCCGCGTAGCTCGCGGCTCGCCGGGCCCGGCCCGGACAGGAGGACACATGCAGCGATTCGAAACCAGGGCCCTGCACGCCGGCTACACGCCCGACGCCACGGGCTCCCGCGCCGTGCCCGTGCACCGCACGGCGGCGTACCTCTTCAAGGATGCGGACCACGCGGCCGACCTCTTCGCCCTGCGGCAGCTCGGGCACATCTACACCCGTCTGGGCAACCCGACCCAGGAGGCCCTGGAGACGCGCCTGGCGCAGCTCGAAGGCGGCAAGGCGGCCCTGGCCCTGGCCTCGGGCACGGCGGCCATCCACTACACGGTCATCAACATCTGCCGGCAGGGCGACGAGATCGTCTCGTCCTCGACCCTCTACGGCGGCACGCACACCATGTTCGCCGCCATCCTGCCCGACGCCGGCATCACCACGCGCTTCGTGGACATCCACGACCCCGCGGCGGTGCGCGCGGCCATCAACGAGAAAACGCGGCTCATCTACACCGAGGTCATCGGCAACCCGGCCCTGGACGTGGCCGACATCGAGGCCCTGGCGGCCATCGCCCATGAGCACGGCCTGCCCCTGGTCGTGGACGCGACCTTCGCCACGCCGTACCTCTTCCGGCCCCTGGAATACGGCGCGGACATCGTCGTCCACTCCCTGACCAAGTGGATCGGCGGCCACGGCACGGCCATCGGCGGCGCGGTCATCGACGGCGGGACCTTCGACTGGACCGACCCGAAGTTCGCCCTCTACAACGAGCCCGACCCGTCCTACCACGGCCTGCGCTACGCCCATGACCTGGGAGCCCTGAACGAGCTGGCCTTCATCATGCGCCTGCGCCTTGTTCCCCTGAGGAATCTCGGGGCCTGCATCTCGCCCGACAACTGCTGGGTCTTCCTGCAGGGCCTGGAGACCCTGGCCCTGCGCATGGAGCGGCACAGCGAGAACGCCCTGCAGGCGGCGGAGTTCCTGTCCGCACACCCCAACGTCTCCTGGGTGCGCTATCCCGGCCTCCCGGGCGACCCGTCCTACGAGCTCGCGCGGACCATGTTCCCGCGCGGTTTCGGCGGCATGGTCGTCTTCGGGGTCAAGGGCGGGCTGGACGCCGGGCGGCGCTTCATCGACCGCCTGCGCCTGGTCTCGCACCTGGCCAACGTCGGCGACGCCAAGTCCCTGGCCATCCACCCGGCCAGCACCACGCACTCCCAGCTCTCGGAGGCCGAGCAGGCCGCGGGCGGCATCACCCCGGACCTGGTGCGCCTGTCCGTGGGCATCGAGCACATCGACGACATCCTGGCCGACCTGGATCAGGCGCTGGAGTGAGCGGGTCCGCCGGGCGGCGTGGTTCATTCCGACACAGCGGCGGGGCGGAAACTGGTCGATAAGGATACAACCTTCGGCCCGGCGCGCCGCCCGGCCCGGCCGTGCGGACGCCATGCGGTCCGGCCGGGCTCGCCAACGCTCGGTTTTGCCGGCCCCGCCGTTTTTGGCAGCATATTTGTATGGCCCGCAGGGGCGGCTTCGCGTGAGGCCGGTCCCGCCATGCGATACCGACCTTTAACGGAGAGGAGACTGTATGCCGAAGTACATCATCGAGCGCGAGATCCCCGGCGCGGGCAGCATGTCCGCCGAAACCCTGCAAGGCATTTCCCGGCACTCCTGCGGGGTGCTGCAGGAGATGGGCCCGTCCATCCAGTGGGTGGAGAGCTTTGTGACGCCGGACAAGATCTACTGCGTGTACATCGCCCCCAACGAGGAGGCCGTGCGCGAACACGCCATGAAGGGCGGGTTCCCGGCCAACAGCGTGTGCGAGGTCAAGACCATCATCGACCCGACCACGTCCGAAGGGTAGGGGGCCGGGGCCGAGTCCCGGGTTGCGGAAAACAGGGGGCCTGCCGGTGCGTCACACCGGCAGGCCCTTCGTTATGGTGCGTCGGCCGGGGCCTCAGCGGATGAGTTGCAGCAGCCCCAGCGAGATGGACGGAACGTTGCTGATGAGCAGGAGCGCGATCAGTTCCGCCAGGAAGAAGGGGATGATCCTGCGGCTGATGCGTTCCAGGGTCGTGCCGTACTCGCGCACGATGCCCTGGGCCACGAACAGGTTCACGGCCATGGGCGGCGTGATCATGCCGATGGAGGTGTTGACCACGATGATGATGCCCAGCAGCAGCGGGTCGAGGCCGATGCTCTGGGCGATGGGCAGCAGGATCGGGGCCATGAGCAGGATGATGGCCTGCGTTTCCAGGAAGACGCCCAGGAAGAGCAGCAGGATGTTGATCATGGTCAGGATCAGGAACGGGTTGCTGGTCAGCCCGAGCATGGTCGTGGCGATGAGCTGCGAGATGCGCCCCACGTTGATGAGCCAGGAAAAGGACTGCGAAGTGGCGATGACGAAGAAGACCATGGCCGAGCTGATGCCGGCCTTGATGATGACCGTGCGCAGGGTGGCCAGATCCATTTCGCGGTAGACCAGGAAGCTGACCAGCAGGCTGTAGGCCGTGGCCACGGCGCCGGCTTCCGTGGGCGTGAAAACGCCGCCGTAGATGCCGCCGAGGATGATGGCCGGCATGATCAGGGCCAGGCTCGCGTCGCCGAAGGCGGCCAGAACCTCGCGGCCGGACACGGCGCTTTCCATGGGGATGTTCAGCCTGGCGGCCATGCCCCAGACGCAGGCGCACAGGACCAGGGCCAGGAACAGGCCGGGTATGATGCCGGCCAGGAAGAGGTCGCCGATGGAAACCCCGGCCACCACGCCGTAGGTGATCATGGGGATGGACGGCGGAATGATGACTCCCAGCGTGCCGCTGGCCGCACAGACGGCGGCGGCGAAATCCGGGGGGTACTTCTTCTTGATCATGGACGGTGCCATGATGCCGCCGATGGCCGCCACGGTGGCCGGGTTGGAACCGCTGATGGCCCCGAAAAAGGCCGAGGCGACCACGGTGATGAGCCCCAGGCCGCCGCGCAGGGAGCCGACCAGGGTCGAGGCCAGGCGCACCAGGCGCCGCGAGATGCCGCCGTGCTCCATGACGCCGCCGGCCAGCATGAAAAAGGGGATGGCCATGAAGGGGAAGGAATCCACGGCCGTGAACATGCGCTGCCCGATGACGATGGGATTGGTCGGCAGGCTGGTGACCAGCATGCCCGCAATGGAAGCGAAGCCGATGCACACGGCGATGGGCACGCCCAGGCAGAGCAGCACGAAAAGGGTCAGAAACATGGCGACGCCCATTTACGCCTCCTTTCCGGACTGCTTCCAGTCGATGACGAAGGCCTCGATGGCCCGCCACGCCATGAGCACCATGCCCAGGGGCACGGCCGCGTAGGGAATCCAGATGGGAATCCACAAAGACGGCGAGGTCTGTCCCGAGGACATCTGGTTGGCGATGATCCGGGACAGGAACCAGGTGATGACGCCGCAGAAGGCCAGGACGATGAGCAGGCGCAGGATCTTGAAAAAGGCCACGGCGGCCGGGTGGGTGAACTGGTCCGTGATGAAGGTCACGCCGATGTGCGCGCCGCGTTTCATGGCCAGGGACATGCCGATGTAGGCTACGAAAACCATGATGTAGCGGGCCAGTTCCTCACCCCAGAACATGGGGAAGAGCCCGGTGTAGCGGGCCAGGGTGGCCAGCAGGACCACCACGACCATGGCCGGCAGCAGCACGAGCATGGCGTATTCCTCGATGTTGTCCAGGATTTTGCGCACGCGGACCTCCTTGCTGTGGAAAAACGGGGAGCGGCCGGCGACCGCTCCCCCGCATGTTACTTCTGCGCGTCGATGAGGCTCTGGATGGCGTCCTTGCCGATGGTTCCCTCGAACTCCTTGTACACGGAGGCGACGGCTTCCTTCCAGACCTTCTTGTCGGGCTCGGTCACGTTCATGCCGCGGGACTTGAGGGTCTCGGCCAGCTTCATGTCCATCTCGCGGCTGTAGTTGCGCTCCCAGTCGCGGGCTTCGGCAGCGGCTTCCATGAAGATTTTGCGCTGCGCGTCGGTCAGCTTCTCTTCCCACACGGCCTTGTTGATCAGCAGGATGGCCGGGGAATAGAAGTGGCCAGAGAGGGCCAGCTGGTTCTGGACCTCATAGAACTTGGAGGTTTCGATGATGACCAGGGGGTTCTCCTGGCCGTCCACGGTCTTCTGCTGCAGGGCGGTGAAGAGTTCGCCGAAGGGCATGGGCGTGGGGTAGGCGCCGAGCGCACGGAACGTGGCCAGGTGCACCGGGTTTTCCATCAGGCGGATCTTGAGGCCCTTGGCGTCCTCGGGGTTGACCACGGGGCGCTGGGAGTTGGTCAGGTGGCGGAACCCGTTTTCCCAGATGGACAGGCCGACGATGTTCTGGCTCAGCAGGGAATCCAGGATGCGTTTGCCTTCGGGGCCGTCCATCCAGGCGTAGGCCTTTTCACGGTCCTGGATGATGAAGGGCAGGTCGAAGATCATGAAATCCTTGGTGAAGTTGCCCAGGGGGCCGGTGGAGCTGAGCGTCATTTCCAGGGTGCCCAGGGACACGCCTTCCACGGCGTCGCGCTCGGACCCGAGCTGGGCGGAGTGGTAGATTTCCAGGCTCAGATCGCCGTTGGTGCGCTCCTTGAGCAGCTTGTCCAGCATCTCCAGGCCCTTGTAGTAATGTGAAGACGGATCAAGGGTGATGGACACCCGCAGCACCATTTTCTCGGCCTGGACGGGCGCTGCGAACAGAACGCAGACGATGGCCGCCAGGGCCCAACACATTGCCTTTTTCATCATGACTCCTCCGTGAAGTATCGCTTGACGCGGGGTTATATACGCCACGCCCCGACATGGGGCGGACAAGGCTCGCTTGCGGGGCGATCAGCCCAGGTTCCTCCGGAAACGCGGCGCGTAGAGGGTGGCCAGCCGGATGGCCTCCACCATGCTCACGCTGCTGGCCTGCCCCTTGCCCGCGATGTCGAAGGCCGTGCCGTGGTCCACGGACGTGCGCAGGAAGGGCATGCCCAGGGTCAGGGAAATGGTCCGCTCGAAATCGACCATCTTGGTCGCGATGTGCCCCTGGTCGTGGTACAGCGACAGGACCGCGTCCCACGCACCCTTGAGGGCGAAATGGAAGACCGAGTCGGCGGGACGGGGTCCATCCACGCGGTAGCCCTCGGCCTGGGCCTGGGCGATGGCCGGCTCCATCTCGCGCACCTCTTCGTCGCCGAAAAGGCCGTGTTCGCCGCAGTGCGGGTTCAAACCGGCCACGGCCAGGGACGGGTCGTCCACGCCCAGGAGCTTCAAGGCGCCCGTGCAGCGCTTGATGTAGTTGTAAAGGCGCTCCCGGGTCACGGCCTTGCAGGCGTCGGCCAGGGACAGGTGGCGGGTCAGGAAGAAGACGCGCAGGTCGTGCACCTGGAACATGGTCAGGGGGTCGGTGCTGCCGCTCAGGTCGGCCAGGATTTCGGTGTGGCCGATGTAGTCGATGTTGGCGGCCTTGAGGGCTTCCTTGTTGATGGGCGTGGTGGCCAGGGCGTCCACGCGGCCGTCCATGGCCAGCTTCACGGACAGGGCGATGCAGTCGAAGGCGGCCTGTCCGCACATGGCCTGGACCTGGCCGTAGCGCAGGGCGCCGAGGTCCACGTTGTCCAGATGGATCAGGTTGACGGCGCCCTCGCGGACATCGGAGCAGGACTCGTCGATGCGGTGCAGGGGCGGTTCGACGCCCATGAGACTGGCGGCCTGGCGCAGGGTCGGCTCGTGGCCGATGACGACAAGGCGAGCGTTTTCCAGGATGCCCGGGGATACGGCCGCGGCGGCGACGATCTCAGGGCCGATGCCGGCCGGGTCGCCCATGGGCACGCAAATGATTGGTTTCGGCATTATATGACCTCTATGTGTTTTTGGTTCGGGTGGAAATTTTGGTCTTGAGGTAGCGCACGCACTGCACCAGGCTCTGGGTGTCGCCGACGAACCCGCCCTTGGTGACGATGGGCAGGTCGTGGCAGGAGCCTTGGACCAGGCGGCCGTACACGGCCAGGGGCAGGACTTCGTCGCGCACGCTGAAGCCCACGGCACCCAGGCGGCGCGCCACGGCCAGGGTCACTTCGCCCCCGGAGGTGTACAGGCCGCCGATGCGCGAGGCGGAATCGCCCAGCAGGGTGGCGCTGACCTCGGCCAGCCCGGAGTTGATGCGGGTGGAGACTTCGTGCAGGGCCAGTCCGCTTTCGCGGGCGAGTTCATCCAGAAGGTAGACGTCCTCACGGCGCTCCACCGTGTACACGCCCAGGACCGGCGCCGTGCCGGAGTGGTCGCGCAGGAAGCGCACGGCCCGTGAAATTTCTTCGGCGCGGGTCGTGTCGAGGATGAGCCTGCGGCAGTCGATGCGCGTCAGGGCGCAGGACTCGGCCAGGCGCAGGGCCTCGATCTGGCGGCAGGTCAGGTCCGAGGCGCTGCCGATGGTCAGCAGCACTGCGTCCTCCAGGGTGCGCCGGGTGCCGACCCCGCGCGCTTCGGCCAGGGCCGAGGTGAAGGGGCCGGGGTCCGCGGAGAGGATGGGGATGTCGAGCTGCGCCAGGCCCGTGGCGATGGCCGCGATGTCGGCGTCGGTCACGGCGTCGGCCACGAGGATGCGCGTGCCGCGATTGCGTGCGGCGAGGATTGCCGCCGCGATGGCGTCCGCGCCGGCCATGACCGTGGACAGGTCCAGGCGGTCCACGGGCAGGGCGGTCTGCTCCGCGATGATGGCTGCCGGCCTGGAGGAGTGCACGGGCGTGGCCGGATCGTTGGCGATGGCCGTCTTTTCCAGCGGCACGCCGTTGACGATGAGGTAGCCGCCCACGGCGATGCGTCCCGAGGCCGGGAAGACCGGGACCACAACGGCCAGGGCTTCGTCGCCCATGGCTTCGAGGGCCGCCTCGATCTCGGCGCCGACGTTGCCGCGCAGGGTGCTGTCGATGCGTTTGGTAACCACCCGGGGCCGCAGGGGCATGAAGGCGGAAACCGCGGCGCGCACGGCCTCGCGGGCCGCGGCGGCCGGGATCAGACGGCTGTCCGTGCTGACGCAGATCGCGTCGAACGCTGTGGAACGGAGGGACACGAAGCCTTCCAGCCCCAGACTGGTCAGGACTTTCAGCCCCTTGCCGGCGAGCAGGGCGCCCGCCGCATTTGCGCCGGTCAGATCATCGGCGATGACGGCCACTTCGCACATATATCCTCCGCCTTCAGTTTCCGGACCCGGGTCGAGCGCTCTCGGCCAAGCGCAGCTTCGCGCCGGCGGCGCTTACGGCCTCGAGGTGTTCTCCGGATAGTTCGCCGTCCGTGACAATGCAGGAAAAGTCGGCCAGCCCGGCCACGCGCCAGGTGCTGTACACGCCGTATTTGCTCGAATCGGCCAGCAGGATGCTCTGTTCGGCGCTGTGCATCATGCGCCGCTTGAGATGCTGCTTGACGGCCGTGGTCGTGGCCACGCCGTGGGCGGCGTCCCAGACGTTGGTGCCGATGAAGGCCTGGGCCGCGTTGACCGAGGCCAGGAAGGACATGGCCGCCTCGCCGGTGTGGGCGCCGGTGATGCGTTCGACGAAGCCGCCCGTGGTGTGCACGGTGACGGAGGAGGACTGGGACAGGATGAGGGCGATCTGCAGGTCGGTGGTGACGACGGTGAGATGCCTGCTGCGCAGGAGCAGGGCGAGTTCGAGGGTTGTGGTGCCGGCGTCGAGGATGATGCAGCTGTTGTCCTCGACCATCTCCGCTGCGACCCGGGCGATGGCGCGCTTGGCCTCCAGGCAGGAGACCTTCTTGCTCTCGTAGGGAAGGTCCTCGTTCAGGAAACTCGGGGGCACGGCCCCGCCATGGGTGACCTGGATTTGGCGCTGCTCCTCCAGGAGGCGCAGGTCCCGGCGGATGGTCATGGCCGAGACGCCGTACTGGCGGGCCAGGGCCTCGGTGTTGGCGCTGCCCTGGGTCAGGATGTGTTCCAGGATGTGTTTGCGGCGGTCGGCTGGCAACATGGCGGTATTCTCCGTGAGTGTGCCTTGTTATTTTTTGTTCAATTTTCATACGAAAATGTTTCTGTCAATATGAATCAAACAAAAAATAACATCATTCTAACAAAAAATAACATCTGTCTGGAATCACAAGGACTGCCCGCCGTTATCTTCGGGATTTTCCGCGACATGACCGTCGCCGCGAGGCGTCATGACACCGGTGAGGGATGCTTTCCGGGCTCAAAACCGGGAAATGGTGGCCCTGCAACGCCTGGGTTTGAATGTAAATTACGGTAAAATTTTACCCAGCCGCCTCAAGTTTGCGTCCCATCCGCCGATTCCATCTCAAGCAGGAGGCAACATGGACATTACCCTCATTCTTTCCCAGACCACGCAGGCCATTGTCGGGACGGGCGTCGAGTCGTCATCGAAGGCTTCGGCCGCGGCCGGCTCTTCCGGGGGCGACACAGTCACGATTTCGGAGGAGGGCCAGGCCCTGGCGGCGGCCATGACCGCTTCAGGTCAAGCCTACACGGCGGAAACTGCGGATTCCGGGGAATCGGAAGACGGTTCCTCCAGCTCATCCACGCTGGAGACGCTGAAAAAGCTCATCGAGCAGTTGGAAAAGGAAATCGAGGAGATCGAGGCGTCGGAACTGCCTGAAGAGGAGAAGGAAAGTAAATTGAGCTCACTGCGCACCGCCCTGGTTCAGACCCAACTCGAATACGCCCAGGCCCTGCAGGAGGAAAGCGGGACGGCCGGCGGCACGCTGCTGTCCGCTCTCGGCTCCGAGGCGGAAGGCTTTGCCGACAGTCTGACCTGACCTTCACGTCTACGGCATCCCGGCCATGAAGAGTATTCTGCGCGAAAATCGGTCGCCCCGCCCATGACAGTCGCAAGGCCATCAGCGTGCACCCCTTCCCGGGCGTGATTCACGATTCCGCCAGCAGGTTGACGATGAGCCGGATGAGCAGGTCCTTGTTTCTCGGAAGGCTTTCGGCCACGAGCAGCGCCAGGGCCGTCAGGGCAGTGTCGCCCATGCGCAGGGCCATTTCCTCCTGCTGCAGGTAGAGCAGGAACAGGAAGGAGCCGATGCGCTTGTTGCCGTCGGCGAAGGGATGGTCCTTGATGACGAAGTACAGGAGATGGGCGGCCTTTTCCTCCCGGCTGGCGTACAGGGTCTCCCCGAACATGGTCTGCTCGATGTTGCCGAGGATGCCGGGCAGGGCGCCGTCACGCTCCTGCCCGAAAAGCGAAGTGGCCTCGCCCCTCGCGGCCAGATCGGCCTTCAGCCCCGCGATGGCGGCCCGGGCCCTGTCGCATTCCAGCACGCCCCGGGCGGGGCTGCACCCCTCGGGCATGGGCACCCGGTCTTCATCATATTGCAGGAGCAGCCGCCAGGTCTTGGCATATCGCGCGATCAGGGCGACCACGGCCTGGCCGGTGTCGTCCACCAGCGCGTTGGCCGCCAGTGTCCGCGACATGAGGTCGAGGGCTGCCTGCGCCTCTTCCAGCCCGCGCTCGCCGAGCCGCTGCCGGTTCAGGGAATAGCCTTTCAGCAGATGGTCCTTGAGCACGGACGTGGCCCAATGCCGGAAACGGACGCCTTGAGGGGATTTGACTCGGTATCCGACGGAAATGATGACATCGAGATTGTAATGCTCGGT
>CALMTS010000153.1 GCA_937872685.1 uncultured Desulfomicrobium sp.
TCGCCCCTCATCGCCCGTATAATACTATAAATGAGGTATCCATGATTTCCAGACGCGATCTTCTCTTCGGCATGGTCCGCCGCATCCGCGAAAAGGACGGGGACAAGCCCGTCTCCGGCATCGGAGCGGACATCGGTGCGGCCGACGCGGCCTACGTGCGCAAGGAGTTTGCCGCCGCCCGCGACCTCTACAAGGAGGTTCTCAAGGGAAACCGGGCTCACAAGGAGGCCCGGGTCCGTCTCGGTCTGTGCCACTATCACCTCGGAGAGTACGTGCAGGCCAAGGATACCCTGCTCATGATCCACAGGCAGCATCCGGGCGAATACCTCGCCTGCCTCTATCTCGGGCTGGCCTATGCCCGCCGTGACCAGCTCGACAAGTGCATGGAGGTCTGGAAGGGCTTCGTGGACCGCGACCACATCGCGGTCATGCGCGAGATCAACGTGCACCGGGCCCTCTATGAGACAGGCGAAGCCCTGACCGGAGCCTCCGTGGCCGAGGCTGTGGAGCAGGCGCTGGCGCAAGCCTAGCCTGCGGGCTTCTCGCGCATTTTTCTTCCCGAAATCCACGTGACGCGGCAACGGCGTTGCTGCGTCTCCACCGGACGCCTTCTGTCGGCGATGGAAGTGGGGCGAAATTCCCCATTTTCTGCATTTCTCAAAAGAAAATCCCTATATTTCAGTATATTCAAGGCGCAAGGAGCCCTTGCGGGGCGAAATGCACCTGTGGGGCGAAACGCCCCGCTTTTGTTCCGCTTTCGTCCTTTTCCTGCGGCTTCGTGTGCTTTTTTCCGGTTTTCTCCCCCCGGAAGTTTCCTTCGCGCATAAATAAATACAGTATGTTGAAGCTGTCAGAGATTCCGGGTTGGAGGAAACGGCTTGTGCCCTTTGGCACAAGCGTTGCTCTTATGGCTATGGACCCAGCGGGGCGTTGATCCCGGTTGATGGTGAAGTCGCTCAAGGAGGGCTACGTGACGGACGCCAATATTTTGCTGGTCGATGATGACGCTCAGTTCATCGACATCATGAAGAAACGCCTGACCATGCGCCGCATGGAGGTGTTTCACGCAGGCAGCGGCGAAGAGGCCATGCAGAAGCTTGCGGCGCACGGCGAAATCGAGGTCGTCATCCTTGACGTGAAGCTGCCCGGGCGCAGCGGCATCGAGATGCTGCAGCTCATCAAGCAGCAGTACCCGCTGGTGGAGGTCATCATGCTGACCGGTCACGCCACCGTGGAATCGGCCATCGACGGCATGCGGCTGGGGGCTTCGGATTATCTCATGAAGCCCTGCGGCATCGAGGTGCTGGTCGAGAAGGTCAAAGAGGCGGTGGACAAGAAGCGGCGGCACGAGGAGAAGATAGTTGACGCGAGGGTTCGGGAGATCGCCAGCCGCCGCGGCTGACGGTGATCCGGAGGGCGCCATGGCTGAAGACAGGGTTCTTCTCATCGACGACGAAGCGCAGTTCGTGGCGACAACGGCCAAGCGGCTGCGCAGGAGGGGCTTTTCGGTCCTGGAGGCGAACAGCGGCCCAGAGGGGCTGCGCCACCTGGAAAAGGGTCCGGTCGATGTGGTCGTCCTCGATGTGGGCATGCCCGGCATGGACGGCATCCAGGTCCTGCGGGCGCTCAAGATGCGCTTTCCCCAGGTGCAGGTGCTCATGCTGACCGGCCACGGGGACATGGAGGTCGCCATTTCCGGCATGGCCATGGGCGCTTTCGACTATCTGATGAAGCCGGTGGACCTGGAGGTCCTGGCCGGCAAGATCCGGGAGGCCTGCTCCCGGAGGAAAAAAGCGGGTGAGGGGAGCGGGATGGTGTGACCATCTGCATGCGATCTTAATGATTTGATACAAAGAGGAGGCGGAAACGCGTATGGGATTCTTTAAAGATTGGGGTTCATACATGGTAGAGGGCTCAAGGTCCTTTGCCCGGTGGGAAGTGGAAAACGCCCGCACCATTCTGGGCGACAAGAGGCGCATCTGGCTGCTCGCGCTGCTGCTGATTCCCTGCATTCTCGGCGGATGGGCCTTTGCCGAGGAAATCGGCAAGGCGCTGCCGAGCGCCATCGGCGGCAAGGAAGCGTACAGTCCTTCCTATTACAGCCTTTACATCTTTTGCGTGTCGATATTCGTCGGCGTGGGCGCCGGCCTCATCTCCGGCTGCATCGGGGCTGGCGGAGGCTTCATCATCGCCCCGGCTCTCATGAGCGCGGGCGTCAAGGGCATCCTGGCCGTCGGCACGGACCTTTTCCATATCTTCGCCAAGGCCATCATGGGCTCCGTCCTGCACCGCAAGATGGGCAACGTGTCCGCCTCCCTGGCCTTCGTGTTCCTGATCGGCGCCATCATCGGCACAACCGTGGGCGCGGGCATCAACAGGGCGCTCTACAACATCAACCCCGTGCTGAGCGACGCCTTCATCACCACCGTGTACACGGTCATGCTGGGTTTCCTGGGTTTCTACGGCATGTACGACTACTTCAGCGCCAAGAAGGCCGGCAGCACCGGCGGCGCCCATGACGCCAAGGAAGGCGCGTCCATGACGGGCATCGCCCAGAAGCTGCAGGCCGTGAACCTGCCGCCCATGGTCACCTTCGACCAGGGCCTGGTCCCCGGCGGCCGCAAGATCTCCTGGCTGTTCCTGGTCCTGTCCGGCGCGCTGGTCGGCATGGCCGCGGGCATCATGGGCGTCGGCGGCGGCTTCCTGACCTTCCCGATCTTCGTGTACATCCTGGGCGTATCCTCCCTGACCACCGTCGGCACGGACATCTTCCAGATCGTGTTCACGGCCGGTTACGGCGCCATCACCCAGTACGCAATCTACGGCTTCATCTTCTATACCCTGGCCATGGGCATGCTGCTCGGTTCCCTGGTGGGCATCCAGGTCGGCGCCCTGGTGACCAAGGTCGTGCCCGGCATCACCATCCGCGGCTTCTTCGCCATCTCGGTCATGGCCGGCTTCGTGAACCGGTTCTTCGCCCTGCCCAAGAAGATGGTCAGCATGGAAGTCCTGCCCGCATCCATGGCCGGCATGGCCAAGAGCATGGATACGTTGGGCATGTACCTGTTCTTCATCGTCATTGCCCTGTTCGGCATCTGGGTATTCGGGGCATTCTTCAAGAATATCAAGACACTGAAGGGGGAGGCGTAATCCTATGGTGCACAACAAAAAGGAATTCACCGGAGGCATCGTTCTCCTTGTGGTCTTCTTCGTGGTCCTTTTCGCCATGTTCCAGCCCCTGTTCGACGGGCACAACGCCATGGCCTATCTCGACAACCTCTACAACTCCATTTCCAAGGGTTCGGCCTACTACGTGGACAGCCTGAAGGAAGAGGCCAAGGCGGTGGGCGATTTTGAGGTCAATGTGACCATGAACCTCGAGAGCGAGGCACAGGCCGCCGACAGTGTCGCCCTGATCACCGCCGCCGGCGCCACGGCCGAAGCCCAGGGCAAGACCCTGACCGTGAAGGGCAGCTACCTGGCCATCCTGAACTCCTGCCTGGATGACTCGGACAAGATGTACCACAATGACGCCGCCGCCCTGAAGGCCAAGTACCCGTCGTACGCTGCCAAGGACGACAGGCAGGCCCTGTACAACTGGAATTCGATCATGGGTGGTTTCGACAGGCAGCTGAAGAAGCAGAAGGCCTTCGCCGAGGCCAAGGTGGCGGTCAACATCGCCGCCAAGGTCGTGGAGACCGCCTACAATTATTACAAGGTGGTCCCTGAGCAGATCAAGGACAAGATGGGCATCGTCTTCTTCTCCCTGGCGTTCTACGTGATCTACACCCTGTGGTACGGGTTCGCCATCATGTTCGTCTTCGAAGGCTGGGGCCTGAGAATCAGCGGGCATTGATCCCGGCGCGGCACCATGCCGAAGTTCCCGGCGCGGCCTCCGCAGAGGCCGCGCCGTTTTTTGTTTGGACCGGCCCGGCCTCCTTTGGTAGTTGGTCCGGGTCACAGACCCGGAGGAAGCATGAACCTGTCCGAATACTACAACACCGTCATGGAGCTCAGCCACGGCATCGTCATCACCCTGGACGAGAAGGGGCGGATCATCCATGGCAACTCGCGTTTCGAGGCGGTTTCCGGCTTCGAGATCAGCCAGCTCGCCGGGAGGGACTGGTTCGAGGCCTGCGTCGACTCCAAGCGCCGGGAGCAGGCCCGGGTCTTGTTCGCGGACATCGTCGCCGCCGGCGATATGGGATTCATGAAAGGTTCCCTGCGCTCCCGGGACGGCCGCAAAGTCTATATCGACTGGAACATGAAACCCCTCTTCGACTCGCACGGGAGCCTGGTCAGCGTCCTGTGCGTGGGGCAGGACGTCACCGCCCACGTCGAGCGGCAGCACGAACTGCTGCACGAGCACGCCCGGTTGGTGGCCCTGAACAAGGAACTTTCCTGCCTGCACGCCATGAACCGCATCATTTCGGACATGGACAGCCCGCTGTCCGACATCCTGCGGGAGATCCTGGCCATCATCCCGCCGTCCTTCCAGTATCCGGAGTGCACGGGCGTGCGCCTGATCCTGGACGGCGAGACCACGGTCAGCGGGAATTTCCTGCCCGAGGCAGCCAGCCGCCTCGAACAGGACGTGCTCGTGCAGCGCGTCAAACGCGGGCATCTGAGCGTAAGCTTGGAGGGGTGCGGGACGGACGGCAGCGCGCACGCCTTCCTCCCGACGGAAACGGAGCTTCTGGGCGCCCTGGCCAAGCATGTGGGCTGGATCATCGCCAAACGCGAGGCCCTGGCCACCAAGCGCAACCTGGAACGCCAGCTGCAGCACGCGGACCGGCTGGCCAAGATCGGGCAGTTCGCGGCCGGCGTGGCCCACGAACTGAACGAACCCCTGGCCAACATCCTGGGGTTCGCCCAGCTGGCCGTGCAGACCCCGGGGCTCCCTGCCCAGGCGGCCAGGGATCTGGACAATATCGTCAAGGCCGCCCTGCACAGCCGCGAAGTGATCAAGAAACTGATGATCTTCGGCCGGCAGGTGCCCCTGCAGAAGACGCTGGTGGATCTGAACCAGGTCATCCGCGACACGCTGTATTTCATCGAGATGAGCGCCTCGCGGAACAGCGTCGAGGTGCGCATGGAGCTGGCCGCGGAGTTGCCGCCCATCATGGCCGACCCCCAGCACCTCAAGCAGGTCATCGTCAATCTGGTCGTCAACTCCATTCATGCCATGCCCCAGGGCGGGGTCTTGACCATACAGACCCAGTCCTTCAAGGATGATGTCTATCTTCTCGTCGGGGACACGGGAGTGGGGATGACGCCCGATGTCCTGCGGCAGATTTTCAACCCGTTTTTCACCACCAAGGACGTGGACCAGGGCACAGGCCTGGGTTTGGCGGTCGTCCACGGGATCGTCAATGCCCACGGCGGGGTCATCGAGGTCGAGAGTGAACCCGGACGGGGCACGCGTTTCGAGATCACCTTCCCGTGCAGCGCAACAGGCCCAGGGCCCGAGCGCGGCACGGCCGGCAGGGAGTGACAGGACATGCAGGACAAGGCACCGACCATCCTGGCCGTGGATGACAGCGCGGCCACACTTGAGGTCATCTCGCGCAACCTCAGCGCGGCGGGATACGTCGTCCATACCTGCGGCAGCGTGGAGGAGGCCGGGGCTTTTCTGGACGAGACGCCCGTGGACCTCATCATCACGGACTACAAGATGCCCAGGTCCAACGGTCTTGAACTCATCAAGCACGTGCGCGACAATTTCAAGGATACGGAGATCATGATGATCACCGGCTACCCGTCCATCACCGGGGCCGTGGAGGCCATGCGCGACGGGGCCGGGGAATACCTGGCCAAGCCCTTCACCGGGGATGAGCTGCTGGCCGTGGTGCGGCGCATCCTCGATAAACAGGCCCGGAGGCGTGCGGCCCATGCCGAGGACCAGGAGTTGAGCGCCTTCGGGATCATCGGCACCTGCCCCGAAATGCAGGCAGTCTTCGCCCTGATCCGCAAGGCCTCCCAGACCAGCGCCAATGTCTTCATCTCCGGCGAGTCGGGCACGGGCAAGGAACTGGTGGCCCGCGCCGTGCATTACAACAGCGACCGCCGGGCTTCGGCCTTCGTGCCCGTCAACTGCTCGGCCATCCCAGACACGCTGCTGGAGAGCGAACTCTTCGGCCACGTCAAGGGCGCCTTCACCGGGGCCAAGGAGAGCCGCGCCGGTTTCTTCGAGATCGCCAACGGCGGGACCATCTTTCTGGACGAGATCGGCGACGCGAGCCCCAACCTGCAGGCCAAGCTCCTGCGGGTCATGCAGAGCAAGGAATTCTGCATGGTCGGTTCCTCGCGCATCCGGACCGTGGACACCCGCATCATCGCCGCCTCCCACAAGAATCTGCGCCATCTGGTGGAACAGGGCCTGTTCCGGGAGGACCTCTTCTACCGCATCCATGTCATCGAGATCCGGCTGCCCTCCCTGGCCGAGCGGGGGGACGACATCCTGATGCTGGCCAGCCATTTCCTGCGCAAGTTCGCCAAGGACATGGGCCGCGAGGTGCCGCGCCTGTCGGACGAAGCCCTGCAGTCCCTGTCGCAGTATGCCTGGCCGGGCAATGTGCGTGAGCTTGAGAATCTGCTGCAGCGCCTGGTCATCATCTGCGACGGCCCGGTCATCGACGTGACGGACCTGCCTGAATCCATGCGTTTCACCATCACCCGCTCCCGCCACGGCGACAAGACCCTGGCCGAGATCGAGGCCGACCATATCCGCGGGGTCCTGGCCCGCCACGGCGACAACAAGACCCGCGCCGCCGAGATCCTGGGCATCGACCGCAAGACTCTGCGCGAGAAGCTCAAGCGTCTGGGCCTGGGCTGATCCGCCCCGGCGTCAACACGTCTCCTCCTCCGTTTCGGCCCGTCTGAAGCGCATGACCGGGGCTGCCCGCGTCCGGCGTGCGGACCTTGCGTGAACGCTGCACCGGGAAAAGGCAGGCCCTGCGGCCTGCCTTTTCCCGGTGCGTATGTCCTGACCGCCTTCAGATATGCTTGGCAATGACCGCCCGCAGGCTTTCGGCCGTGAAGGGCTTGTGGAGGATGTCGTTGACGCCGGCGTCCAGGGCGGCGCGGTTGTCGTTGACTTCGTTCTGGGTGGTGACCATGACCACCGGCAGTTCCTCCTTGGAGAAGGTCCTGCGTATGGCGCGGGCCAGGTCGATGCCGGTGATGTCGGGCATGTTCAGGTCCGTGAGGACCAGGTCCGGCTTTTCGTTTTCCAGCCATTCCAGCGCGCTTGCCGGGAATTCGAAGAGCACAGGCTCGAAGCCCAGCTCGTGCAGGGTGGACTTGTAGATGTTGAGGATCATGCGCGAGTCGTCCACGGCGCAGATGCGCTTGCGGGCGACGGTCTTTTTCTCCTCCGGGGCGAGGAGCTTCAGGGCCAGGTCCGAGTATCCCTCTTCCTTCAGCACGACGTAGAAGAAGTCCCGGATGTCCTGGTGGGCTTTCGCGAGGTAGCCCAGGGCCATGGGCTGGAAGTTTTCTTCGGACATGAGGCTCAGGAAGATGTTCCGGGCCTGGGCGCTGATGACGGTTTTGATGATGCGATGGGCGTCCTCGTCGCGTTCGCTGGCCAGGTTCTTGATTCCCGCCGCCATGATTTCGTTGAAATTGCGGTCGATGGCCTTGGCCGCGGCGATGCAGACGTGCTCCACAGGGTCGCTCAGCCCCTGGGTCAGGACATAGGCCCCGCGGTCCAGGGGCAGCAGGCCCAGGGCTTCATAGGCCGCGAAGCGGACATTGGCGCTCTCCGGGTGGTTGTGCAGCAGCTTGCGGATGGGGGAGATGGCCGCCGGGTCGCCGATGTCGCCCAAAACGTTCAGGGTGTGCACGCGCAGGTCCGCGTCGTCGAAAAGCAGGTTCTCGGTCAGCAGCGGGACGGCTTTGGGGCCGATGGCCACGAGGGTCTTCTTGGCGTAGGTGCGCAGGTGGGCGTAGTGGGAGCGCATGGCCTCGTTGAGCTTGTCCAGCGAGATGGAGTCCTGAACCTTGGCGAAGATGTCCAGGATCAGGAGGTCGAGCTGGTTGTCCGTGCCCATGCGCTCGGATAGGCGCAGCATGGCAGTCGGCGTCCCGATCTTGCCCAGGGCCCTGGTGGCGGAAATGATCAGGGTCCTGTTCCCGGAGTAGAGGAAGTCGCTCAAGGAGTTGATGGCGGCGGGATCGCCGATCTCGCCCAGGGTTTCGATGATCTGGTTGATCTCTTCCACGTCCGACGCCGCGAGCAGGGCGTCCACGAGGTCGCCGACCGCGGATTCCAGCCGAAGCTCCCCGGCCATGGAAATGTACATCCTGCGGAAAGGGGTCTGGGGGTCGCGCAGCGCCTTGGCGATGAGATCCGGTTGGGCCAGGATCTTCATGGCCATGATTTCACGGACCAGCGGGAGGCCGGTGGCCAGGTCGCGATGTTCCGAGATGAAGCGGGCCAGGATAGGGACGGCGAAGTCCGGGTCGGCGGCGCGGAACGCTCCCAGGACCTGCTCGCGCAGGCTTCTGTCCACGTTTTCGAGATACGCCAGCACCAGGCGCGCCTTGATGGGGTCCTTGCTGGCGATGTTGGACTTGATTTCGGTCAGCAGGTGAGCGTGTTCAGCCATATCAGCCTCCCGTCAGGTTGGGGATGAGCGAGCGCAGGAGCGAGCCCAGCGCGGCGGCGGACTGTCCTGCCTGGCGCAGGATTTCCTCGTGCGAGGTCTCGGCCATGCAGTCCGGCAGGTTCTTGTTGGTCAGGCAGGAGATGCCCAGGACCTTCATGCCCATGTGATGGGCGGCGATGGCTTCGGGCACCGTGGACATTCCGATGGCGTCGGCCCCCACGGTGCGGTACATGCGCGTTTCGGCCGGCGTCTCCAGGCTGGGGCCGGCCACGGCCACATACACGCCCTGCTCCAGACGCTGCCCGCAGGCCAGGGCGGTCCGCATGGCTTTTTCGCGCAGCTCCGGACAATAGACCTGGGACATGTCCGGAAATCTGGGCCCCCAGGAATCCACGTTAGGGCCGGTCAGGGGGTTGTGGCCGGTCATGTTGATGTGGTCGGTCAGGACCATGAGCCCGCCCGTGGCGAAGAGCGGGTTCAGGGCTCCGGCCGCGTTGGTCAGGATCAGCGTCTCGACCCCGAGCAGCGCCATGGCCCGGATCGGGAGGGTCACCTCCTGGGCGCTGTAGCCTTCGTAAAGATGAAAACGGCCGGAAAAGACGAAGGCCTGCACGCCCTTGACCTCGATCAGGAGCAGCGCGCCTGCGTGCCCCTGCACCGTGGAAACCGGAAAGCCCGGGATGTCCGCATAGGGGATGCGCTGCCGGATGGCGTCGGGGGATATCCAGTCGCCCAGTCCGCTGCCCAGTACAAGGGCGATCCGGGGCAATTCCGGGATGGAGCTTCGGATGTGCCCGGCGGCGTTCTGAACTCTGAGCTGCAGGTCGGTCATGGTCGTCTTCCTTGGTCGTTGAGGTCGCGTGGGAGATGCGTTCACTGAATCTGGACAGCGGTGAGACGCCTGGTGTAGATTTGTCAACGCTCGAAACCGGGGGAGTCGGCGAACTTTTTTTCCGATACGCAATCCATACGTGATTTCGGAATGATATTGCAATACCGTTGAGAATAGTTACGGTTTTGCCTGCCGTCCAGGCGGGTGCGCCCTCTTTGCCCGCGGCCGGCCGTTCCCGCAAGACTTGCCCCGCGGGCATTAAGGATATAAGCGGGTGCGGCTTCGCGACGGATTTCCGTCTTTCATCAACGCCCAACAGTTCCTATGGAAGGAAAGGCTCTTGCAGACATGAAGAACAGCAGCGAACCGAAACACCATAAAATCCTCATCGCCAACCGCGGCGAGATCGCCATCCGGATCATGCAGGCCTGCCGCAAGCTGGGCCTGGCATTCGTGGCGCTCTTCACCGAGCCCGACAGGCACAGCGAGCACTGCGTCCTGGCGCGCAAGCTCGGAGGAGACGAGTCCCTGTACCGCGTCAGTTCCTACCTCGACGCCAACGAAATCTTCGCCGTGGCCGACCAGTCCGGCGCCACGGCCATCCATCCCGGCTACGGATTCTTCGCCGAGGATTACCGCTTTGCCCGGAGAGTGGTGCAGCGTGAGCGCAAGCTCATCTTCATCGGGCCCTCCTGGCAGGTCATCCGTGAACTCGGAGACAAGATCAACACCAAACGCCTGGCCCGCAAGCTCGGCGTACCCACCGTGCCGGGTTCCGACAAGCCCGTGACCGACGACCTCGAGGCCGAGCACATCGCCAAGTCCCTCTTCGACTTCCAGAAGGAGCAGGGCGTGGGCAATCCCGTCATCCTGGTCAAGGCCTCGGCCGGCGGCGGGGGCATGGGCATAGAGGAAGTGGCCGACCTGGACAAGTTCCGCAGCACGCTCAGACGCATCAAGAACTACGCCAAACGCCAGTTCCGCGACGAAGGCGTGCTCATCGAGCAGCGCATCTTCGACTTCAACCACCTGGAAGTGCAGGTCGTGTCCGACCGCACGGGTCAGAACCCCGTCCACTTCGGCACCCGCAATTGCTCGGTGCAGTCCCCGGGGCATCAGAAACGCATCGAGGTCGCACCCGGCTTCGACCCCTCTTCCCTGCGTTACGCCTTTGACGCGCGTAAGGTTCTCGACGACATCACCGAATACTCCCTGCGCATGGCCCGTGAGGCCGGGTACGACAACGTCGGCACCTGGGAATGGATCGTCAGCCCCACAGGGCAGCCCTTCCTCATGGAGGTCAACACGCGCATCCAGGTCGAGAACGGCGTCTCCGCCCGCATCGCGACCATCAAGGGCAAGGGCGACGTGGACCTCATCGCCGAACAGATCCGGGTCGGCCTCGGCGCTCCCCTCGGATATTCCCAGAAGGACATCGCCCTGAACGGGGTCGGCATCGAATACCGCATCATCGCCGAGGACACGGACAACAAGTTCGCCCCGTGGGTGGGCCGTATCACCTCTTTCGGCTGGCCGGAGCAGGATTGGCTCAAGCTGCACAGCCAGGTGCCCACGGACCGCGAATACGAGATTCCTACGGATTTCGACCCGAACCTGGCCCTGGCCATCATCTGGGGCAAGGACCTGGCCGAGGCCAAGGCGCGCGGGGTGGAGTTCCTGAACTCCCTGCAGCTCGAGGGCGTCAATGCGTCCGGCGAGGCCATGAAGTCCAATATCGAATTCCTGAAGCGCAAGACCGAAACCATCCTGGCTTTCTAGCCGAGGACCCCATGCCGGGCTTTCGACTGCGCCCGGAATTGATTAAGCGCTCAAGCGACGCCGGAGGACCGGCATAACCCAAGCCTGCGAGACAATCGCGCACCAACTATGGATATAGAAAAACGCATACAGGAACTTCGGGACCGCCTGAAGTACATACTCGACATATTCGGCCCTGACGAGAACACCAACGTCATCATGCTGGAGGCCAAGCTCGGCGAGTACGTCGCCCGCGAGCCCGGCCTGCCCAAGCAGGAGGCCATCCGGCAGCTGGAAACCCTGGAGGAGCTGTTCAAGTTCCTCGAGAAGAAGCTCGAACGCGAGCTGACTCCCATGAACAAGGTGCGTATCGTTCGTCACCCCCAGCGCATCTGCCTCAAGGACATCCTTGAAAACGTGTACGACAACTACACGGAGATCGGCGGGCAGGATGACTACAGCATCGACCCGAGCATGCTCATCGCCCGGGCCTACATCACCCGCAAGCGCGGCAAGAAGCTGCACAACCAGGCCGTCATGGTCATCGGGCAGGAGAAGGGGCACGGACAGGAATTCCGCAACGGCGGTTCCGTCAAGCCCTGGGGCAACGCCAAGGCCCTGCACTACATGAAGGTCGCCGAGACCGAGAACATCCCGATCCATACCTACATCTTCACGCCCGGGTCCTACCCCATCGAGGACTACCCCGGGGCGGCGCAGCAGATCGCCAAGAACCTCTACGAAATGGCCGGGCTCAAAGTGCCGATCGTGGCCGTCATCTCCGAGGGCGGGTCCGGCGGGGCCGAAGCCATCGGCCTGGCCGACACGCGCATCATGATGTCGCACGGCTACTATTCGGTCATCTCGCCCGAAGGCGCGGCCGCCATCGAAGGCCGCCTGCGCGGCGGCCAGCGCGCCGAGCCCAGGCTCATCGAGCATTGCGCGAAGCAACTCAAGATGACGGCCGACGACAACCGGGCCATGGGCTACATCGACTGGAAGATCAACGAGCCCGAGCTGGGTGCCAGGCCCGAGCACTACGACTTCTTCCGCAAGCTGCGCAAATCCGTCATCGCCTCAACCGACGAGATCGTGCTGAACGTCAGCGGCATGCGGCTCTTCCGCTCCATCGCCCTGAAGCGCTACAAGAGCGCCGACGTGTACGTGCGCTGGAGCCTCGACAGCCGGGCCAAGGAACGCCTGCTCTGGACCCGCTACATGAAATTCCGCCGCATGGCCCAGCATGCCTACCTGGACAAGCGGCACTGGTTCAGCAGGAGCAGCGAGTGGACCGGCGAGCTCTTCTCCTCGCTCTATTCCTACTTCCGCTACGACCTTTTCGGAAAGCAGCACAAGAAGGTCACGGAGCTGGCCGAGGATGTGCACGCCGAGATGCAGGTCGTGGTCGGGCGCTCCACGCGGCTGTGGAACGCCATCACCTCCAAGGTGTCCCTGCGCAAGGGCAAGAAGGACGTGGACAAGGCCGGCCTGACGTCGCTTTCGGCCTGGGACGACGGGGCGCAGAACAGCGGCAAGTGGCAGTACGTCAGCCCGCAGGCCAAGCTGGACCGGGCCGTGCCCTGCCCCAACACGGCCGTGCACGGCTGCCTGGACCAGTGGGCTCCGGACCTGTTCGGCGAGTGGGCGGGCGTATGCAGTTTCTGCGGCCACCATTTTCCCATGGAATACCAGTGGTATCTGCACAACATCTTCGATCCGGGCTCCATCTATGAGCTGTTCACCGAGATCGAGTCCACCAACCCCCTCAAGTTCGAGGGCTTCGACCTCAAGCTCGACGAGGCCAAGCGCAAGACCGGACACAAGTGCGGCTGCATGACGTTCGAGGCCCGCATCGAAGGCACGTCGGTCATGGTCGCCATGTTCATGGGCGCGTTTCGCGGCGGCAGCGTGGGCGCGGCCGAAGGCGAGAAGTTCATCCGGGCCATGGAGCGGGCGCGCAAGAAGCAGCTGCCCTTCCTGTCCTATGTGCACGGCACCGCCGGCATACGCATCCAGGAAGGCGTCAACGGCGTCATCCAGATGCCGCGCTGCACCATGGCCGTACGCCGCTACTCCGAGGCCGGCGGGCTCTATCTGGTGCTCTACGACACCAACTCCTACGCCGGTCCCGTGGCCAGTTTCCTGGGGTGCTCCCCGTACCAGTTCGCGGTGCGCTCGGCCAACATCGGCTTCGCGGGCCCCGGCGTCATCAAGGAGACCACGGGCCTGGACATCCCGCCCAACTACCACAACGCCTACCAGGCGCTGTCGCGCGGCCACATCCAGGGCATCTGGGACCGCCGCGAGATCCGCGGCAACCTGGTTCAGTCGCTGCAGACCATGGGCGGCCGCAACCTTTACTACCGATAGGAGTCGCACGTGATAGACGTCAAAGAACTGCTTCGTGAGCTGCGCGAGGAGCCCTACGAGAAAATCGTCATCCGGGCGCCTCACAGCGGCAAGGTGGAATTCGTGGCCAGCGAGCCCGGGGTGCGCGTGGTCGGCCCCAGCGGCACCTGGAAGGAAGTGCAGGGCACGCTGCTGGCCAGGCTTGAGCGCGAACAGGTCAAGCGGCCCATCTTCGCCCCCCAGAAGGGCGAGGTCATGTCCCTGGGCGACGTGCAGAACGGCCAGTTCGTGCAGGCCGGCCAGGAACTCATGACCATCCGCCACTTCCTGACCAAGGAGGAGGTCATCGCCCGCATTTTGCGCCGTTCCCTGTCCCTGTTCCCGGCGCCGGAGAAGGGCAAGTACTACTTCTTTCCGGAAGTGGACATCAAGATCAAGACCAAGGGCAGCCAGACGGTGCACGTCGAGGACGGGATGGAGCTCTTCATCCTGTCGCGCATGAAACGCGAAACATCGGTGCGCTACAGCGGCCCCGCCGGCATCATCTATGCGGTCTATTTCGAGACCAACGACTCCGTGGACCGCGACAGCCCGCTCATCGGCGTATGCCCGGAAAGCCAGCTGGGCCAGATCCAGGAGGTCGTCAGCCGCGTACAGAGCGAGTGGGAAGAGAGGGACTGACATGGGCAAGGTTCTGCAAGTCCGCGTGTATGCCTACACGTATGCCGAAGATGATGTACGTAAGGCCTGGCCTTTACTTTGGAAGTTGGCCTTCGAGGACAACACCCCCGGGTTCCCGCATGAAATGAAGGGCGTGATCGAACTTGTCAGGGCACTGGATGACCTGTATCAATTCGGGGACATTCCGGATGCGGCGCGCCAGGCTCTGGCCGACGGGCTGCCCCGGGTCGTGAAAGCAGTGCAGGAAATGCAGAGCCGGCTCGCCGATTGGGATCCGCAGGCCGCCAACCAGGCCACGGACCGGATCGAGGACGGGCTGGGTGAACTGGAAAAGCGGATTGCCAACCCTTGAGCGATCGATAACTTACGAGGAGACGATATGGCAGGGAGTCTGAACAAGGTGCTTTTGATCGGCCGTCTGGGTCGTGACCCGGAGATGCGCTACACCCCCTCCGGACAGCCGGTGGCCAATTTTTCCATCGCCACCGACGAGACGTACACGGGCAAGGACGGGCAGAAGGTCGAGAAGACCGAATGGCACCGCATCGTGGTCTGGGGCAAGCAGGCCGAATTCTGCGGCAACTACCTGGCCAAGGGCCGTCTCGTGTACATCGAGGGCAAGATCGAGACCCGCAAGTGGACCGACAAGGACGGCGTGGAGAAATACACCACGGAGATCAAGGCCGACCGCGTGCAGGGACTCGATTCCCGCCAGTCCGAAGGCGGCTACGCCCCGGCCCCCCAGTACCAGCAGCGCCCCCAGGCCGCGCCCCAGCAGGGCGGCGGCGGGAACGCCGGCTACGATGACGACATGGGCCCGGCCTTCCCGTCCGAGGCCAGCGGCATGGACGACGCGCCGTTCTGAGTTGGCGGCATGAGCCGTCCATTTTCTGAAACCTGTTTTCAGAATATTATTGTAACAACACCCCCCACGCATCTCGTCAGATCTGCGCACCATGGGGGGTTACTTGTTTTTTTGGGGCTGCTGAATGCAGTTCTCCAATACCCTCAAAACTTTCTTCGAGCAGTTTGGCCAACTCATACATCACGGAAGGATCGGGTTGCCCCGATCCTTCCGTGATCGTTTATTGACCTGATCCGCCTGTGCATTCCTATGGGCACAATGGGTGCTTGACATCCTGGCGTCGGTCCTTGGCCTTGGCGTCGTCAAAGGAGAAGACCATGCTCACCCAGTCCATGGGCCGCTGTCGACGCCTTTCACGCCCTTGGGTTCGGGCAGTCCTGCTGCATGGTGTATGGTCGGGGGCACGTCGATGACATGGCGGAACTGGGTATGCAGTTCGCCCCTGGTCTTGATGCCCTCGGGCCAGCGAATGGCCATGCCGTCCTTGGTCCAACCGTGATTCGAGGCGACCTGCTTTGTCCACGGACAGGGAGTGCCGAGGCCACGGTCCAGCCTCTGCCTGCCGCCATGTGCGGGCAGGTCTCGGGTCCGCCCCCACTTGTCCAGGAATTTGAACATGTCCGGGACTGAGACACGTGGGGCCGGCGCCTGTTAAATCCCAATTGCAATAGCTTAAAATCCCAATTTGCTCGATGTTAAATCCCAGTTTGCGATTGACAAAATCCCAATTTTGAATACCAATTCAGGCATGAATACAGAAAGTTATCATCGATTTCTGACTAAACGAATTGATGACGCGATGCAGGATACGCCGGCAGTTCTTATCAGCGGGCCGAGGCAGGCTGGCAAAACAACGCTGGCACGTCGGATCGCAGGGCAGGAAATGCGTTACCTGACTCTTGACGACGAGACCGTGCTGCTGGCCGCCCAGGAAGATCCCGTGGCGCTTGTCCGTGACGCGGACAGGGTTGTCATCGACGAGATCCAGCGTGCGCCAGGCCTGCTCATCGCCATCAAGAAGAGCATAGACGAGGACCGGCGGCCCGGACGATTTCTCCTGACAGGATCGGCCAATCTGATGACGCTTCCGACCGTCGCGGACTCTTTGGCCGGGCGCATGGAAACCGTGACGCTCCTGCCCTTGTCGCAGGCCGAAATATGTGGGTCGACGGTAAACTGGCTGGACAGCGTTTTTGCAGGCACCGTTCCCGTTGTGGATTCGTGCATGGTGGGGGCGGACTTGGAGGAGATCGTTCTGCGCGGCGGGTATCCCGAGTCAGTGCTGCGTTCGACGCACCGGCGACGGGCGGCATGGGCGAGGCAGTATCTGAACGCGCTGCTCCAGCGCGACGTGAGGGATATCGCATCTGTCGGCAATCTTGATCTTTTTCCGCGTCTTGTGCGCGTGCTGGCGGAAATGTCCGGGCAGATGTGCAACTATTCGCTCTTGGGAGGACAGCTCGGTCTCGACCACAAGACCACGGCCCGCTATGTGGGCATCCTTGAACAGATGTTTCTGCTGACCCGCATCGAAGCCTGGAGTCGCAACCGAATCGGCGGGCTGGTCAAGACGCCTAAATTGCATTTTCTGGATTCCGGCCTGCTCTCGACCCTGCTTGGGCTGACACCCTCGGCGGGCCTATCGGCGCGAAACCGTTTTGGACACGTTCTTGAGACCTTTGTCCATGCGGAATTGCTCAAACATGCCGCCACGACCGATAACGAATATCGGATGTTCCATTACCGGGACCGTGCCAAGTATGAAGTGGATTTGGTCATCGAGAATGCCCAGGGGCAACTTGTCGGGGTGGAGGTGAAAGCTGCGGCTTCGGTCAACGAGCGCGACCTGCGGGGGATGCGACGCTTTGCGGAAGCGGCGGGTGACAAAATGCGCCTTGGAGTGATCCTTTACGACGGTGCGGAAACATTCTCACTGGGGTCAGACCTCCTGGCCGCGCCGCTGTCGACGCTATGGGGGCGGTGATTCGGCTGAAAGCGAAGCTGCTGCGGTGGCTTCGCTTTTTTTGTCATTGACACCTTCTTCG